>DATILC010000256.1:0-21038 GCA_035476855.1 Solimonas sp. | reverse complement strand
GGCTGGTCCCAGCTGCCGTCGGCCTGGTCCAGCCCCATGTCGATGCCGGAGGCGAAGGCCAGCGGGCTGCTGCGGGCCTGTGCGATCGCCGCCGTCAGCGCCGGCGCCGGCAGGCGGTGCTGCGCGACGCTGGCCAGGCTCGCGCGCTCCGGCTCGAAGGCGTGGCTGGCGACACTGATCAGGCTGGCGAGGGCGGCGCAGCAGACTACGGACAGGCGCATGACGGGGCTCCTTGGCTTACCCGCACTATAACGGAGCGTTGCCGGCGGGAGATGCGCCGCCGGGGCCAGCCATGCCCCTCAGATCAGGGCTTGCGCCGGGCCCAGGGCCGGACCGTCGACGGCGCCCAGGCGCAGCTGTGTCGAGCCGGCGTGGGACAGCTGCAGCACGACGTTCAGCAGGCTGGCATCGCCGTCGGCCACCGCATCGACCACCTCGCCGACCGCCTGTGCATCTCCGGCACCGTCGTACACCGGCGTGCCGGGGCGCGGCTCGGCGACGGCGGCGTGGCACAGGAACATGCGGCGCTTGAGCTGGCCGAGGTAATGCAGGCGCGCGACGATTTCCTGGCCGGTGTAGCAGCCCTTGTTGAAGCTGATGCCGCCCAGCGCGTCGAGATTGGCCATCTGCGGCACGAACAGCTCGCGCGAGTCCGGGTAGACCGTCGGCACGCCGGCCCGCAGCTCGGCGCGCTTCCAGTCGGCAAAATCGCCGGCCGGCAGCTTCGCCGCCAGCGTCGCCAGCTGTTCCAGCGGGCCGTGCAGCGACCAGCGGGGCAGCGCGCCGGCGCGGCGCATCAGCACCAGCCCGTCGCGGGCGCTGCATTCCAGCGGTTCCGACGGCGCGGGCAGGTCGAGCTGCGACAGGAGCTCTGCGCCGATCAGTCCCAGCGCCGACAGGCCCGGGTCCAGCTCCAGCGTCACCTTGGCGCGCATCACGAACATGCGCAGGCGCTTGAGCGTGGCTTCGGCGACGCTGCGATGCACTTCCAGCAGCAGTGCCTCACCGGAACGGATGAGGTGCAGCACCGCCAGCATGCGGCCCTTGGGGTTGCTGTAGCTGGAAATCTGCGCGCGCGACGGCGTCAGCAGACGCAGGTCATTGCTCAGCTGTCCCTGCAAAAAGCTTTCAGCATCCGCGCCTTGGACGCGGATATAGACGAGTTCGGTGAGCGGGATGCAGGCCTTCACAGGAATTTCACGTTGCGGTGCACAAGAGAAGTTTGTCACACTATTACGGCTTTGCAGCCTAGAAATTTCCGTGTCGCCTTTGCCTGATCCGAATATCGCCGGTGATACCCAGCCGGAAGAGGTGGTTTCCCTCGCGAAACTGCTGGAACAGACGCAGCCTGCGCCCGAGCCTGAGTCCGAAGTCGGTGGTCGCACCGACAGACCCGACCCGACGCGCTACGGTGACTGGGAGAAAAACGGGCGCTGTATCGACTTCTGAGTTTTACCTCAGTTCACGTCCCGGATAATTGGGAGCCGGAATGACCACGAAAACGCCTGCGGACAACCGCCCGCTGTCACCCTTCATGCTGGGGCAGTATTACCGCTTCCAGTGGACCTCGATGCTCTCGATCATCCACCGCATCACCGGTGTGGGTTTGAGCGTCGGCACCCTGCTGGTCGCCGGCTGGCTGATTGCCCTGGCCAGCGGTCCGATCGTCTACGCGCAGTTCGCGCACTGCCTCACCGCCTGGTATGGCCAGTTGCTGCTGTTCGGCTGGACCTGGGCGCTGATGTACCACCTCGGCAACGGCATCCGTCACCTGTTCTGGGACATGGGCCGCGGCTTCGACATCAAGACCGCCGAGAAGAGCGGCTATGCCGTCGTCTTCGCTTCCTTCCTGCTCACGGCCGCTGCATGGGCCGTCGCCTACGCACTCTGAGGGGATCACCATGAGCCTGCGTTCCCCCCTGAGCCGCGCCCGCGGCCTCGGTTCCGCCAAAGATGGCGTCCATCACTTCTGGGTGCAGCGCCTGTCGGCCGTTGCCCTGATCCCGCTGAGCCTGTGGTTCGTGTTCTCGGTCGCGCAGCTGGCCGGCGGCGATTTCTACGCCGTGCGCCACTGGGTGTCGGCGCCCACCGTCGCCATCGCGCTGGTGCTGTTCCTCGGCACCATGCTGTACCACTCCGCGCTGGGTGTGCAGGTGGTGATCGAGGACTACGTGCACCACGAGGGCCTCAAGCTCGCCGCGCTGATCGGCCAGAAATTCCTGCACGCCGTGGTCGGCGTCGCCAGCATCTTCGCTGTCCTGCGCGTCGCGCTGGGCTAAATCGGGAATACAAGAATGTCCGCATACGAGATCGTTCATCACGAGTACGACGCCATTGTCGTCGGTGCCGGCGGCGCGGGTCTGCGTGCCACCCTGGGTCTGGCCGAGGCCGGCCTGAAGACCGCCAACATCACCAAGCTGTTCCCGACGCGTTCGCACACCGTCGCGGCGCAGGGCGGTATCTCCGCCGCGCTGTCCAACATGGGCAAGGACGACTGGCGCTGGCACTTCTACGACACCGTCAAGGGTTCCGACTGGCTCGGCGACCAGGACGCGATCGAGTACATGACCCGCGAGGCGATTCCCGCGATCATCGAGCTCGAGCACTACGGCGTGCCGTTCTCGCGTACCAAGGACGGCAAGATCTACCAGCGTCCGTTCGGCGGCATGACCACCGAATTCGGCAAGGGCCCGCCGGCACAGCGCACCTGCGCTGCCGCCGACCGCACCGGCCACGCCATGCTGCACACGCTGTACCAGCAGAGCCTGAAGTGCCGCGCGCAGTTCTTCATCGAATTCTTCGCGCTGGACCTGTTGATGGATGAGGACGGTTCCTGCCACGGCGTACTCGCCTGGGAACTGGCCACCGGCAAGCTGCACCGCTTCCGCGCCCACCAGACCATCCTCGCCACCGGTGGCTACGGCCGCGCCTTCTTCTCGGCGACCTCTGCCCACACCTGCACCGGCGACGGCAACGCGATGGTGCTGCGCGCCGGCCTGCCGCTGCAGGATCTGGAGTTCGTGCAGTTCCACCCGACCGGCATCTACGGCTCGGGCTGCCTGATCACCGAGGGTGCGCGTGGTGAGGGCGGTTACCTGACCAACCAGAAGGGTGAGCGCTTCATGGAGCGCTATGCGCCGTCCGTGAAGGACCTCGCCCCGCGCGACATGGTGAGCCGCGCGATGGCCACCGAGATCCGCGAAGGCCGTGGCGTCGGCGACGAAGCCGACCACATCCACCTGCATCTCGAACACCTCGGTCCGGAAGTGCTGCACCAGCGCCTGCCGGGCATCTCCGAGTCGGCCAAGATCTTTGCCGGCGTCGACGTCACCAAGGAGCCGATCCCGGTCGTCCCGACGGTGCACTACAACATGGGCGGCATCCCGACGCTGTACACCGGTGAAGTGGTGACGCTCAAGGGCGGCAACCCGGATTCCGTGGTGCCGGGCATGATGGCCGTCGGCGAAGCCGCCTGCGTGTCGGTGCACGGCGCCAACCGCCTCGGCTCCAACTCGCTGCTCGACCTGGTCGTGTTCGGCCGCGCCGCCGCGATCCAGGCCGCCAAGCTGGTCAAGCCGGGGTCGACGCACCGCAAGATCAGCGGCGCCTCGGAAGAGAAGGCACTGGCGCGTCTCGACGGCTTCCGCAACGCCAAGGGCGGCACCGCCACCGCGAAGATCCGCCTCGACATGCAGAAGACCATGCAGAAGCACTGCGCGGTGTTCCGCGACGGCCCGCTGATGCAGGAAGGCGTCACCAAGCTCAACGGCGTGATCGACAACTTCGTACAGGACGTCAAGGTGTCGGATCGCTCGATGATCTGGAACTCGGACCTCTGCGAGACCCTGGAACTCGACAACCTGCTGGGCCAGGCGCTGCTGACCATCGTCGGCGCCGAGAACCGCAAGGAATCGCGCGGCGCCCACGCCCGCGACGACATCAAGGACCGCGACGACAGCCAGTGGATGAAGCACACGGTGGCGTGGCGCACCGGCGACAAGCAGGTGAAGATCGACTACCGCCCGGTCCACATGCAGCCGCTGGACAACGACGTGGAACACATCCCGCCGGTTGCCCGCAAGTACTGATCGCGTCGACTCAAGAAAATAGGGAATCCACGCAATGGCACAGTTCTCGCTCCCGCAGAATTCCAAGCTCGACAAGTCCGCCGGCAAGCATCACAAGGCCCCGGAAGGCTCGAAGAAGGTCCGCAACTTCAAGATCTACCGCTACGATCCGGACACCGGCGCCAACCCGCGCATGGACACCTACGAGGTGGACATGGCCAGCTGCGGCCCGATGATTCTGGACGCGCTGATCAAGATCAAGAACGAGACGGACGCGACGCTGACCTTCCGCCGCTCCTGCCGCGAAGGCATCTGCGGCAGTTGCGCGATGAACATCGACGGCACCAACACGCTGGCCTGCACCAAGACCTGCGAAGAGGTCAGCGGCGAAGTCACGATCTACCCGCTGCCGCACATGCCGGTGGTCAAGGACCTGGTGCCGGATCTGACCCACTTCTACGCGCAGCTGGCCTCGATCGAGCCCTGGCTCAAGACCGACTCGCCGGCGCCGACGCGCGAGCGCCTGCAGTCGGAAGAGGACCGCGCCAAGCTCGACGGCCTCTACGAGTGCATCCTCTGCGCCTGCTGCACGACCAGCTGCCCGAGCTACTGGTGGAACGGCGACCGCTACCTCGGTCCGGCGGTCCTGCTGCAGGCCTACCGCTGGCTCGTCGACAGTCGCGACGAAGCTACCGGCCAGCGCCTCGACGAGTTGGAAGACCCGTTCAAGCTGTACCGCTGCCACACGATCATGAACTGCGCCAAGACCTGCCCGAAGGGTCTGAACCCGGCCAAGGCGATCGCCGAGACCAAGAAGATGCTGGTGGAGCGCCGGGTCTGAACGACCCGGCCGCTGTCACCGCGGGCACCATGATGGAACCAGGCAAACTCCGCTGGCTGTTGCGCCGCGGCATGAAGGAACTGGACGTTCTGACCGAGCGCTATTACGCGCGGCGCTGGCCGTCGGCCACGGAGGCCGAACGCGCCCTGTTCATCCAGATGCTGCAAACCACCGAGGACCCGGATCTCTGGGCCTGGGCAATGGGCTATGAGCAGCCTCCCGAGATTTACGCCGATGTCGTCGAACAGCTTCGTATCCACCATTGACCTGAACCTGCGGCCCTCGCTGCGGGCGCATCGCTGGTTGTTCCTGGCGCATGTGCTGCCGCTGGTGCTGCTGCTGCTGTCGTTGCAGCCGGGCCTGCCGATGCTGCTGATCGGCGGCGGCCTGGGCCTGTCGTGGCTGTGGCTGCGTCGCCATGCCGTGTTCGGCTTCGGCCCGCGCGCGCTGTCGCGCCTGGTCTGGCAGGCCGATGGCCAGTGGCTGGTGTTCGACCATTCCGGCCGCAAGGCCGAGGCCGAACTGCTGGGCAGCAGCTGCCTCCACGCCAGCATGATGGTGCTGAACTTCCGCCTCAAGTCCGGCGCGCGCCGCACCCGTGTGGTGCTCGGCGACGAACTCGGCGCCGATCCGCTGCGCCGTCTGCGTGCCCGGCTGATGTCCTACGCCTGCGCCGCCGCGTAAGACAGCCAGCGCTGCGCCGCGTCGGCTGACGCAAGCGCGCAATTCCACTCGCAAAACCCAAGCCGCCCGGCCTGCCGGGCGGCTTGGCATTGCCCGTGCATGACGAATGCGGCAGGTCTCATGAAGACCTGGAAAAGGGAGAGCGGAATCATGAATCTATCTTCGAGATCACGTGGGCTGCGTGCTGCCGGGGCGGCAATGGCCCTGCTGCCGGCAGGCCCGGCCGCGGCCGCATCGGTGGCCTTCGACCAGATCAGCGCCGGTGATACCGCCTGGATGCTGTCCGCCACGGCACTGGTGCTGCTGATGACCATCCCGGGCCTGGCCTTGTTCTACGCCGGCATGGTGCGCAAGAAGAACGTGCTGGCCACCACCCTGCAGAGCTTCGCGGTCTGCGCGCTGGTGACGGTGCTGTGGGTGGTGGTGGGCTACAGCCTGGCCTTCACCCCGGGTTCACCCTTCATCGGTGGTTTCGACCAGTTGCTGCTGCGTGGCCTCAGCTACTTCAAGGAGGCCGGCCAGCTCAGCGTCAGCCCGATCGCCCCGACGATTCCCGAGTCGGTGTTCGTGATGTACCAGCTGACCTTCGCCATCATCACGCCGGCGCTGATCACCGGCGCCTTCGCCGAGCGCATGCGCTTCTCGGCGATGTTGCTGTTCGTCACCGCCTGGTCGCTGCTGGTCTACGCGCCGGTGGCGCACTGGGTGTGGGAGCCGGGCGGCTGGCTGGCGACGCTGGGCGCACAGGACTTCGCTGGCGGCACCGTGGTGCACATCAATGCCGGTGCCGCCGGTCTGGTCTGCGCCTACATGCTCGGCCGGCGTGATGGCTACGGCAGCGAACCCTTCATGCCCTACAACCTGGCCCTCACCCTGATGGGCGCCTCCCTGCTGTGGGTGGGCTGGTTCGGCTTCAACGCCGGTTCGGCGGTGGCCGCCGACGGCCGCGCCGGCATGGCGATGCTGGTGACCCAGGTGGCGGCCGCGACCGCGGTGCTGTCCTGGATGCTGGTGGAGTGGATCATGCGCAAGCGCGCCTCGCTGCTGGGCGCCTGCTCCGGTGCGGTGGCGGGTCTGGTGGCGATCACCCCGGCCTCGGGCTTCGTCGATGTCGGCGGTGCACTGGCGATCGGCCTGGCGGCGGGCGTGCTGTGCTACTGGGGTGCGACCGGGCTCAAGCGCCTGCTCGGTGCCGACGACTCGCTCGACGTGTTCGGCATCCATGGTGTCGGCGGCATGGTCGGTGCGCTGCTGACCGGCGTGTTCTCCAGCAAGGCGATCTCGGGCGCCGAGGCCAGCATGCTGGTGCAGGCAGTGGGGGCCTTCGCGACCTTCTTCTACAGCGCCGGCATGACGCTGATGATCCTGCTGCTGCTGCGCTTCACGGTTGGCCTGCGCGTCAACGGTGATGAAGAGCAGGCCGGGCTGGACCTGGCGCTGCACGGCGAACGGATTGTCTGAAGGAAGCAGACATGGCAGCGGAAGGTGGCATGTGGGTGGCGCGCGTCGGCAATGGCCGCGCGCCGCCCGGGACAGGGGAGGTTTCCATGACCGACGGTGACAAGCTGGCGTTGTCGACCCGCATGTATGTGCGGTTGCGGCACTGCACGGGTCGCATCACCGATGCGATGTGGATGGCGCAGAACGCCGACTACGCGCGCGAAATCCTGAAGCTGGCGCGCAGGGGCGGCGATGACGAGTTGCTGCGGCTGGCGGATCGCTTCGAGGAGGTGGTGCTGGGGGTCAAGCCGAAGCCGGCCCCGGCGCCATCACCGGCCTACGTCAACGGTGTCGAGCACGAGGCGTCGCCGCTGCCGATCCCGGGGAAGTACACCGGGTCGTTGCGTTAAATCCGAAAAGACGTTTCTGCCACGGAATGACACGGATGCACACGGATAAGCCAACAGCAGCGCTTTAGCTGTTTCTGAAAATCCGTGTAATCCGTGTAAATCCGTGGCCAAGGCTTTTCTCTAGGGTTTGCGGCCATCGAGGATGGTCGGCATCGCCCGTGCCAGCGTATGCGGGTAGTCCAGCGTGTAGTGCAGTCCGCGTGATTCCTTGCGTGTCAGCGCCGAGCGCACGATCAGTTCCGCACAGACCACCAGGTTGCGAAGTTCCAGCAGGTGGGCGGTGATGCGGTAGTTGCCGTAGTAGTCCTGGATTTCGCGCGCCAGCAGTTCGACGCGGTGCTGCGCCCGCTCCAGGCGCTTGGTGGTGCGCACGATGCCGACGTAGTCCCACATGAAGGTGCGCAGTTCCAGCCAGTTGTGCGACACCACGACATCCTCGTCGGAGTCGGTGACGCGGCTTTCGTCCCAGGGCTTGAGGTCGGTTGGCAGCTGGCGCTGGTCCAGGGTCTTCAGCAGATCTTCGGCGGCGACCGAGGCGAAGGCCAGGCATTCCAGCAGCGAGTTCGAGGCCAGGCGGTTGGCGCCATGCAGGCCGGTGCAGGCGATCTCGCCGATCGCGTAGAGGCCGTCGACATCGGTGCGCGCATGCAGGTCGGTGAGTACGCCGCCGCAGGTGAAATGTGCCGAAGGCACCACCGGGATGGGCTCGCGGGTGATGTTGATGCCCAGTTCGAGGCAGTGCGCGTAGATGCTGGGGAAGTGGCTCTTGATGAAGTCGGCGGGCTGGTGGGTGATGTCCAGCAGCACGTGGCGCAGGCCGAGGCGCTTCATTTCGTGGTCGATGGCGCGGGCGACGATGTCGCGCGGCGCCAGTTCGGCACGCGGGTCGAAGCGCGGCATGAAGCGCTCGCCGGCGCTGCCGTCCGGGTTGGGCAGGCGCAGCACCGCACCTTCGCCGCGCAGGGCCTCGCTGATCAGGAAGTTGCGCGAATCCTTGTGGTACAGGCAGGTCGGGTGGAACTGCATGAATTCCATGTTGGCGACGCGGCAGCCAGCGCGCCAGGCCATCGCGATGCCGTCGCCGGAGGCGCCGAAGGGGTTGCTGGAATAGAGGTAGACCTGGTTGGCGCCGCCGGTGCACAGCGCCACAGCCTTGGCCGCCACGGTCTCGACATGGCCGCTGTCGCGATCGTAGAGGTAGGCGCCCTGGACCCGCTTGCTGGCGGGATCGACGATCAGGTCGACGCCGACACTGCGCTCGCGCACGCGGATGTTGGGATGCGCCGCGGCCAGCGAGGCGAGGGTGGTTTCCACCGCGCGGCCGGTGGCGTCGGCGGCATGCACGATGCGGCGATGCGAATGCCCGCCCTCGCGCGTCAGGTGCAGGCCGCGACCGGTGGAATCGTCCTCGTCCCGGGTGAACTGCACGCCCTGTTCGAGCAGCCAGTGGATGCAGGAGGGGCCGCGCTCGACGGTGAAGCGCACGGCGGCTTCGTCGCAGAGGCCGGCGCCGGCCACCAGGGTGTCGCTGACATGGTTCTCCAGCGAGTCGGAGGCGTCGAGCACGGCGGAGATGCCGCCCTGGGCCCACAGCGTGGAGCCGGAACTGAGCTGGCTCTTGGAAACGACGCAGACCTGCCGCCCGGCCTGGGCCAGGCGCAGGGCAAGCGACAGGCCGGCAGCACCGCTGCCGATGATGAGGACTTCCGTATGGCTCATGGGCGGGATGCTAGAATCGCCGGTCAGATTAGATGAACCGCCTGCGTTCGTTGCACAACAACACAACCGGCGGCCGCGAATTTTCGGGAACCTAACTTAGCCGTTCAAGGCTGCCTTGTCGAAAGGCCGCGGAACGGCGCGAGCGCGATGAGCGAAGAACAACTTGACGAACAGCTGGTCGCCCGGGCACAGAACGGGGACAAGCGCGCGTTCGAACTGCTGGTCCGCAAATACCAGTACAAAATCATCCAACTGGTCAGCCGCCTGGTCGGCGACGGCGATGCGCCCGATGTCGCCCAGGAAACCTTCATCAAGGCCTGGCGCGCCCTCAATGGCTTCAAGGGCAACAGCGCCTTCTACACCTGGCTCTACCGCATCGGCATCAACACCGCCAAGAACCACCTGGTCTCGCGTGGCCGCCGGCCCGCCGGCAGCGACATCGACATTGCCGATGCGGAACTGTATGGGCATACCGAGCATCTAAGTGACGTGGATACCCCGGAAGCAAAGCTGCTTTCGGAGGAGATCAAGTACAAGGTGGCCGAGACGATAGCCAAACTTCCTCCGGATCTGCGCAAGGCCATCACCCTGCGCGAGCTGGACGGCCTGTCATACGAGGAAATCGCGGAGATCATGGACTGCCCGATCGGTACGGTCCGCTCACGTATCTTCCGCGCCCGCGAGGCCATCGATGCGGTAATCAAGCCGCTGATGGAATGACCATGCAGAGGTGCAGCATTTCCGTTGATCCGGTAGCCGGGAACTTTCTCCGGTTTTTGCGGTTAAGCGTATATTCAGGTTGCAAGGTAAGGCCCAATGTCTGAAGAAACCCTCTCCGCGCTGCTGGATGGCGAATGTAGTCCCGAAGAGCTTGATCGCCTGCTGGCGGAGATGGAGCGGTCGCCGCAGCTGAAGGGCGCCTACAGCCGCCTGCGCATGGCCCGGGAGGCCGCCGAAGGTACCCGCGTACGCAAGGGCCAGCCCTGCATCTGTTCCGGGGTCATGGCCGGCCTGGACGAGGCGCCGCTGCCGGTCAGCGACAAGGTCACCGATCTCGACAGCCGCCGTCCGGCCCGCAGCGGTCGCTGGAAGCCGTTCGCCGGATTTGCCGTTGCTGCCTCGATGGGCGCCGCCGCCGTCCTGGTGGCGATGCCGCAGGTCCAGCAGCGCGGCAGCCAGGCTGCCGGCAGCTTCATTCCCCAGGTTTCCTCCCCCGTTTCCCTCCCCATCCCGGTTGTCCGTCCGCGCAACCTGCAGATGGTCTCTGCCGAGGCCGAGCAGGAGGACGATCTGTCCGGCTACCTGATGGAGCACAACAGCGCCGCAGCCAGCCGCGGCATGGGCGGCACCCTGTCGTATGCCCGCTTCGCAGCCCATAACGCGGTCTACCGGCCGCAGTCCGAGGAGCAGCCTTGATGCGTGGTCGCGCGCTGCTTGGGGTCCTGGGGCTGGCGCTGGCACCGGCCGTCTTTGCCGCCGATCCGGCGGAGTTCCTGGTCCGCATCGGCGAGGCTGCCCGCGGCAGCAACTACCAGGGCGTGATCATCTACCGCGGCGACGACATGCTCGAGACGATGCGGGTGACGCATCGCTTCCGCGACGGCATGGAGCATGAGCGGGTCCAGTCCCTGAACGGCGATCCGCGCGAAATCCTCAAGGAAAACAACAAGGTCATCTGCCTGCTGCCGAAAGACCGCAAGCTCACGATGAACCTGCCGACGCCCAAGGCGCTGTTCCCGGCACTGTCGCCGGAACGCCTGCAGCAGATCACCCAGGTCTACGAACTCAGGGACCTCGGCACCGCCCGCGTCGCCGGCCGCAACTGCCAGGGCCTGGCGATCGTGCCGCGCGACCAGTTCCGCTATGGCTACGAGATCTGGGCCGACCAGGACAGCGCAGTGCCGCTGAAGGTCAGCATGATCGGCCGCGAGGGCGAGGTGCTGGAGCAGATGATGTTCACCGAGATCGAATTCCCGGCCACCATCCCGGACGAGGCTTTCCGTCCGCAGCTGGCACCGGGAGAGACCCGCCAGGTGGTGCAGATGGTGGAAAACCCGCCGCTGCCGCAGCCGGGCGTGGTCGTGCGTGCCGGCCTGCAGCTGGACCGGCTGCCGCCGGGCTATCGCGTGGCTTTCCGCGAAATGCGCCCGCTGCCCAATGGCCGCGGTACGGTCGAGCACTTGGTGCTGTCCGACGGCCTGTCGGCCATTTCCGTGTTCAGTGCCCGCAAGACCGGTGCGGTTGCGCCGGTCAGCCAGCGCGTGTCGCAGATGGGGACGGTCCATGCCTACCGGCGCCAGGTCGGGACCCTGCACGTGACCGTGGTCGGTGAGGCGCCGCAGGAAACCGTGCGCATGATCGGCGACGGCGCCAAGCCGCTGGCCACTGCCGAGGCCCCCGCTGCACCCTGAAGATTGCCGTTCCTGTCAGCCCTGATTCGCGGAAAAGTTTGAATTTCCGTGGCATTTCCTTTGAAATCCGGCTTGACCCGCTGATCGCGCCCCCCGAGCCGGAGTTTTTCATGCGCCTTGCCGCCCCCTTGTCGCGGCTGCTTGCTGTTGCTGTCCTGTTGTCGCTGTCTGCCTGCAAGCGCGAGCGGGAGGTGATTGTTGCCCCGGATTTCTCCGACCTGATCGAGCAGGTATCGCCCTCGGTGGTCAACATCAGCACGGTGGTGGCCGACCCGCCGGGCGGCGAGCCGCTGAGCGGCCAGCCGGACCAGGACGGCCTGGAGAACGCCCCCGAGTGGTTCAAGCGCTTCCTCGAGGAACACCAGGGCGAGGGCGCCGAGGACGAGGGGCCGCTGGACAACACGCCGCAGTCCCTGGGCTCAGGCTTCATCCTCTGGCAGGACGGCTACGTCCTGACCAACTACCACGTGGTGCGCGATGCCAAGGAAGTGATCGTGCGCCTGCTGGATCGCCGCCAGTTCACCGCCAAGGTGGTCGGCAGCGACGAGGCCAGCGACCTGGCGCTGCTGCAGATCGAGGCCAAGGACCTGCCGGCGGTGAAGCTGGGCGAGGCCAGCAAGCTGCGTCCCGGACAGTGGGTGCTGGCGATCGGCTCGCCCTTCGGCTTCGACTACTCGGTGACCGCCGGCATCGTCTCGGCCAAGGGCCGCAGCCTGATCACCGAGCAGTACGTGCCCTTCATCCAGACCGACGTCGCCATCAACCCGGGTAACTCCGGCGGGCCGCTGTTCAACCTCAAGGGCGAGGTGATCGGCGTCAATTCGCAGATCTATTCGCAGTCCGGCGGCTACCAGGGCCTGTCGTTCTCGATCCCGATCGATGTCGCGGCCAAGGTCGCGCGCCAGCTCAAGGAGCATGGCGGGGTCAAGCGCGGCTGGCTCGGCGTGGTGGTGCAGGAGGTCGACCGCGACCTGGCCGTGGCGATGAAGATGGAAAAGCCCGAGGGCGCCCTGGTGGCGCGGGTGATGCCGGGCAGCCCGGCGGCCAAGGCCGGCGTGCTCGCCGGCGACATCATCCTCAGCTACAACGACACCGAACTGGCCAGTTCCACCGCCCTGCCGCCGCTGGTCGGCATCACCGATCCGGGCGAGGTTGCGGCGCTGAAGCTGCTGCGCGAGGGCAAGCAGCTGACCGTGAAGGTCGAGATCGGCGTGCTGCAGCCGGACAGCGAGCAGGCTTTCAGCGAACAGCCCCCCACCGGGCAGCCGCCTGCCGCCGCCGCACCGGCGCCGCTGGGCCTGGTGATCCGCGCCCTGAGCGACGCGGAGCGCCGCGAGGCGCAGCTGCTGGGCAGCGGCGTGATGGTGGCCGAGGTACAGGAAGGGCCGGCCGCCCGCGCCGGCGTGCGTCCGGGCGACATCCTGCTGCAGGCGGCTGGCCAGGAAACCGGCTCGCCGAGCCGTTTCGAGGAGGTGGTGGGGCGCCTGACGCCAGGCCAGACCATCCCCCTGCTGGTGCAGCGCCGCGGCTCGCCGCTGTTCCTGGCGCTGGATGTGCCGGTGGCGGCGGCCGCGAAGAAACCATGAGTAGGGACGCCATCCATGGCGGGACTGCCGTTCGCCCATCTACCCCCCGCCCGGCCACCCATGGCCGGGCCTTCGGCGCCGCAGGCGATGCCATTTAGGCATCGCCAAGGCGCGTTGCCGAAGCCACGCCTGCTGTTGCTGTCGCGCGAGGGCTGCTGCCTCTGCGACGAACTCGAAGAGGACCTGCTGGCCGAGTTCGGGCCGCAGGCCTTCGAGTTGGAGCGGGCCGACGTCGACGCCCGGGCCGACTGGCAGGAACGCTACGGTCGCTCGATTCCGGTGCTGCTGGGGGAGGGTGGCGAGCTGCTCAGCGAGACCCGGCTGGACGCCGCCCGCGTCGCCAGCGTCCTGGGGCGCTAAAAGCTATACTGCGCGGCCTTTTCGCGGCATCTGTGTGCTCGCGCCGCAAACCCCCATGAAACAATCGAACATCCGCAATTTCTGCATCATCGCGCACATCGACCACGGCAAGTCGACGCTGGCCGACCGTTTCATCCAGATGACTGGTGGACTGGAGCTGCGCGAGATGACGGCGCAGGTGCTCGACAACAACCCGATCGAGCGCGAGCGCGGCATCACCATCAAGGCCCAGGCGGTGCAGCTGCACTACAAGGCCATGAACGGTGAGATCTACCAGTTCAACATCATCGACACGCCAGGCCACGTCGACTTCTCCTATGAGGTCTCGCGTTCGCTGGCTGCCTGCGAGGGCGCGCTGCTGGTGGTCGATGCCTCGCAGGGCGTCGAGGCGCAGTCGGTGGCCAACTGCTACACCGCGCTGGAACAGCACCTCGAGGTGCTGCCGGTACTGAACAAGGTTGACCTGCAGAACGCCGAGCCCGAGCGCGTCGCCGACGAGATCGAACAGGTCATCGGCATCAGCGCGGTGGACGCGATCCGCATCTCCGCCAAGACCGGCCTCAACGTCGACCAGGTGCTCGAGGCCGTGGTGCAGCAGCTGCCGCCGCCCAAGGGCAACCCGGACGGGCAGCTGCAGGCGCTGATCGTCGACTCCTGGTTCGACAACTATCTCGGCGTGGTGTCGCTGGTGCGCGTGGTCAACGGCTCGATCCGCAAGGGCGAGAAGATCCGCGTGCAGTCCACCGGCCGCGACTACGAAATCACGATGATGGGCGTGCACTCGCCCAAGCGCGTGTTCAAGGAGCAGCTCGAGACCGGCGAGGTCGGCTTCATCATCGCCGGCATCAAGGACATCTTCGGTGCCCCGGTCGGCGATACGCTGACCCGTGCGTCGAATGCCAGCGTCGAGCCGCTGCCCGGGTTCAAGCAGGTGCAGCCGCGCGTGTTCGCCGGCATGTTCCCGATCGACGCCGAGGACTTCGAGGATTTCCGCGAGTCGCTGCAGAAGCTGCGCCTGAACGATTCCGCACTGCAGTTCGAGCCGGAGAATTCCACCGCGCTGGGTTTCGGCTTCCGCATCGGCTTCCTCGGCATGCTGCACATGGAGATCGTGCAGGAGCGCCTGGAGCGCGAGTACAACCTCAACCTGATCACCACCGCGCCGTCCGTGGTCTACGAGGTGCTGACCACGCAGGGCGAGGTGAAGAAGGTCGACAACCCGGCGGAACTGCCGGAGCCGGGTTCGCTGCAGGAAATCCGCGAGCCGATCATCGTCGCCCGCGTGCTGATGCCGCCGGACTATGTCGGCTCGGTGATGCAGCTGTGCATGGAGAAGCGTGGCACGCAGCGCAACCTGCGCTACCTCGGTTCCCAGGTGCAGATGGAAGTGGAGATGCCGCTGGCCGAGGTCGTCGTCGACTTCTTCGACCGCCTCAAGAGCGTGTCGCGCGGCTACGCCTCCTTCGAGTACGAGTTCCTGGAGTTCCGCGCCGGCGACCTGGTCAAGCTCGACGTGCTGGTCAACGGCGACAAGGTCGACGCGCTGGCGACGATCGTGCACCGCGACAACGCCTACCCGCGCGGCCGCGACCTCTGCGAGAGGATGCAGGAAGTCATCCATCGCCAGATGTTCGACATCGCGATCCAGGCGGCGATCGGCTCGAAGATCATCGCGCGCAGCACGGTCAAGGCGCTGCGCAAGGACGTGACTGCCAAGTGCTACGGCGGCGACGCCTCGCGCAAGCGCAAGCTGCTGGACAAGCAGAAAGAGGGCAAGAAGCGCATGAAGCAGGTCGGCTCGGTGGAAATCCCGCAGGAAGCCTTCCTCGCCGTGCTGGGCGTGGACAAGAAGAAGTAAACGGACGACTGAGCCCGATGAGCGACTTTCACTTCGATTTCGCGGTGCTGCTGGCGCTGATGACGCTGGTCACCGGCATCGGCTGGGCCCTGGACAAGTGGCTGCTGGCACCGCGCCGTGGCCCCGAGGTCCGGCCCAACGCGATCGTCGATTTCTGCCAGTCGTTCTTCCCGGTGATCGCCGCGGTGCTGGTGCTGCGCTCCTTCATCGCCGAGCCCTTCCGTATCCCTTCCGGCTCGATGATCCCGACGCTGCTGGTCGGCGATTTCATCCTGGTCAACAAGTTCGCCTACGGCCTGCGCGACCCGGTGTTCCACCAGAAGTTCGTCAGCAACGGTGGGCCGACGCGCGGCGACATCGTGGTGTTCCGCTGGCCGGTTGATCCGAGCAAGGATTTCATCAAGCGCATCGTCGGCCTGCCGGGCGACCACATCGTCTACCGCGAGAAGAAGCTGACCGTGAACGGCCAGCCGGCTGCGCTGGACGCCGACGGCGTGTTCGGCGTGGACGGCATGCCGCCGCCGGGGGTGGTCTACCGCTTCAGCGAAGACCTGACCGGGGTGCGGCACCATATCCTGGTCAATCCGAACCGGCCTTCGGATGACTTCGAGTTCACCGTGCCACCGGGCGAGTACTTTGCCATGGGCGACAACCGTGACGGCAGCGACGACAGCCGGCGCTGGGGCACCGTGCCGGAGAAAAACCTGGTCGGACGCGCATTCTTCATCTGGATGAGCTGGGACGGCTCGCGCTCGCGGGTTGATTTCTCGCGCATCGGAACCGTGATTAAATAAAGACCATCAAACCTAGGGAGGGGACACATGCAACTGCGTCATCGTCAGAAGGGTCTGGGCTGGTTCGGCCTGCTGTTCGTGCTCGGCGTGATTGCCTTCGTTGCCATCGTCGGCGCGAAGTGCTTCCCGATCTACATGAACCAGTTCAAATTGGTGAGTGTGCTGAACAAGGTCGCCTCGGAGCCCGACATGGGCGGGGCTGATGGCGGGGCCGGCGAACTGCGCCGTTCGCTGCAACGGTTCTGGGATATCGAGGACATTACCCGGATCAAGCCCAAGGACATCAAGATCAAGCGTGCCGAGACTGGACGCTTCATGGTGTATGACTATGAAGCCCGGGAACGCTTGTTCTACAACGTCTACATCGTCATCCATTTCGCGGGTGAAGTGCAGATGACCAAAGTCAGCAATTGAGCGGCCTGTTGCCCGAACTCAACCGGCGTCTCGGCTACGAATTCCGGGACGCCCTGCTGTTCCAGCAGGCCCTGACCCATCGCAGTTTTGCGCACGGGAACAATGAACGTCTCGAGTTCCTCGGCGACGGGCTGCTGAATTTCGTGATCGGTGCTGCGCTCTATGCGCAGCAACCCTCCGCGGAGGAAGGCGCGCTGTCGCGCTTGCGCGCCAGCCTGGTTCGGGAGGAAACCCTGGCCATGCTGGGGCGTGAGCTGCAACTGGGTGAGGTACTGCGGCTGGGCGAGAGCGAGCTCAAGTCCGGTGGCTTTCGCCGCGACTCCATCCTGGCCGATGCGGTCGAGGCCCTGATCGGCGCGATCTATCTCGATGGCGGGTTCGCCGCGGCGCAGGAAGCCTGCCTGCGCCTTTACGCCTCCCTGCTGGCCGATCTTCCCGATGCCGAGTCGCTGAAGGATCCGAAGACCCGCTTGCAGGAGCACCTGCAGGCGCAGGGGCGCCCGTTGCCGCGTTACGAAATCCTGGCGGAAGCCGGTCCGCCGCATGCGAGACGCTTCTCGGTGTGTTGCGTGCTGCCGGACAGCGAGTGGACAACCGAGGCGGAAGGTCCTTCCCGCCGCAGTGCCGAGCAGCGTACGGCCGAATTGATGATTGCGAGGCTGGTGTCGAATGCGTAGCGGAATGGTAACGATCATCGGGCGGCCGAACGTAGGCAAGTCCTCCCTGCTCAATGCACTGGTCGGCGCCAAGGTCAGCATCGTCTCGCACAAGCCGCAGACCACGCGCCATCGCATCCAGGGCGTGTTGCACCACGAGGAAGGCCAGATCGTGTTCGTCGACACGCCGGGGCTGCATCGCAAGGCGCCGCGTGCGCTGAACAAGGTGATGAACGACGCCGCTGCCGGCGCCATCCACGACGTCGACCTGGTGCTGTTCGTGATCGAGGCCGGGCGCTGGACCGAGGAGGACGAGGCGGTGCTGCAGCGCATCGAGGGCCTGCCGACACCGGTGGCCCTGATCATCAACAAGGTCGACCGCATCGCCGACAAGGAGAAGCTGCTGCCCCTGCTGCAGAAGCTGGGCGCACGCCGCGACTTCGCCTTCGTCATCCCGCTGTCGGCGCTGAAGGGTGCCAACGTCGATGCGCTGATCAATGAGCTGCTGGCGCGGCTGCCGGAAGGGCCGCCGCTGTACCCCGAGGACATGATCGCCGGCCATGACCTGGCCTTCACCGCGGCCGAGCTGATCCGCGAGAAGGTGATCCGGACGTTGCACCAGGAGCTGCCGTACACCACGGCGGTCGAGATCGAGCAGTACCAGCGCGAAGGCAACCTCGACCGCATCCACGCCGTGATCTGGGTCGAGCGCGAGGGCCAGAAGAAGATCGTGATCGGCGATGGCGGCGCGGCGCTGAAGGTGATCGGCACGGCGGCGCGGCGCGAGCTGGAGCGCATGCTCGGCCGCAAGATCTTCCTGCAGATCTGGTGCAAGGTTCGCGAGAACTGGAGCGACGACCCCAAGGCGCTGAAGCGCTTTGGCCTGACGCCGGAGTAGATTCTTGCAGCGCATCCAGCTCGAACCCGGCTGGTTGCTCAACGCACGGCCTTATGGTGACACCAGCCTGCTGCTGGAAGCCTTCACCGTCTCGCAGGGCCGCGTCGGCCTGATCGCCAAGGGCGGTCGCGGCCCGCGCTCGAAGACCCGCGGCCTGCTGCAGTCCTTGCAACCCCTGCTGCTGTCCTGGACCCAGCGAGGCGAACTGGGCGGGCTGACGGCGGTGGAGGCGGCCGGGCCTGCCACGCTGCTGAAGGGCGAGCGCCTGTTCTACGCCTGGTATCTCAACGAACTGGTGCTGAAGCTCTTGCAGCGCCACGACCCCCATCCTGACAGCTGGCGCGCCTACGTCGAGACGCTGCGTCGGCTCGAGGGCGAGCACGCCGAGTTTGCCCTGCGGGTGTTCGAGACGCGGCTGCTGGCCGATATCGGCTACGGCCTGCCGCTGCCAGCGGAGATCGATGCCAGCCGCTGCTATGAGTACGACGAAGGCCGCGGCTTCGTCGTCGGGTCCACTGGCTGCAGTGGCCGGGCGCTGCTGGCCCTGCGCGACGAGCGCTGGGAAGAAGCCGCCGACGAGGCGGTGGCGGCTGACCTGCGCCGGCTGATGCGCGGCCTGGTCCGCCGCCAGCTGGGCGGCCGCGAACTGGAGACGCCCAGGCTGCTGCGCGAGATGCGGGGTAAACTGTCGCCGATTCAAACTGCCGAGTAGCCATCCATGGCGAGACCGAAGTTCATCAACCAACACGGCCCGGCCATCCGTGGCCGGGCGCTCGCGGATGCCGGCGATGACATCTAGTCATCGTCGAAGCGCATCCGCTCTCCGCCTCGGCATCAACGTCGACCACGTCGCTACCCTGCGCCAGGCGCGCGGCACGGTCTATCCGGACCCGGTCGAGGCTGCGCTGGTTGCCGCCAGCGCCGGCGGCGACAGCATCACCGTGCACCTGCGCGAGGACCGGCGCCATATCCAGGATCACGACGTCGAGCGCCTGCAGGCCTGCAGCCCGGTGCCGGTCAATCTGGAACTGGCGGTCACCGACGCGATGCTGGATTTCGCCTGCCGGGTGAAGCCGCGCTA
Organism: Solimonas sp.; assembly: GCA_035476855.1. Taxonomy (GTDB): domain Bacteria; phylum Pseudomonadota; class Gammaproteobacteria; order Nevskiales; family Nevskiaceae; genus Solimonas_A. The sequence continues at coordinate 1,819 of DATILC010000256.1, read as the reverse complement.
TGCCTGCCTGGTGCCGGAGCGTCGCGAGGAAGTGACCACCGAAGGCGGCCTCGACGTTGCCGGCCAGGTTGAAGCGGTGAGTCGCGCCTGTCGCCGCCTGGCCAAGGCCGGGATCATCACCGCGCTGTTCATCGACGCCGATCCGCGCCAGCTGGCGGCAGCAAAGAAGACCGGTGCGCCGCAGCTGGAAATCCACACTGGCCGCTACGCCGATACCCGCGGCAAGGTTCAGGCGGCGGAACTGCAGCGCATCGCCAAGTTCGCCCGCGCGGCGCGCAAGGCCGGCTTCGAGGTCCATGCCGGCCATGGCCTGCACCTGCAGAACGTTGCGGCGATCGCACGCATCGACGAAATCGAGGAACTCAATATCGGCCACAGCATCGTCGCTCGCTCGGTGTTCGTCGGCTTTCCCGCTGCGGTGGCAGAGATGAAGCGGGCGATGCGGGAAGCCAGGAACGCCTAGCCGCGGCTCGCCACGCTCTTGCGGGCGATGTCCGACAGGGTTTCGGCCACCGAGGTGCGTACCGCATGCAGCAGTTCGCCGATCCGGGCATCGCCCTCGATCGCGCCGGTCCGCTTCAGTCCCAGCTCCAGCGCCGCCGTGCTCTGGCGCAGGCCGTTGAGGTGGTAGAAGGCAGCCGTGCCATGCAACTGGTGCGCTGACTCGCGGGCACGCTCCAGCGCACTGGCGCTGCAGGCCTGTTCCAGTTCGGAGAACTGCTGAGGCAGCTCCTCGCGCAGCAGCGCCAGCAGGTCCGGATCCTCGGTCAACATGGTCGACACCGGCGCGCTGCCCGGTTGCACTGCCGGCGCCAGCGCGCGCAGCAGCTGCCTTTCGTCGAAGGGTTTCAGCAGGATTTCGTCGGCACCGGCTTCGAGGAAGCCGCGGCGCTCATGCGGCTCCAGGTAGGCGCTGATCGCCAGGATGCGCGCGCGCGGGCGCGCCTTGTCCTCGGATTCGAGTCGCCGGACCTCGCTGGCGCAGGTGGGCCCGTCCATCTCCGGCATGTGCGCATCCAGCAGCAGGAACTCACCCGGGCGGGCCCGCCACTGTGTCAGCGCCTGAAGGCCGTCGTCGGCTTCCGTCACCTCCAGGCCGAGGCCGGCGCAGAGCGTGGCGATGTAGCGGCGGTTGACCGGATTGTTGTCCGCCACCAGTGCATGCCGGCCGGCCAGCGGGCGCTCGCTGGCGCTGGGGCTGGAGATCAGGCGGATCAGTTCGGCCTGCAGCACGCGGCGACCCATCGACTTGGCATGCGAGGCGGCGGCACCGGCGCTGCGCAGGCTCTGGTGCACTTCCAGCGAGGCGGTGGCCACCAGCATCAGCAACGGCGGACGCCGGCCCTCGCAGCGGCGGCACAGGCCCAGCACCTCGGGATCGTCGGCGTAGATTTCCTTCAGCCCGGCGATCACCACGTCCGGCAGGGCCGAGTGCTGCAGCGCTTCATTGAGCCGCGAGATCGAATCGAAGGCGCGCACCTGCAGGCCCCAGAACTCCAGCCAGTGGGTCAGGGCCAGGCGCGAGATCGGGTGGGTTTCATGGATCCAGGCGACGCGTTCCTGCAGCGGCTGGGTCGCCAGCTTGTCCGCCGGCGCGGTGCGGAAGGGCAGCACGGCGCTGAAGGTCGAGCCCTTGCCCAGCTCGCTTTCCAGCTCGACGCGGCCGCCCATCAACTCGGCCAGGCGCCGCGTGATCGACAGGCCCAGGCCGCTGCCGCCGCGCTGGCTGCGGCCGACTTGGTGGAAGGGCTGGAACAGGCGGCGCTGTTGCTCCGGCGCGATGCCGACGCCGGTGTCGGAGATCGCAAAGCGCAACCAC
>DATILC010000255.1:0-8524 GCA_035476855.1 Solimonas sp. | reverse complement strand
TGCAACAGCGGGTTCAGGTCCTTGCCTTCCAGCGGCACCGGGAAGTGACGGTCGAAAGGATTGGAGGTGAACAGCATGAAGGACAGGAAGCCGATCGACACTGCACCCAGCACCGCCAGGCAGGTGGCGGTGATGTCGGCCGGCAGGCGGCGATTGAACACCGACACCGCGCAGGTCCAGCCCGACAGCATCAGCATCCACAGCAGCAGCGAGCCCTCGTGGGCGCCCCAGACCGCACTGATGCGGTAGATCAGCGGCAGCGCGGAATGCGAGTTGGCGGCGACATAGACCACCGAGAAATCCTTCTGCACGAAGGCCCAGGTCAGGCACAGGTAGGAGACCACCACCAGCATGAACTGCGCCTGCGCCGCCGACTGCGCCACCGCCATGGCGCGCGGATTGTGCTTCCACAGCCCCCAGGCCGGCACCAGCAGCTGGATCAGCGCCACGCCCAGCGCTGCGATCAACGCGAAATGGCCGAACTCCGGGGTCATGTCTGGGTCACCGGCTGGGTCACGGGTTTGAAGGGCGCGCAGGAGTGCTTGCCGTCGGGTGTGGTCAGCTTCTTGGCCAGGTCGGGCGGCATGTAGTTCTCGTCGTGCTTGGCCAGTACCTCGTCGGCGACGAACACGCCCTGCTCCATGCGGCCGGTGGCGACGATGCCCTGCCCTTCGCGGAACAGGTCCGGCAGGATGCCCTCGTAGCGCACCGGCAGGTTGCTGTCGCAGTCGGCAACGCTGAAGCGCACGATCAGGCCATCGCCACGCTGCACGCTGCCCTTCTCCACCAGCCCGCCGAGGCGGATCTTGGCACCCACCGGCAGTCCACCGGCAGCGATGTCGCTGGGCGTCTGGAAATACATCATGTTCTTGCGGAAGGCGGTGGTGCCGAGCACTGCCGCCAACGACAGGCCGGCCAGCAGCAGGCCGACCGCGAGCATTCGTTTCTGACGCTTGGTCATTCGGTTTCCGTCATTTGCCGCAGCAGTTCGCGCCGGGCCAGCTTTGGTGCGACGACATTCCAGACCAGCACGGCCAGGCCGCAGCCGAAGCTGCCCCAGACGTACAGGCCGTAGCCCCCCATGGACAGGACCTCAGACACGGGAAGCTCCCAGCAGTTCGCGCACCCATGCGGTGCCCCGCTCGCGCAGCAGCAACTCGTTCTGCAGGCGCCGCAGGATGACGTAGCCGGACAGCAGGTAGGCGCCGATCAGCGAGGCGAACAGCGGCCAGGCCATCGCCGCGGTGATGCTGGGCTTGCCCATTTTCAGGATGGTGGAGCCCTGGTGCAGGCTGTTCCACCAATCCACCGAGTACTTCACGATCGGCACGTTGATCACGCCAACGATCGCCAGCAGCGCACAGGCGCGGGCCGCGGCGCGCGGGTCCTCGAAGGCCTGCCACAGGCCGATGACGCCGAAATAGAGGAACAGCAGCACCAGTTCCGAAGTCAGGCGTGCGTCCCAGACCCAGTACGCCCCCCACATCGGCTTGCCCCAGAGCATGCCGGTGACCAGGGCCAGGGCGGTGAAGCTGGCGCCGACCGGGGCGATGGCGATGATCGCCGCCTCGGCCAGCTTCATGCGCCAGACCAGCGCGACGAAGGCGGCGACGGCCATGCCCATGTACAGCGACAGCGACAGTGCGGCGGCCGGCACGTGGACGTAGATGATGCGGTAGGCATCCTTCTGCTGGTAATCCTCGGGCGCGAAGAACAGGCCGTCGATCCAGCCATAGGCCAGCAAGGCGGCGGCCAGCAGCCCGAACCAGGGCGCCAGGCGGTCCGCCAGGCGGAAGAAGCTCGGCGGCGAGGCCAGACGGTGGAACCAGGTCCAGGATGCCATCAGGGAGTCACTCGAAGGCGTTGCGTAAGGCTGCGGCGGCGGCCCAGGGAACGAGGGTCAGGCACAGCACCAGGACCGCCGCCAGAAAGTATAGCGGAGCCCCTGCGTCCAGACCCTCCAGCGCGGCGCGCACGGCACCGGCGCCGAAGATCACCACCGGCGCCAGCAGCGGCAGCACCAGCAGCGGCAGCAGCAGGCCGGCCCGCGGCAGCGCCACGGTCAGCGCCGCGGCGAAGCCGCCGACCAGACTCAGCACCGGCGTGCCCAGCGCCAGGCCGATCACCAGCGGGGCCAGGCCGGCATCCGGCAGCTGCAGTGCGGTGGCCAGCGGCGCGGCCAGCAGCACCAGCGGCAGGCCGGTGAGGAACCAGTGCGCCAGCAGCTTGGCAGCGATGGTCGCGGTGAGCGGCGCTTCGGCCAGGCAGAGCTGCTCCAGCGTGCCGTCCTCGTAGTCGCTGCGGAACAGGCGGTCCAGGGTCAGCAGCATCGACAGCAGCGCGCCGACCCACAGCACCGAGGGCGCGAAGCCGGCCAGCGCCGGGTCCTTGGGCCTGGCGCCCAGGCCGAACAGCATCACCACCATCACGAAGAACAGCAGCGGCAGCAGCCAGTCCATGCGCGAGCGCAGGGCCAGGCGCAGTTCGCGCCGGAATACCGCGGCCAGCGCGCGCATCAGCCGAGCACCAGGCTGCGCACGCCGGACAGTCCCGGCGGCAGCGGCTGGTGGCTGGTGACCACCGCCATACCGCCGCGGGCGGCGTGTTCGGCCAGCAGCTGGGCGAACAGCTCCAGGCCCTGGCGGTCGAGGCCGTCGAGCGGCTCGTCGAGCAGCCACAGCGGCCGCAGCGACACCAGCAGGCGCGCCAGCGCGGCACGGCGCTTCTGGCCGGCCGACAGCGTCCGCACCAGGCGATGGCGCAGCCGCGCCAGCCCCACCCGCTCCAGCGCCGGCAGGCAGGCCGCCGGCTCGACACCATTGAGGCCGCACCAGAATTCGAGGTTCTCCAGCACCGAGAGATTGAGGTTCAGCGCGTTGCGATGCCCCAGCCAGTGCAGGCCGCCGGCCTCGGGCCGGCCGTCGATGGCACCTTCGGCAGCACGGCGCAGGCCGGCCAGGGTTTCCAGCAGCGAGGTCTTGCCGGCACCGTTGGCGCCCTGCAGGTGCAGCACCTCGCCAGGGGCGAGCTGCAGTTCCAGGCCCTCGAACAGCAGCCGCGGCCCGCGCCGGAGGGCGAGATCGCGAAGGGCCAGGGGCTGGGAGGCGGCATTCATGAGGCGCGGAATTCTAGCGGCATTTAGAATGCGCGCCGATCATCCTCATTCTCCTATCGGGACATTTTCCTTGGCCGCCCAGCTCATCGATGGCAAAGCCGTAGCACAGACCGTCCGCGAACGCGTCCGCGTCGCCGTCGCCGCCCGTACCGCCGCCGGCCACCGTGCCCCGACGCTGGCCACCGTGCTGGTCGGCGAGGACCCGGCCTCGCAGGTCTACGTGCGCAGCAAGCGCCAGAGCTGCGCGGACCTGGGCATCCGCTCGGTGCCGGTGCATTTCGAGCCGACGGTGACCCAGGCACAGCTGCTGGCGGAAGTCGACCGCCTCAATGCCGACGACGACGTCGACGGCATCCTGGTGCAGATGCCGCTGCCGGCGCATATCGATGCCACCCAGGTGATCGAGCGCATCCGCCCGGACAAGGACGTCGACGGCTTCCACCCCTACAACCTCGGCCGCCTGGCCCAGCGCCTGCCGCAGCTGCGGCCCTGCACGCCCTATGGCGTGATCGAGCTGCTGAAGTCGGTCGGCGAGCCGTTCAAGCGCCGCACCGCGGTGGTGGTCGGTGCCAGCAACCACGTCGGCCGGCCGATGATGCTGGAACTGATGCTGGCCGGTGCCACCGCCACCTGCTGCCACCGCTTCACCGCCGACGTCGCTGCGGAAGTGGCCCGTGCCGACATCGTGGTGGTCGCGGTGGGCAAGCCGGCCATGGTTCGTGGCGACTGGATCAAGCCGGGCGCGACAGTGATCGACGTCGGCATCAACCGGCTGGAAAACGGCAAGCTCTGCGGCGACGTCGAGTTCGAGGCGGCACGCGAGCGCGCGGCCTTCATCACCCCGGTGCCGGGCGGCGTCGGGCCGATGACAGTGGCGATGCTGATGGAGAACACGCTGGAGGCTGCGGCGCTGCGGGGTGATACGCCGCGCTTTGGCAATGCCTAAACGGCATTGCCTGCGGCGGATCACGCCCGGCCATGGATGGCCGGGCCGGAGATAAATGGGCGCGGTGAAGTCCCGCCACGGACGGCGTCACTGCCCATTCCGTGGCGCCATCCATGGCGGGACTTCAGCTCCCGAAATGAACCCCGGGGCGGCCATCCGTGGCCGCCCGCCACCCGTGTCTGAGTGACATTGAGTCACTCAGACACGGGTGGCCCATACAACAGGCTTCTTCTGCCTGACCCAAGTCTCGAAATACCGCGCGTAGGAACACTCGATCGCCGGCCGCTTGACCTTCAGCGTCGGCGTGATGAAACCGTTCTCCACCGTCCACTGCTCGGTGACCACCGCCAGGCAATCCATCTGCTCGTGCGGATCGAGCTGCGCGTTGATCTGGTTCAGGTGCTCGGTCAGCGAGGCATTCAGGGCCTCGCGGTCCGCCGTGTTGCGCACCCGGTCAGCGGCATCCTGCGACAACATCACGATGCCCAGCGGCTGCGGATAGTTGGCGCCGACCACGCAGCAGGCCTCGATCTTGGGATGCGTCACCAGCCGGTCCTCGATCGGTGACGGCGCCACGTACTTGCCCTTGGAGGTCTTGAACAGGTCCTTGACCCGGCCGGTGATGCGCAGCCTGCCCTCGGGATCGATCTCGCCCTTGTCGCCGGTGCGCAGGAAGCCGTCCTCGGTGAGGGTCTCGCGGGTCTTCTCCGGCTCCTTGAAGTAGCCGGTCATCAGCGCCGGCGAGCGCATCTGCACTTCCCCGCCCTCGCCGATGCGGCATTCGACTCCCTGATACGTCACACCGACATAACCCGGCTTGCCCTGCCCCGGCAGATTGCTGTGCGAGCAGCCGAAGTTCTCGGTCATGCCATAGCCTTCCAGCAGGTCCAGGCCCAGGTCCTGGTACCACTGCAGCAGGGCCGGCGGCATCGGTGCCGCACCGCCACCGGCGAAGCGCAGGCGATCGAGACCCATGCCGGACAGGATCTTCCTCTTGATGTAGCCGCTCAGCAGCGGCACGCGCAGCAGGCGTTCAAGCTTTTCCTTCGGCATCTTGGCGAACACGCCCTGCTGAAACTTGACCCAGAGGCGCGGCACCGAGATGAACACGGTCGGCCGCGCGCGGCGCAGGTCGGCGGCGAAGGTATCCAGCGATTCGGCAAAGAACACGCGGCTGCCGGCGTTGAGCGAACCCGATTCCACCACCCAGCGTTCGGCGACATGCGCCAGCGGCAGGTAGGACAGCATGCGGTCCTCCGGCTGGCTGTCGAAGCGTTCCTTGATCGCCTGCGCCGCCCAGCCGATGCTGCTGAACACGTGCATCACGCCCTTGGGCATGCCGGTGGTGCCGGAGGTATAGACGATGGTGGCAAGGTCCTCGGCCCTGCGCACAGGATTGCCCGGCAGCGGCGCGGTGCGTGCGACGACGTCATCCCAGGACGGATAGTCCTCCTGCGGCGACAGCGGATAGCGAATGCACTTGACGCCGCTGGCGAGCACACCCGGCTTCATCACCGGCCAGTCGTCGAGCTTGCCGACGAAGCAAGCCTTGGATTCGCTGTGGTCGAGAATCTGGCGCACCGATTCGGCGGTCAGCGTCGGGTAGATCGGCACGCTGACGTAGCCGGCCATCCAGATCGCGAGGTCCGACATGATCCACCAGGCACAGTTCTTCGACAGGATCGCCACGCGCGTGCCCGGCTCCCATCCGTAGGAACGCAGGTGGGCGGCCATGCGCCGGGCCTCGTCCGCGACCTGGGCCCAGCTGTAGTCGCGCATGCGCCCGCCGCCTATCGGCTGCGAGAAGTAGATTTCCTTCGCCCGACTGGATTCCCAGTGATAGAGACGCTGCAGTGGCAGCAGCGCTTCGTCGACGATGGCCATCTCGGACTCCTTGATAATTTTTATTACCGTCTGCGAGCTGTTGCGCCCGCTTGACGGTCGGCATTATGGTTCCCGCCTGCGTAGTTCGACCCACGACGGACGGTAACGAATATAACCATGAAGCATCCCTTCTATACCGAAGACCACGAGGCCTTCCGCCAGCAGGTGCGTCGTTTCGTCGAACGCGAGATTGCTCCGAACATCGACAAATGGGAAGCCGCCGAAACCCTGCCGCGCGAGCTGCACCGCAAGGCGGCCGAGGCCGGCATCATGCAGCTGGGCTTCCCCGAGGCCTGCGGCGGCACCGAAGTCGATCCGTTCTACGGCATCGTCGTCACCGAGGAACTGGCCCGCGCCGGCAGCGGCGGCCTGATCGCCAGCCTGATGTCGCATGGCATCGGCACGCCGCCGGTGGCGCACGTCGGCAATGCCGAGCAGAAGGAGCGCTTCGTGCGCCCGGTGCTGGCCGGCGAGAAAATCGCCGCGCTGGCGATCACCGAGCCCGGCGGCGGTTCCGACGTGGCCAACCTGCGCACGAAGGCGGTGCGCGACGGCGATCACTATGTCGTCAACGGCTCCAAGACCTTCATCACCTCGGGCATGCGCGCCGATTTCATCACCACCGCCGTGCGCACCGGTGGCGACGGCATGGGTGGCGTCTCGTTGCTGGTGATCGAGGGCGATACGCCGGGCCTGACGCGCTCGCCGCTGCACAAGATGGGCTGGTGGTGCTCGGACACGGCGACGCTGTACTTCGACAACTGCCGCGTGCCGGTGGCCAACCGCATCGGCCCGGAGAATGCCGGCTTCATGGCGATCATGATGAACTTCAACAACGAGCGCCTGATGCTGGCCGCGCAGGCCTGGGCCTTTGCCCAGGTCTGCTATGAGGAATCGCTGGCCTATGCCCGCGAGCGCCAGACCTTCGGCAAGCCGCTGATCCGCAACCAGGTGATCCGCCACAAGCTGGTCGACATGCGCATGCGCAACGAGGCGGTGAAAGCCAATCTGGACATTGCCGCCTGGCGCATCGGCCAGAAGCAGTTCCCGGTCGCCGAACTGAGCATGCTGAAGAACTTCGCCACCACCTCGCTGGAATGGGTGGCCAACGAGGCAATGCAGATCTTCGGCGGCGCCGGCTACCTGCGCGGCGCCAAGGTGGAACGCATCTATCGCGAGACCAAGGTGCTGACCATCGGCGGCGGCTCGCTGGAGATCATGAAGGACCTGGCAGCCAAGCAGATGGGTTACTAGGCGGAGAGCCGCTAAACTGCGGCGATGAGCGATGCCAACCGCGCGCTGATCCAGCGCTACTACGAAGCCTTCAACGCCGGCGACATGCCGCGCTTCCTCGACCTGCTGACCGAGGATGTGATCCACGACATCAACCAGGGCGGCCGGGAAACCGGCCGTGCCGCCTTTGCGGCGTTCATGCAGCGCATGAACCGCAACTACCGCGAGCAGATCGTCGACATCACCGTGCTGACCGAGCCCGGTGGCACCCGCGCCGCCGCCGAATTCACTGTGCTGGGCAGCTACCTGGCGACCGACGAGGGACTGCCGCCGGCGCGTGGCCAGCAGTACCGCTTGCCCGCCGGCGCCTTCTTCGAGATCCGCGACGGCAAGGTCGCGCGCATCAGCAACTACTACAACCTGCAGGACTGGCTGGCACAGGTGTAATGAACCTGACGGTCGACCTGCTGCGCGGCGCCGACATCGCCCGCCATATCGATCAGCTGGCGCAGCTGCGCATCAGCGTCTTCCGCGAGTTTCCCTACCTCTACGACGGCACGGCCGAGTACGAGGCGCGCTACCTGCAGACCTATGTCGGCACGCCGCGCAGCCTGATCGTGCTGGTGCGCGACGGCGACCGCGCCGTCGGTGCTTCCACCTGCCTGCCGCTGGCCGAGGCCCATGCCGAGATGCGCGAGCCCTTCCTCGCTGCCGGCCTGCCGCTGCAGGACTACCACTACTTCGGCGAATCGCTGCTGCTGCGCGACTATCGCGGTCGCGGGCTGGGCGTTCGTTTCTTCGAGGAGCGCGAACGCCATGCGCAGGAACTGGGCCTGCACCAGGCGACGTTCTGCGCGGTCGAGCGAGCGGCGGATCATCCCCTGCGTCCTTCGGGCTACGCGCCTAACGACGCTTTCTGGAGCCATCGCGGCTACCAGCGCGATGCGGCCCTGCAGTGCCACATGAGCTGGCCGGATATCGGCGAGACCGGCTCCAGCGAGAAGACCCTGGTGTTCTGGCGCAGGTCGCTGGGCTGAATGGACAACTCCGCCTTCATCGTCGCGGCAGCGCAGTACCCGGTCGACGAACTGCGCGACTGGCAGCACTTCGAGCGCAAGCTCACGCAATGGTGTCGCGACGGCGCAGCGACGGGCGCACGCCTGCTGGTATTCCCGGAGTACGCCAGCATGGAACTGGCCTCGCTGTTCGACGCCAGACTGCGCGCCGACCTGCGGGGACAGCTCCAGGCGATGCAGGAGCTGCTGCCGGCCTGGCAGTTGCTGCATGCCCGCCTCGCCCGGGAACTGGGTGTCTACCTGCTTGCCGGCAGCTTCCCGGTGCGCGCG
>DATILC010000254.1:0-7634 GCA_035476855.1 Solimonas sp. | reverse complement strand
ATCGCGCCCGACCGGCCGGCCAACCTGTACTTCTGCATGCCGGGCAATCCGCGCTGGCAGTACGTCGGCGCCGCCGATCCGGCCGTGCAGAGTCGCTGGGGCAGCAAGCCCACCACCGCCAACGGCGGGCCGCTGGCGCCGACGCTGGACTTCGACGTGATCACCAACAGCGTCATCTACCTGCGCATGGACCTCGGCGACAAGCTGGGCGAGCCGGCAGCAGCCAGCGCCACCGGCTCGCGACATGCCGTGGCGATCCGTCTGACTCCCGGTCGCCACTATCGCCTGGCCTGGCAGGCCGGCCCGGACCTGCGCAAGACCCAGGGCCAGCTGACCGACCTGGCCAGCCGCGTGGTAACCGACACCGTGGAAATCTCGGTGCTGAGCTGCCGCTGAAGCGTTGCCCGAGCCGGCTGCCGCAACGGCTGCGGAAAACAGAAAAAAGAAACCCGCCGCCATCCGGCGGCGGGTTTCGCATGCAAGCCTGATCAGGCCAGCGCCAGCTTCTGCAGTGCCTGCAGATAGCGCTCGCGGGGCAGCAGACGCTGCTTGCGGCTGCGCGGGCGGCGCGGCTGGCGGATCGCAGCGGTGTCGCGGGCCTGCACCCGGCGGCGGCGAACCAGCGATGCATCGGGCATGGCGGCAATCACCGTCTCCGGTTCATCGCGCAGCAGCGCCATCAGCCAGGCCACGCAGCCGAAGGTGATCAGCGTGATCGGCGCCCAGACATAGACCGACAGCTGGCTGGGCAATAGAACGGTTGAAGCATCCATGACATCCCCCTACCTGTTGCTTGCCACGTTTGTGGCGGATTCCCGAGTCGCTTGGCGGTGCCAGGCCCGTCGAGGTGGAATGACCGTAGCGAAGCCGTTCCCGGCGATTCATGATGCAGGTCGCAATTCCGCGGCAGGCTCGCAAAGGCCTGTTTCCCCATGGAAAACCGTCACTGTCCTGTGCATAACCCGGGATCGGGGCAGCAGCATCTGTGACCCAGTACCAAAGCCGCGCAGCGGGCGACGGCCACCGCCGGGCCGGCACGGCGGCTTCGCGCGCGCCGAGTGCCTGCCACAATCCGCCGACCTTCCCGGGAAGCCCTTGCCGTCGCGCATGCCGATCCGCCTGATCCTCTGTTGCGTTGCGATCCTTGTCGTCCTGCCGGTGTCGGCGGCTCCACCTGGCTGGGACTGCCGCAGCACCGACGCCAGCGGCCAGTGCATCGGGCTGAGTACCTATACCGAAGCCGATGGCTCGCGCCTGTCCGGCCTGCGCAGCAGCATCACCGGCCACCCGGCCTGGTCGGGCCTGCTGATCCGCTACCTGCCCAACGGCGAGCGTCGCGAATGCCAGGCCGACGGCGAAGGCCGCTGCCAGGGACAGGTGACGATCCATCGCGCCAACGGCCAGCGCGAGACCGGCGCGATGGTGGTCCGCAACAACGCCGCGGTCTGGACCGGCGAGCAGACCACGGTGTTCTCCAGCGGCGAACAATTGAAGTGTGCCGTGACCCCGGAAGGCATCTGCAGCGGCAACGCCAGCCTGACCACGCCGACCGGCACCCGCACCAGCGGCCGGCTGGTGCCAAAGGACGGTGGCAGCGCCTGGAGCGGCCGCATCGTCACCAGCTTTGCCAATGGCGATCGCCGCGAATGCAGCGCCGCAGCCGACGGCCTCTGCTCGGGCCCCACCACCTACACCTATGCCGATGGCACGCAGTTGATCGGCACGCGCATGGTGCGCGGCGACCGTTCGGTCTGGAGCGGCGTGGTCACGCAGGTCTTTCCCAGCGGCCGGCGCATGCAATGCGATGCCAGCGGCCGCGAGGGGCTGTGCAGCGAGGACACGCAGATTCCGGTGGATGACCGCGGCATTCCGCTGGCGCGCATACCTCGCTGACCAAGGCGGCCGCGCGACAAGCGACACGCCACCCCCCAGGTGGCGCAGCGATCCCGCCGCTTGTTCCCGGCTGCCCGGTCGCTGATCATCCTCGTACTTTCCAGCTGACCCGACGCGACGCCCTGGCAGCGCCCGGACAGTCATGCCAGAACCCAAGGAGCCGTCATGAGCAACCAGGCCGCCGCCACGTCCGGCGCCGCAGCAGCCAGCCCGTCCGACACGCGGCGCGTGATCTTCGCGTCCTCGCTGGGCACGGTGTTCGAGTGGTACGACTTCTACCTCTATGGCTCGCTGGCCGCGATCATCGCCAAACAATTCTTCTCCGGCCTCAACGACACCAGCGCCTTCATCTTTGCTCTGCTGGCCTTCGCCGCCGGCTTCGCGGTGCGGCCCTTCGGCGCGCTGGTGTTCGGTCGCCTCGGCGACCTGGTCGGGCGCAAGCACACCTTCCTGATCACGATCCTGATCATGGGCCTGTCGACCTTCCTGGTCGGCGTGCTGCCGTCCTACGCCTCGATCGGCGTCGCCGCGCCGGTGATCCTGATCACGCTGCGCCTGCTGCAGGGCCTGGCGCTGGGCGGCGAGTACGGCGGTGCCGCCACCTACGTCGCCGAGCATGCGCGCGACGACAACCGCGGCTACGCCACCGCCTGGATCCAGACCACCGCCACCGGCGGGCTGTTCCTGTCGCTGTTGGTGATCCTCGGTTGCCGCCTGGCGCTGGGCAACGAGGCCTTCGAGGCCTGGGGCTGGCGCATTCCCTTCCTGGTGTCGGCGCTGCTGCTGGGCATCTCGGTCTACATCCGCCTGCAGCTCAACGAATCGCCGCTGTTCCAGAAGATGAAGGCCGAGGGCAAGACCTCGAAGGCGCCGCTGTCCGAGGCCTTCGGGCAGTGGAAGAACCTGAAGCTGGTGATCCTGGCCCTGTTCGGCGCCACCGCCGGCCAGGCCGTGGTCTGGTACACGGGCCAGTTCTACGCGCTGTACTTCCTGACGCAGACGCTGAAGGTCGACGCCACCACCGCCAACCTGCTGATCGCCGCCGCGCTGCTGATCGGCACGCCGTTCTTCATCTTCTTCGGCTGGCTGTCGGATCGCATCGGCCGCAAGCCGGTGATCATGGCCGGCTGCGCAATCGCGGCGCTGAGCTACTTCCCGGTGTTCAAGGCGATCACGCACTACGCCAATCCGGCGCTGGAGACTGCCGCCGCCGTCTCGCCAGTGACCGTGCTGGCAGATCCGGCGCAGTGCAGCTTCCAGTTCGATCCGGTCGGCAAGAAGGTCTTCGACAGCTCCTGTGACATCGCCAAGAGCGCGCTGGCCAAGTCCGGCGTGCCCTACATCAATGCCGCGGCTCCGGCCGGCGCGGTGGCGCAGGTCCGGGTCGGCGAGACCGTGATCGCGTCCTTCGATGGCCGCGCCCTGGACAAGGCCGGCTTCAAGGCGCAGCAGGAAGCGTTCGGCAAGTCGCTGGGCGAGGCCCTGGCCGCGGCCGGCTATCCGAAGAAGGCCGATGACGCGGCGATCGACAAGCCGATGCTGGTGCTGCTGCTGACGCTGCTGGTGATCTACGTGACGATGGTCTACGGCCCGATCGCGGCCTGGCTGGTGGAGATGTTCCCGACGCGCATCCGCTACAGCTCGATGTCGCTGCCTTACCACATCGGCAACGGCTGGTTCGGCGGCTTCGTGCCGACCATCGCCTTCGCGCTGGTCAGCCTCAAGGGCGACATCTACTACGGGCTCTGGTACCCGATCATCGTCGCCGTGATCACGCTGGTGATCGGCACGCTGTTCCTGAAGGACACCCGCGGCGGTTCTCTGCACCGGCACGACTGAAGCAGCCGCGGCGCGGAGCCCCGGTCCGCCGGGGCTTGCGCCCTTGTGCCTCGTTCATGCGAACGATGGACTTCACCGGGGCTTCATGCCATAAAAACGGCCCCGATTTTCCCCTTCGGACAATCGGCATTGTTCGAAAAACCGGCGCCGCGGAGACAGGCATGAGTTCCGAAAACATCGCATCCGTCCTCACCGAGAACCGCGTGTTCCCGCCGCCGGCCGAGTTCGCCGCGCGTGCGCGGCTCAACGCCGACAAGCTGGCCGCGCTGCACGCCGAGGCAGCGAAGGATCACGTCGGCTTCTGGGCCGGGCTTGCCAGGAAGCACCTCGGCTGGCAGACGCCCTTCACCCAGGCGCTGGACGACAGCGAGGCGCCGAACTACCGCTGGTTCGCCGACGGCAGGCTCAACGCCTCCGCCAACTGCCTCGACCGCCACCTGCTCGCGCGCGGCGACAAGATCGCGATCCGCTTCGAGGGCGAGAAGGGTGACACGCGCAACTACACTTACAAGCAGCTGCATGCAGAGGTCTGCAAGCTGGCCAACGCGCTGAAGTCGCTGGGCATCGCCAAGGGCGACCGCGTGGTGATCTACCTGCCGATGGCGCCGGAAGCCGTCATCGCGATGCAGGCCTGCGCACGCATCGGCGCGATCCACTCCGTGGTGTTCGGCGGCTTCTCCGCCGCCTCGCTGAAGGATCGCATCGAGGACACCGCTGCACGCCTGCTGATCACCGCTGATGGCGGTCACCGTGCCGGCAACATCGTCGCGCTGAAGAAGACCGCCGACGAGGCACTGGCGCTGGGCTGCAAGACCATCGAAAAGGTGATCGTGCACCAGCGCACCAACCACGGCATCGGGATGGCCGCAGGCCGCGACCTCTGGTGGCATGAGCTGCTGGCGCAGCAGTCCGAGCGCTGCGATCCGGAATGGGTCGAGGCCGAGCATCCGCTGTTCCTGCTCTACACCAGCGGTTCGACCGGCAAGCCCAAGGGCATCCAGCATTCCACCGGCGGCTACCTGCTGGGCGCGACGATGACCACGCAGTGGGTGTTCGACATCCGCGACGACGACATCTTCTGGTGCACTGCCGACGTCGGCTGGATCACCGGCCACAGCTACGTCACCTACGGCCCGCTGGCCAACGGCGCGACCATCCTGATGTACGAGGGCGCGCCGACCGTGCCCGATGCCGGCCGCTTCTGGAAGATCTGCCAGGACCACGGCGTGACGATTTTCTACACCGCGCCCACCGCGATCCGCGCGCTGATGAAGCTGGGCGAGGAGTGGCCCGACCAGTACGACCTGTCGAAGCTGCGCCTGCTTGGCAGCGTCGGCGAGCCGATCAATCCGGAAGCCTGGATGTGGTACCACCGCGTGATCGGCAAGGAGCGCCTGCCGATCGTCGACACCTGGTGGCAGACCGAGACCGGCAGCATCATGATCGCGCCGGTACCGGGCGCCATCACCACCAAGCCCGGTTCCTGCACCAAGCCGCTGCCCGGCATCTGCGTCGAAGTCGTCGATGAAGCCGGCACGCCGATCCAGGACAAGGACGCCGGCGGCTACCTCGTCATCAGCAAGCCCTGGCCCTCGATGCTGCGCACGATCTGGGGCGACAACGAACGCTACATCAAGACCTACTGGGGCCAGTTCAACAACAAGTACTACGTCGCCGGCGACTCCACGCACCGCGACGCTGATGGTTGTTACTGGATCATGGGCCGCGTCGACGACGTGCTGAACGTCTCCGGCCACCGCCTCGGCACGATGGAGGTCGAGAGCGCGCTGGTGTCGCATCCGCGCATCGCCGAGGCCGCGGTGGTGGGCCGGCCGCACGAGGTCAAGGGCGAGAGCGTGTTCGCCTTCGTCATCTGCAAGGGCGCACGGCCGCAGGGCGAGGAAGCCGACAAGCTGGCGAAGGAACTGCGCGATCACGTCGCCAAGGAAATCGGAGCGCTGGCCAAGCCAGACGACATCCGCTTCGCCGACAACCTGCCCAAGACCCGCAGCGGCAAGATCATGCGCCGCCTGCTGCGCTCGATCGCCAAGGGCGAGGAGATCACGCAGGACACCAGCACGCTGGAGAATCCGGCGATCGTGGCGCAGCTGGCGGGCAAGGCCTGATTGCGCGTTGGCGCGCTGCTTCGAAAGCCCGCCGCCCGGCGGGCTTTTTTTGTTGAACTTCGCTTTCTGGCTCACCGGGTCGGCGGCGCCCCGCCCCGAAGGAAAAGGCCAACAACAACGAATAAAAACCCCGGCTCGCCCATCGTGAATCGAGCTACAGGAAGCCGCGGACAAGCTCGCGAAATCCCCTGAAATTCCCAGGTTCTCCCGACACTTGCCCCCACTCCCATTGACTCTTTCCCCAACCGTCTTTTAGTCTCAATAAACAATGTTCATTTAAGAACGCAGGAGGAGAGTCATGCCGAGTCTGTTCACCCGCATCCGCAGTCTGGTCACGGCCCAGGCGCACTATCAGATCGACGAGATCGAGAACCCGCAGGTGATGGCCGCGCAGGTCCTGCGCGAGCTCACCGACGACCTTCAGGAAACCAGTCGCGCGCTGGTCATCTCGCTGGGCGCCGAGAAGCAGCTGGAGCGCCAGCGCGAAGCCGCGCGCAATGAATCCGGTGACTGGGAGCAGAAAGCCGAGCGCCTGCTGCAGGCCGGCGACGAAGCGAAGGCACGCAGCGCGCTGGAGCGCGCCGTGCAACTGCGCAATCGCGAGCAGGCCCTGGGCACCCCGCTTTCCGCCGCACAGCGCGCCACCGTCCGCCTGCGCGAGCAGGTACAGCGCCTCAGGACCGAGCTGGAAACCGCCCGCGGCCGCGCCGCGGTGATCAATGCCAACCAGACCGCAGCAACGGCCTTGGGCAGCGCCGCCCGTGCCAGCGACAGCTACACCCGCGCCATGGAACGCGCACAGCAGCTCGACCGGCTGTCGCAGAAGGCCTCGCACTCCGAGTCGGAGGCGGAAGCCGCCGCCGAACTGCTGGCCGACGAGGGCCGCTTCGAACGCGACGTGGCCCAGGTGGACCTGGGCGTCGAGGTCGAGGCACGCCTCGCCGCGCTGAAGGCGCGCCTCGCGGTTCCGCCTTCTTCGGCTCTTTAATTGATCAACGTTCATATGAAGGAGGAAACGTCACTGTCCGGAGTGCTGCGCCTGCTGCTGGCGAGCCTGTCGATGGCCTTTGTGTTCGCGCTGCCCGGCAGCCTGGACCTGGCCAGATGCATCCTGCTGTCCTACTGCTGAGGTGATGCCATGGAAAACCACTACGCCCACGATGCCTTCGACTCGACCCGCTTCGACTCGCCATCCTGGATCTTCTTCGTCAAGGCGTCCTTCGCCTGCGCGCTGGGCGGCATGCTGTTCGGCGTCACGGTGATGCCGGTGGAAATCTGGATGCGCGGCTACATGATCCTCGGCACGCTGTTCCTGACCGGCTCGACCTTCACGCTGGCCAAGACGCTGCGCGACCAGTTCGAGGGCCACAAGCTGATCAACCAGGTCGCCCAGGCGCGCACCGAGAAGCTGCTGAAGGAGTACGGCGTGCAGCCGTGAACCACGGCCAGATCATCGGAGTTGCGCCATGAAAGTGATGCTCGTAACCGCTGCCGCCCTGCTGCTGAGCGGCTGCATGACGGTGGTGAACAAGCAGATTCCGCGTCACTGGGGCGCGGAATACGCTGGCACGGCCTGCGACCTGCGCTACCTCGGTGAGACAGTGACGGATTCGAAGGCCTGGATCTTCTCACCGCTGCTGCTGATCGACGTGCCGCTGTCGCTGGTCGCTGATACGCTGCTGCTTCCGATCGACCTGCTGTCGGAAAATCACGAGGGCCAGCGCGACTGCGCGCTGGTACAGTGGTAGCCATGACCAGTCGCCTCACCCGACTGCT
>DATILC010000253.1:0-9974 GCA_035476855.1 Solimonas sp. | reverse complement strand
TGGCCGCAAATCCGGGGGCACCCCAAGGGGCGGGACCGTTTTGGCGCATGGCGGCGTCCCGAGCCGCTCATGTACTTCGAGTACACCGCGCGTCTCGGAACATTGCCCTGCGCCAAAACGGTCTCCGTCGCAGCGATCAGGGAATGGGTGACAGGCCCTAAGCCGCTGCTGGCGCTGGGGCTCGCTGCGCTGGCCGGCATCGCCGCCGCGCAGCAGGGCCGCAATGCAACGATGGACAGCCTGCGGCCGACCGGCCCGGTGACCGTCACGGCCGACCGTGCCGACTGGGAACAGAGCGGCGTGATGGTCTACACCGGCAACGTGCTGCTGAGCTCCGACACGCTCAAGCTCAAGGGCGACCGGCTGGAGCTGCGCCAGCTGGCCGACGGCCAGTTCACCGCCAGCGTCACCGGCAATCCGGCGCAGCTGGATCACCCGGGGCTGAAGGAAAAGGACGGCAGCATCGGCCCGCCGGTCGGGGCCCGGGCGAAGACCCTCAACTACGACTCGCGCAGCAGCATGGTCGACATCCTCGGCAATGCCCAGCTGACCCGTGGCGAGGATGCGATCAATGGCGACGACATCCATTACGACGTGGCCCAGCGCCGCATCCGTGCCGCCGGCGGCCAGGGCGGCCAGGTGCGGATCGTGATCCAGCCGCCGCCGGCCAAGGGCAGTGGCGGCAGCAGCAGCGGTGGCGGACGCGCCGCGCCGGCGGCGCGCGCGCCGCAGCCGCCGCCTCCTCCGCCGGCCGTGGAGGATGCACCGTGACCGCCGCCGTCCCCGCCGCCGCCTCGGTGCTGAGCGCGCACAACCTGGTCAAGCGCTACAAGAAGCGCACCGTGGTGCGCGATGTCTCGGTGAACGTCCGTGCCGGCGAAATCGTCGGCCTGCTGGGCCCCAACGGCGCCGGCAAGACCACCTCGTTCTACATGATCGTCGGCCTGGTCGCCGCCGATGGCGGCCGCATCGAACTCGATGGCGAGGACCTGACGCGCGCACCGATGCATGCGCGCGCGCGCCGCGGCATCGGCTACCTGCCACAGGAAGCCAGCGTGTTCCGCAAGCTGACCGTGGAGGAGAACATCCTGGCGATCCTGGAGACGCGCAAGGAACTCGACAAGGCCGGGCGCCAGCAGGAACTGGAGCGCCTGCTCAGCGAGTTGCACATCGCCCACATCCGCGACGGCGAAGGCCAGTCGCTGTCCGGCGGTGAACGCCGCCGCGTCGAGATCGCGCGCGCGCTGGCGGCCAACCCGCGCTTCATCCTGCTCGACGAACCTTTCGCCGGCGTCGACCCGATCGCGGTCGGCGACATCCAGCACATCGTCCACCACCTCAAGCAGCGCGGCATCGGCGTGCTGATCACCGACCACAACGTGCGCGAGACGCTGTCGCTCTGCGAGCGCGCCTACATCCTCGCCGAAGGCGCGGTGATCGCCGAAGGTGCACCGGCAACGCTGCTGGAAAACGAGACGGTGCGTCGGGTGTATCTGGGCGAGCAATTCAAGCTGTAGAACGCGCGGTCCCATGCGGCTCGGGGCACCAACCCCGGGCGTTCGCACGGCAGGAACTGCCACTGGCAGTTCCTGAAATCCCGCGCTCACTCTGGGCAAGCAGTTCAAGCTGTAGCCGCTGCCTGCAAGGCAGCCGGCTCCCCGCCACTTCGGGTCCTGACGACCTGAAGCAAAGCAAACTTCGTACCGTTTCCAGCGTAGAATCGGAAGCATGATTCGCGCCACCCCCGACCAAGCATGAAGACCTCCCTGGGCCTCCGTCTGGGCCAGTCCCTGACCATGACCCCGGCGCTGCAGCAGGCGATCAAGCTGCTGCAGCTGTCCAGCCTCGACCTGCAGCAGGAAATCCAGCAGGTGCTGGAATCCAACGTGATGCTGGAACTGGAATCCGACGCCGCGCCAGAGGCGGAAACCGCCGAGGAAGCACGCGACGCCCGGGAAGCGGCGGAGACACCGGCCGCAGCCGAGGTGGCGACCGTCGATGTCAGCAGCGAGGTCGACATCCCCACCGAAATGCCGGTCGACGCCGAGTGGGGCGACGTCTATGACGGCGCCGGCACCGGCAGCAACACCAAGAGCGGCAGCGACGACGACGAGTTGCAGGACTACCTGCAGGCCAACCTGCACGGCCACCCCAGCCTGCGCGAGCACCTGCTGTGGCAGGCCGGGCTGGCGCCGTTCACGCCGACCGAGGAGGAGATCGCCGCCCACCTGATCGACGCCATCAACGACGACGGCTATCTGGAGAACTGGGCCGAGCTGCTGCCGCGCCTGCAGGAGGTCCTCGGGGTCGATGCGGACCAGGTCGATACCGTGCTCAAGACGGTGCAGGAATTCGATCCCAACGGCGTCGGCGCCCGCGACCTGGCCGAGTGCCTGCGCCTGCAGCTGCTGCAGTTCCCGGCCCGCGAGCCGGGCATCCAGGCGGCGCTGGTACTGGTGGACCGTCACATCAACCTGCTGGCACGCAAGGACGAGGCCCTGATCGTCCGTACCACCGGCCTCAAGGTCGAGGACATCCGCGCCGCCCTGGCGCTGGTGCAGACGCTGCAGCCGCACCCGGGGCGCCCCTTCCAGGCCCACGAGTCGGATTACATCGCCCCGGACGTCCACGTCACCAAGAAAGAGGGCCGCTGGAAGGTCTCGCTGAACCCGGAACACGTCCCCAAGCTGCGCATCAATGGTTTCTACCAATCGATGATTCGCCGCGCAGACAGTTCCCGCGACCAACTGACCCTGAAGTCGCATTTGCAGGAAGCCCGCTATTTCATCAATAGCTTGGAAGCGCGCAACGAGACTTTATTGCGCGTTGCACAATGCATAGTTGAAGAACAGCGGGCTTTTCTGGAATATGGGGAGGAAGCCATGCGGCCCCTCGTCCTGAGGGATATTGCGGAACAGCTCGGTATCCATGAGTCGACCGTTTCACGCGCAACCGCAAACAAGTACATGCTCACTCCGCGTGGGCTTTACGAACTCAAGTTCTTCTTTTCCAGTCACGTCCAGACCACGCAGGGAGGTGTCTGCTCGGCTACTGCGATCCAGGCCATGATCAAGCGCCTGATCGCAGGGGAAGACCCGGCGCGGCCGCTATCCGACTCCACGCTTTCCGAGTTGCTGCTGAAGGAAGGCATACAAGTTGCACGGAGAACGGTAGCCAAATACCGCGAGGGACTCGGGATTCCCCCGTCGCACGAACGCAAACCGCCGTCCTGAGGGCAGGCCGGCATATCAGAGGAGGTTGTATGAATCTCAACATTTCCGGTCATCATGTCGAAGTCACCCCGCCGCTGCGCGAATACGTGCTGGCGAAGCTGAAGCGGGTGGAACGACACTTCGACAAGCTGATCAGTGCGGAAGTCGTCCTCACGGTGGAAAAGTTGCGACAAAAGGCCGAGGCCACGATTCATGCGAGCGGCGCCGACCTCCACGCCGAAGCGATCGACGGCGACATGTATGCCGCCATCGACCTGCTGATGGACAAGCTCGACCAGCAGACCCGGAAGCACAAGGAAAAGATGCGTGATCACCACAGCCGCGAGGCGCATAAGCGCATGACGCTGCAGTAAACACTCATCCACCTGCATCAGCACGCCAGCCGGGCTGATGCGCTAAAGTTAGGGCCGTTCCCACCCCTCGGGTGCGAACGGCCCTCCTGTTTGGAAATACCAACGATGAAACTCGCCGATATCCTTGCTGCGGATCGCGTCAGCAGCGGTCACACCTTCACCAGCAAGAAGAAAGCGCTGGAAGAACTCAGCAAGCTCCTGGCCAGAGGCGCACCCGACGTCGGCAGTGCAGATATCCTCAACAGCCTGTCGGCCCGCGAGAAGCTCGGCAGCACCGGCCTGGGCCATGGCGTGGCGATTCCTCACGGCCGCATGGCCGGCGTCGGCGAGAGCGTCGGCGCCTTCATGCGCCTCAAGCACCCGCTGGACTACGATGCCCATGACGGCAATGGCGTCGACCTGGTGTTCGGCCTGCTGGTGCCGCAGAACGCCACCGAGGCCCACCTGAAGCATCTCGCCGCGATCGCCGAAATGTTCTCCGACGAAACCTTCTGCGCCCAGATGCGCGCGGCGGCGGACGACCAGGCGATCTTCACGCTGCTGTCCGGCTTCAAGCCGGCCTGAGGCCCTCGCGGGCCGGCGCGCGGACAATCCGCCGATGGCCGCCCCGCCCCGCCCGCGCCCGCCGCGGCACTCCCCCTCCATCACCCTGCATGGCGTCTTCCTCGAGGTCTTCGGGGAGGGCGTACTGATCGTCGGCCAGAGCGGCCTCGGCAAGAGCGAGGTCGCGCTGGAACTGCTGGCCCGCGGCCACCGCCTGATCGCCGACGACGCCGTCGAGTTCCAGGCCGAGGGCGAGCGCCTCCGCGGACACTGCCCGCCGCTGCTGCAGGACTTCCTGGAAGCCCGCAGCCTCGGCGTGCTCAACATCCGCCGGCTGTTCGGCGCCAAGGCCCTGCGCAGTTCGGCACCGCTGGACCTGGTGATCCAGCTGGACGCACTGCCGCTCACCACGGCCAGCGGCCTGGAGCGGCTCAGCGGCTACCGCGACGAACGCGAAATCCTCGGTTTGCGCGTTCCTGAAATCTCCATTCCGATCCGCCTCGGGCATAATCTCGCGGTACTCGTCGAAGCGGCCTGCCGCGACCTCAAACTGCGCCGCAGGGGTTACCGTGCCGACGAGGATTTCAGCCAGCGCCAGCTCGACGCGATCCGTCGCTCCGGGCGCAAGAAGAGCCAGCGGAAGCAGCCGACATGAACCCTACCCCACAGGCCCAGATGGAGGATCCGGCATGAAGCTGGTGATCGTCAGCGGCCTGTCGGGCGCCGGCAAGACCGTGGCCCTCAAGCAGTACGAGGACCTCGGCTACTACTGCATCGACAACCTGCCGCTGGCCCTGGTCGGGCCGATGGCCAGCCGCGCGCTGAAGAAGGTCGAGAATCGCTTCGAGCGCCTCGCCGTCGGCATCGACGCACGCGAGAGCCCGAAGGAAATCGAGAAGTTCCCGCGCTATCTCGAATACCTGCGTGAGCGCGGCGTGCAGACCCGCGTGGTGTTCCTGCGTGCCGACGAGCCCAGCCTGCTGAAACGTTACTCCGAGACCCGCCGGCGCCACCCGCTGGCCTCGGAGAACATTTCGCTGTCGGAAGCGATCGCGCTGGAGAGCCGCCTGCTGGCGCCGATCGCCAACCTCGCCGACGCCACCATCGACACCACCACCAAGAACCTGCACGAGCTGCGCGAGGAGATCCTGGCGCAGGTGCCGGGCGGCGGTGCCGGCAAGCTGTCGCTGCTGTTCATGTCCTTCGGCTACAAGAACGGCCTGCCGGAAGCGGCCGACTACGTGTTCGACGTGCGCTGCCTGCCCAACCCGCACTGGGAACCGACGCTGCGCAAGTTCACCGGCCGCGACCCGGCCGTGGCCGCCTGGCTGGAACGCTTTCCGCCGGTGCAGCGCATGCTCGGCGACATCCGGGGTTTCCTCGATCACTGGCTGCCGGAGTACCGCCGCCAGGACCGCACTTACCTGACCGTGGCGATCGGCTGCACCGGCGGCCAGCACCGCAGCGTCTATCTGGTGGAGCGGCTCGGCGAGATCTTCCGCGAGCGCTACGAGCACCTGGTGGTGCGCCACCGCGAGATCTGGGATGCCCCCGAGCGTCACGCCCAGCGGGAACGCACGTGAGCGTCGGCGTCCTGCTGGTGACGCATGGCAAGCTCGGCCAGAACCTGCTCGAGACCATGCAGCGCATGCTCGGCGAGCTGGGCCTGCACCACGACGTGCTGGAAATTCCGCTGGTGCAGAACCACGACGGCCTGATGCTGCAGGGCCAGAAGCTGCTGGACCGGCTCGACGCCGGCGACGGCGTGCTGATCCTGACCGATGCCTTTGGCGCCACGCCCAGCAACATCGCCAACAAGCTGGCGCAGGGCCGCAAGGCCCGCGTGGTCTCCGGCATCAACCTGCCGATGCTGGTCCGCATCTTCAACTACCCGAAGCTGGCGCTGGCCGAGATGGCAGAGGGCGCGGTGGAGGGCGGGCAGCGCGGCATCATCGCCTGCCCGCACAACGACAATTCCCAGGGAGCCTGACGTGGAACGAACCGTCACCATCGTCAACAAGCTGGGCCTGCATGCCCGCGCCGCCGCCAAGCTGGTCACCCTGGCGAGCAAGTTCGAATCCGACGTGCGCGTGTGCAAGGACGGCAAGGAAGTCAGCGGCAAGTCGATCATGGGCGTGATGATGCTGGCCGCCGCCAAGGGCTCGCAGGTCACGCTGATGGCGCAGGGCGACGACGCCGCCCAGGCGCTGGACGAGATGGCGACGCTGGTCGCCGACCGCTTCGGCGAAGAGGCCTAGAACCACCCATGTCGCTCTGGCTCACCGGCATCGGCGTCTCCCGCGGCATCGCCATCGCGCGCGTGCAGAAGATGCATGCCGGCGATCTCGATACGCCGGAGTACTCGCTGGAGCCGGGCGAGGTCGAGGCCGAGGTCCGGCGCTTCAACGAGGCGCACCAGCGCGCCCGCGAGCAGCTGCGCCAGGTGCGCGACCAGATTCCGGCCGGTACGCCGGGCGACATCGCCGCCTTCATCGACACCCACCTGCTGATGATGGACGACCGCTCCATCACCGAAACCGCCATCGGCCACATCCGCCAGCAGCGCATCAACGCCGAAGGCGCGCTGCGCAAGGCGCGCGATGCGGTGGTGGCGGTGTTCGAGCAGATGGAGGACCCCTACCTGCGCACGCGCAAGGATGACGTCGAGCACGTCGTCGCGCGCCTCCTGCGGGCACTGCTGAAGTCCGAGAAGGTGCTGCCCAAGCACGAGGCCGGCAGCGAGGCGCAGATCATCGTCGCCGACGACATCACGCCGGCCGACATCATCCTGCTGGCGCAGCAGAACCTGGCCGCGGCCTTCGTCACCGAGTACGGCGGCCCGCTGTCGCATACCGCGATCCTGGCGCGCAGCCTCGGCATTCCCGCCATCGTCGGCCTGCGTGACGCGCGCAAGCTGCTGCGCGACGGCGAGACCCTGATCGTCGACGGCGAACCCGGCCACGTGCTGGCCGACCCGGACGAGCAGGCCCTCGCCTTCTACCGCAACCGCCAGATCGAGCAGGCCGAGTACCGCCGCAACCTGGTCAAGCTGCGCGGCAAGGCGGCGATCTCACGCGATGGCATCAGGATCCGCCTGCTCGCCAACATCGAGCTGCCGGAGGATGCGCGCGAGGCGGCGGAGAACGGCGCGGAGGGCGTCGGCCTGTTCCGCACCGAGTTCCTCTACATGAACCGCAAGGGCCTGCCGACCGAGGACGAGCAGTACGAGGCCTATGCCCGCATCGTTTCCTCGATCGACGGCCCGATCACCATCCGCACGCTGGACCTGGGCGCGGACAAGCAGGTCGACTCCGGCCGCAGCAACGGCCCGACGCCGAACAACCCGGCACTGGGCCTGCGCGCGATCCGCCTGTGCCTGAAGGAGCCGGAGCTGTTCCGCGTGCAGGTGCGCGCGCTGCTGCGCGCCTCGGCGCTGGGCCGCATGCAGATCATGCTGCCGATGATCTCCAACCTGCCGGAGTTCCGGCAGGCGGTGGGCCTGATCGACCTGGCACGCGCCGAGCTGGAACGCGAGGGCGTGGCGATGGGCAAGGACGTGGCGGTGGGCGCGATGATCGAGGTGCCGGCGGCGGCCATCGCCGCGCCGATGCTGGCGCGCCACGCGCGCTTCTTCTCGATCGGCACCAACGACCTGATCCAGTACACCCTGGCGATCGACCGCGTCGACGACGAGGTCAACTACCTCTACGACCCGCTGCACCCGGCGGTGCTGCAGCTGATCCGCCACACCATCGAATCCGGTGCACAGGCCGGCATCCCGGTGGCGATGTGCGGCGAAATGGCCGGCGACGTGCGCTACACGCGCCTGCTGCTGGGCCTGGGCCTGACCGATTTCTCGATGCACCCGGCCAGCGTGCTGGAGGTCAAGCGCATCATCATGGACTCCGACATCGGCGGCCTGCGACGCAGTGTCGCCAGGCTGCTGGCGTCGACCGATCTCACTGAAATGCGGGAACTGATCGCCGGGCTGGACCACGGCGACGGCAGTTCCCCGGCCTGAGGGCCTATCCGTGAGTAAGACACGCACGCGTTGCTGCCAGAAATCGCGCCAGGCAAGTCGGCCGACGCGAGGTTTGGTGGGCCCAAATAAGCGGCGGCCGGCGCCGCATGGCACGATTTCTGGCGCAACCCTTCGGGACGGGGCCATTTTCGCGCCCCGCGTTGCCTGTCGCCGCTTATGTACGCCCGGTACACCGCGCGTCGATAGGCTAGCGGGACACGAAAATGGCACGCCGTCGCGTGCGTGTCTTACTCACGGATAGGCCCTAGCCCATGTCGGAATCCAATCGCGGCCAGGCCCACCTGACGCGCCTTCGTGAGGCGCTGGATGGCGGCCGCCTGCTGCCGGTCAAGCGCTCGCTGCAGGCCCTCAACCCCGCCGAGATCGCCGGCCTGCTGGCCTCGCTGCCGCCGCAGGAACGCGGCGTGGTCTGGGACATGGTCGACCGCGAGGACGATGGCGAGGTGCTGCTGCACCTGGCCGACGGCGTGCGCGAGAGCCTGATGCGCGACATGGACACCGCCGAGCTGGTGGCCGCCGCCGAGGAACTCGATATCGACGACCTCGCCGACTTCATCGAGCATCTGCCGGAGACCGTGACCCAGCAGGTGCTGAAGGCGCTGGACGCCGATGACCGCACGCGCCTGGAATCGGTGCTGGCCCACGAGCCCGACACCGCCGGCGGCCTGATGAACACCGACACCGTCACGGTACGCCCGGACGTGTCGCTGGACGTGGTGCAGCGCTACCTGCGCCTGCGCGGCGAAGTGCCGCCGCATACCGACGCGCTGTTCGTGGTCGACCGCTACGGCGCCTACCTCGGCACCCTGCCGCTGGACAAGATCCTGACCCGCGCGCCGGAGGCACTGGTGCAGGTGGTGATGGAACACGAGCGCGAGCCGATCCTCGATTCGCTGCCGGACCGCGAGGTGGCCAAGCGCTTCGAGAGCGCCGACCTGGTGTCGGCGCCGGTGGTCGACGACAAGGGCATCCTGCTCGGCCGCATCACCGTCGATGACGTGGTCGACGTCATCCGTGCCGAGGCCGACCACAACCTGATGGCGATGGCCGGCCTCAACGAGGACGAGGACCTGTTCGCGCCGGTGCGCAGCGCCGCGCGGCGCCGCGCGATCTGGCTCGGCGTGAACCTCTGCACCGCACTGCTGGCGGCGCGCGTGGTCGGCTTCTTCGAGGCGACGATCAGCCAGTTCGTGGCGCTGGCCGTGCTGATGCCGGTGGTCGCCAGCATGGGCGGCATCACCGCCAACCAGATCGTCGCCCTGATGGTGCGCGGCCTGGCGCTGGGCCAGGTCGGCACCGGCAACACCGGCGCGCTGTTCAAGAAGGAAATCGCGGTCGCCCTGATCAACGGCCTGCTATGGGGCCAGGTTGTGGCCCTGGTGACGCTGGTCTGGTTCCGCAGCCCTGCGCTGTCGCTGGTGATCGGGCTGGCGCTGGTGATGAACCTGGCCTGCGCCGCCACCGCCGGCGTATTCGTGCCGCTGGCACTGCGCAAGCTGCGCCTGGACCCGGCGCTGGCCGGCAGCGTGGTGGTCACCACCTTCACCGACGTGATGGGCTTCTTCCTGTTCCTCGGCCTCGGCAGCGTGATCCTGACGGCCTAGCCTGGCAGGAAAATTTCGCCGCGCAGATAGGGCTGCAGCGGTCCCGACAGCCAGACGCGATCGCCATCGAGCCGGCACTGCAGCACGCCACCACGCGCCGACAACTGCGACGCACCCAGTTCGGTACGCCCGATCCGCTGCGCCCAGTACGGCAGCAGCAGGCAGTGCGCCGAACCGGTCACCGGGTCCTCGTCGACCC
>DATILC010000252.1:0-6371 GCA_035476855.1 Solimonas sp. | reverse complement strand
TTTTGACTGCCAGCGCGCCGGTGCCCTTGGGGCCGTAGATCTTGTGGCTGGACAGGCTCATCAGGTCGGCCTGCAGCGCCGCGAAATCGACCGCGATCTTGCCCGCTGCCTGCACCGCGTCGACATGCAGCCAGGCGCCGGCCGCATGCACCAGCGCCGCCGCACGCGCGATGTCCTGGATCACGCCGGTTTCGTTGTTGGCGCGCATCAGCGCCACCAGCCGCACCGGACCGGCGGCGAGCTGGCGCTCGAAGGCCGGCCAGTCGATCAGGCCATCGCCATCCACCGCCACCGACTCCACCTGCCAACCGCGCTCCTTCAGCGCCTCGGCCGCTTCCATCACGGCCGGGTGCTCGGTCACGCCGTAGAGCAGGCGCGAGGGCCTGGCACGGTCGGTGACGCCCTTCAGTGCCAGGTTGTTGGATTCAGTGCCTCCCGAGGTCCACAGGATCTCACCGGGCTGGGCGTTGATCAGCTGCGCGACCTGCACGCGCGCCTGCTCCACCGCATCGCGCGCGGCGCGGCCATAGCGGTGCAGCGAGGAGGCGTTGCCGTACGGCCCCGACAGATAGGGCAGCATCGCCTCGAGCACGCGCGGGTCGAGGCGCGTGGTGGCGTTGTGGTCGAGGTAGCTGGGCATTTCAGCCCTCCCGCTTGATCACCGTGCCTTCAGCACAGAATTCAGGCAGCTCCAGCTTCGACAACTCCGTCTCCGGCATGCGGGCGTCCATCTGGTGCAGCACCTTGCACAGCTGCACGACGCGCTCGTCCAGCTCCTGGATGTGGCCGAGCATGCGCGAGATCGCACCGGCCACCGGGTCCGGCATGTCCTTCGACAGGCCGTAGGCGTCGAAACCCAGGGTCTGGGCGATCGCCTTGACCTGGTCCGAGGGCTCGGCCTGTTCCTGCACGATGCGTGCGGGAATGCCGACCGCGGTGGCACCGGGCGGCACTTCCTTGACCACCACGGCGTTGGAGCCGATGCGCGCGCCCTCGCCCACCAGGAACGGCCCCAGCACCTTGGCGCCGCCGCCGACCACGACCTTGTTGCCCAGCGTCGGATGACGCTTGCCCTGGTTCCAGCTGGTGCCGCCCAGGGTCACGCCCTGATAGAGGGTGACGTCGTCGCCGATCTCGGCGGTCTCGCCGATCACCACGCCCATGCCATGGTCGATGAACAGGCGGCGGCCGATCTTCGCGCCCGGATGGATCTCGATGCCGGTCAGCCAGCGCGACCAGTGCGCCAGCCAGCGCGCCAGCCAGCGCCAGCCACTGGTCCACAACACATTGGCGACGCGGTGCATCCAGACCGCATGCAGGCCCGGATAGCAGGTGAGCACTTCCCAGGTGGTACGCGCGGCGGGGTCGCGCTGGAACACGCTGGCAATGTCTTCACGGATGCGGGCGAACATGGAGGCCTCGAAAAGCGCTGCAAGGCGCGGATTTTAGACCGTTCTACTGTTCCGGGGTGCCGTCTTCCGCAGGCGACAGCGGCACCCGCCGGCCCTTGGGGCGCTCGAACGAGGTCAGGATGCCGCGCAGGATGTTGAGCTCGTTCTTGTCCGGCAGGGCGCGGTTGTAGAACTGCCGCAGGCGCCGCATCAGGTGCCGCGGGTTGGCCGGATCGAGGAAGCCGGTCGAAAGCAGGATGCGCTGCAGGTGCTCGTAGTAGCGCTCCATCTCGTCGGCAGTAGGCGGCTGGTACCAGGGGTGCCCCTCCTTGCTGGAGACCTTGGGCACCTCCGGCAGCGCCGCCTTGCGCAGCTCGTAGGCCATGATCTGCACCGCCTGCGACAGGTTCAGCGAGGTATAGCCGGGGTTGGCCGGGATCAGGGTGCGGGCGTGGCAGCGGTCCAGTTCCTCGTTGCTGAGGCCGGTGCGCTCGCAGCCGAACACCAGGGCCACCGGGTTGTTCTGCGCGATTGCCAGGGCGCGCTCGGCGGCGGCCCAGGGCGTGAACGGCTCATCGCCGAGATGGCGCACCCGCGCCGACAGGCCCACCACCCAGACGCAGCCCACCAGCGCCTCGTCCAGCGTGTCGACGATGCGCGCGCGGTCCAGTACCTCGACGGCGCCGGCGGCGGTGGCCCGGGCCTGCGGATGGGGATAGCGCTCGGGATTGACCAGCACCAGTTCGGTCAGGCCCATCGTCAGCATGGCCCGGGCGGTGGAGCCGATATTGCCCGGATGCTGGGTCGAGACCAGGACGACGCGGACGTTTTGCAGCAGGTTGACGGCGGATTCGGCGGACATGCGTGATATTCTATCTCCCTCCCCTTCGCTCCTTTCCATTCCTTGGGTTCCGCCATGCACCCGCTGGTCAATATCGCCGTGTCCGCCGCCCGTGCCGGTGGCAACTTCATCATGCGTCACTACGAGCGCAGCGATCAGCTCCAGGTGGAACGCAAGAGCCGCAATGACTTCGTCACCCAGGTCGACCGCGGCGCCGAGCGCGAGATCATCGCGCTGATCCACAAGGCCTACCCGCAGCACGCGATCCTGGCCGAGGAAAGCGGTGCCCAGGGCGACAGCGACGTCACCTGGATCATCGATCCGCTCGACGGCACCACCAACTTCCTGCACCGCATCCCGCATTTCGCGGTGTCGATCGGCATCCAGGTGAAGGGTCGCCTCGAGCACGGCGTGATCTACGCCCCCTGCACCCAGGACCTGTACGTCGCCTCGCGCGGCGGCGGTGCGCTGCTCAACAACCGCCGCATGCGCGTCAGCAACTGCAAGGATCTCGACGAGGCCGTGATCGGCACCGGCGTACCGCTGCAGGAGGAATACCTGGACCGCTACCTGCCGATGCTGCGCAATGTCGCCGCCGGCACCGCCGGCGTGCGTCGAGCCGGCTCGGCCGCGCTGGACCTGGCCTACGTCGCTTCCGGGCGCCTCGAGGCCTTCTGGGAGCTCAACCTCAAGCCCTGGGACATCGCCGCGGGTCTGGTGATGGTGCAGGAGGCGGGCGGCGTGGTGCGCGAACTGCTCGACGAGAAGGCCGACATCCTGCAGACCGGCAACGTCCTGGCCTCCGCCTCGAAGCTGGCCGACAGCGTCCACAGCATGCTGCTGCGCTGAGGTCCGGCGCCATGTTCAACCGGATCATCGTGGTCTGCACCGGCAACATCTGCCGCAGCCCCATCGGCGAAGTGCTGCTGCGCCAGCGACTGGAAGGCAAGAACCGCACGGTGCTGTCGGCAGGCATCGGCGCCCTGGTCGGTCACCCGGCCGATCCGATGGTCTGCGAGCTGATGGCCGAGCGCGGCATCGACATCGGGGCGCACCGCGCCCAGCAGGCCACCCTGCCCCTGCTGTCGTCGATGGACCTGATCCTGACCATGGATCGCACGCACAGCGACTGGATCATGCAGCAGTACCCGGCGCTGCGCGGCCGCGTGCACAAGTTCCTGAAGTGGAGCAAGGACCGCGACGTCGCCGATCCCTACCGGCTGCCGCGCGAGGCTTTCGAGAAAGCCCTGGCCGACATCGACCAGGGCGTCGAGGACTGGCTCCGCCGCCTCTGAGGCCGACGGCAGCCGGGCGAATCCGGCGCGGCGATACGCCGCGCCGTAGCCTTACTTCTTGCTGCGGTAGGCGTACGAATAGCCGTACTTGTAGCCGTAGCCATAGCCGTAGCCATAGCCATTGCCATAGCCGTAAGCACCGCGTGAACCGATCTGGTTGAACAGCGTGCCGCGCAGCTGCACACCGGCGTGACGCAGGCGACGCGCGGTTTCCTCGATCGCCCGCAGCGGATGCTCGCCAGCCTTCAGCACCAGCAGCGTGCACCCGGCGTGGCGGCCGATGACAGCCGCGTCGGTCACGGCCAGCACCGGCGGGGTATCCACCAGCACATGGTCGTACTTCTCGGACAATTGCTTGAGCATGTCGGTGAAACGTTCGTGCAGCAGCAGTTCGGCCGGATTCGGCGGCACCGTGCCGGTGGGGATGAAGCTCAGGCCCTGCACCTCGGTGACCTTGGTGATCTGCTCCAGCGTCGCGTCGCCGGCAACGTAGTCGCTGACGCCAGGGGTGCGCTCGGCCGACAGATAGTCGTGCAGATGACCGCGACGCAAGTCGGCGTCGATCACGACGACGCTCTTGCCGGACATGGCCAGCACCGCGCCGAGATTGATGGAGATGAAGGACTTGCCCAGGCCCGGCGAAGGACCGGTCAGCATCACGATGTTGTTGTTGGCTTCCAACAGCGCGAAATGCAGCGAGGTGCGCAGGCTGCGCAGCGCCTCCACCGCGACGTTCTGCGAATCCATCACCGCCAGGATCTGGCTGGCGCCCTCGCCCCCCTTGCCACGCTTGATGGCGCGGGCGATATCGCGCTGTTCGTTGGAGAACGGCACCGAGGCATAGGTCGGCAGGCCGAGTTGCTGCTCGACGATCGAGGGATCTTCGATGCCACGATGCAGGGCGCGGCGGACGAACACCAGCAGCACGCCGGCAAAAGCGCCCAGCACGACGCCCATCAGCACGATCAGGCCCTTGCGCGGCTTGGCCGGCAGGCGCGGCGCGAGGGCAACGTCGACCACGCGCACGTTGCCGACCGTACCGGCCTTGGCGATCTGCAACTCCTGGGAGTTGTTGAGCAGCGCGGTGTACATCTGGGTGTTGACCTCGACGTCACGCGACAGGCGCAGCAGCTCCTGCTGCGTCTCCGGCAGGTTCTTGACGCGCCCCAGGACCGCCCCTTGGGATGCACCGATCTGCGCGATCTGGCCGTCCAGCGCCTGGATCACCGGATGGCTGCTGGTAAAGCGCTGCATCGCTTCCTGGCGACGCTGCATCAGGCCCATGCGCTCGCTTTCCAGGGTCACGCTCTGCTGCAGGATGAGTTCGGTTTCCTTGGTCAGGTCAGCCGAACCCTGGCGCAGGCGGAACTGGTTGATGGCCGCTTCGGCAGCCTCGAGCTGCTCCTTGAGCTTGGGCAGCTGCTCGCCGAGGAATTCCAGGGTCTGGGCGGCCTCGGCCGAACGGCGCTCGACGTTCTGCTTCTGGTACTCGACCGCAATCTGGTTGACGATCGCGGCCACGCCGGCGCGGTCCTCGCCTTCGATCGACAGGCTGATCATGCCGGACTGCTTGCCGCGTTCCAGCACCTGAAGGCTGGTCTGCAGCTTGGCGATCGCGGCAGCGGGGTGCATGCGCAGCAGATCGAACTCGGTACCCGGGTTGGCGCGCAGCTCCTGCACGAAGATGCTGGCCTCACCCCATGGCGTCTGTGCGGTGACGGTCTTGCCCGCCTCGCCCTGGAACAGAGTCGAACCTTCGGGATCGAATACCAGGAAGCCGCGCTGCGTGGCGCGCAGCAGGAATTGCTTGCCGACGAGTTCAGGGGGCAGCTTCAGCGATGACAGCCTGATCTTCTCCCCGCCCCAGGCGAAGGACCGGAAACCGAGCAGCGGCGGCAGCAGTTCGGCCTTGACGCCGCGGCTCCGGACAATGGCTTCACCGATCAGGGGCAGGTAGCGCGGCGTGGCGACCACGTCCATCTGCAGGGTGTCGACCACTTTCCCGACCACCATGCGGCTGCGGATGATCTCGATCTCGGCGGTGACCGGCGCCTCGGCACCCAGCAGTTCCGCGACATCGCCGAGGGCCGCGTTCATGCTGCGGTCCTTGGTCTCGACCTGGACCAGCGCATCCGCCCGGTAGATCGGCGTCGCAA
This sequence comes from Solimonas sp., assembly GCA_035476855.1. Taxonomy (GTDB): domain Bacteria; phylum Pseudomonadota; class Gammaproteobacteria; order Nevskiales; family Nevskiaceae; genus Solimonas_A. The sequence continues at coordinate 688 of DATILC010000252.1, read as the reverse complement.
CCCAGCCGTAGAAGCCGGCCAGCAGCGCGCCGATCAGCACGGTCAGGGCGATCAGCAGGCGCCCTTCGAGGAAGACGCCGATGATGTCATGCAGCCCCACCGCGTCGGATTCGCTCGGGCCCGGCATCGACAGCTGCTGGCCCAGGTTGGGGTTAATGTCCGGATTGTTCATCAAACTCTCATGGATGGAAAACAGGCGCCGCGGCTGCCGGCCCTGCAGGCAGACAGCGACGCATGCCAGCCGACAGGGCCGGTATGCCGCCTGGAACTGCGATGTGGTGCCTAGTCGTTGATCAGGCGATCCAGCTGGAAGACGGCCGTAATGGTGGGCAACAGTTGCCCGATGACACTATTGTACTGCGCAAAGCCCGTAGCCTTTACATAGACGACGTCACGCGGCGCCAGTTCAAACTCACTGGCCAGCAGCATGCCCTCGGGACGTGACATGTCGAGGGCGAAGATCGTCGCCTGCGGCTTCTCGGCGGTACGGTCCGGGCGACGGAACACCAGCACGCCGGAGTCATCCGCACGGGTGTGGTCGAGTCCGCCGGCGGCGGTCAGCACCTCGGTCAGGGTCGCGACGCGCTGACGCATGCGCACCGGGGCCGGCTTGGCGACTTCGCCCAGGACGAAAATCTGGTCATCCGCGGCATCGGGGACGTGGACGATATCGCCACCGACCAGGGGC
>DATILC010000251.1:0-3026 GCA_035476855.1 Solimonas sp. | reverse complement strand
GGCTGCGGTGGCACTGTTCGGCGAGATGGTCGATGCCGTCTGCGATCCAACGCGTCCGCCACTGCAGCGCGAGCCGCGCATCCTGCGTGCGATGCAGATGATCGAGGCTCTGCCGCTGGACCAGCTCTCGCACGACGAGCTGTCGCGCGAGCTGCAGCTCTCGGCCTCGCGGACGCGCGCGCTGTTCCAGCGCCAGCTCGGCTGCACCATGTCGCAGTACATGCGCTGGGTAGCCGCCTGGAAGGCCGCGGCGATGTGGCGCCAGGGCCGCAGCTTCACCGAGATCGCACTGGCCGCTGGTTTCTACGACCTGGCGCATGCCGACCGGGTGATGAACGAGATGTTCGGCATGAATCCCTCCTTCGCCACCGATCCGCGGATCTGCAGGCTGCATTTCCGCCGCTGACGGTGGTTCTCGGCCGCCCCTCACCCCACCGCCGACGCCATCGGCGGTCCTCCCCTCTCCCGCAAGGGGAGAGGGACATCGGCCGGCCTGCGGCCGCTTCAAGTTAAGCGTTTCATCCAAGCGCCGCGTCCAAGACAGCGCCTGGCGCCGCTGTCGAGAATGGCCCCGCTCCGCACAAGCCGCACAGACGGCTGCGGCATTCGCGACAACCACGAGAGGAGATTCCACAATGCGTTCGTTCCTGTTTGCCGCCCTGCTGGCGGCCGCAGTCCCCAGCTGGGCTGCATCGACCTGCACTGACTCGGTCAGCGGCAGCTCGCATACCCTGAGCTGCAGCTACAAGAGCAAGACCGTCACCTCGGCCTACGGCATCCCGCGCATCGTGCGTTACCAGTTGCCCGACGGCACGCCGCCGGCCGGTGGCTGGCCCGCGGTGCTGATGTTCCAGCCCTCGGTGTTCCCGATCTTCTGGACCGCCCCGGACTACACGCCGGCCGGTGCCTACTACCAGGTCCAGCAGATCGAGGCCCTGCTCAATGCCGGCTACGCCGTGGTCGAGCCGCCGACCAATTACGCGCGCCTGTTCCAGTTCTGGGACACCAACACCCCGGGCATGGACACCTACATCAACTACACCACCACCGACGACTACGGCTTCCTCAACAAGGTCTTCAACGGCGTGGTCTCCGGCCAGTACGGCCCCATCAACGGCAGCCGCCTCTATGCCACCGGTATGTCCAGCGGCGGCTACAACACCTCGCGCATGGCGGTGAGCTTCCAGGGCCGCTTCCGCGCGCTGGCGGTGCAGTCCGGCTCCTACGCCAACTGCCTCGGCCCCTCCTGCACCCTCCCGGCGACGCTGCCCTGGAACCATCCGCCGACGCTGTTCCTGCACGGCGCCACCGACAGCACGGTGCCGGTGAACACGATGGAGGCCTACTTCAACAAGCTGCAGGCGATGGGCAAGGACACTCGCAAGGTCGTGGTGCCGGGTGCCGGCCACGAGTTCCTGCAGCCGTCGCCGGGCGAAATCGTCAACTGGTTCAACACGCACTGAAGTTGCAGCGCTCATCGCGGCCGGCAGCGCCTTCGGGTGCTGCCGGCCTGCGGTCGTTTGATGGCCTGATCGGCTAAGCGGTCTGGCGTGCACGGGGCTCACGGTGGCTGCGCCGTGGCGCCACAATCATCCCTGCAGGCGGAACATCGAAGTCCGCCGCTGTATCTGGCTCACGAGGAGAACACGATGTCGAAGGCTGTGCGCAAACCGCGGATCGCGGGAATCGCCCTGTTGCTGGTGCTGGCCCTGTCCGGCTGCGGTGGCGGCGGCGGCGGCGGGTCCGTCGGTGGCGCGGTCGAGGCCGGCGCGGCACTGCTGAAGAAAGTGCCCTTCGCACCGACCCCCGATCCCGATCCCTTCTACGCGCAGCCCGAGCCGTTCCCTGTGGATGCCGTGCCCGGCACCATCCTCAACTCGCGCAAGGTCAACTTCCGCCCGGCGCTGTCGATCCCGATGGCCAACGGCGCCTGGCAGATCCAGTACGTCACCCGCGACGTCAACGGCCGGCCGATCGCGGCGGTCACCACGGTGGTCCGGCCGCTGATCCCGGCGCTGGCCTTCGGCGGCAAGAAGCCGCTGGTGTCCTACCAGTTCGCCTACGACAGCCTCGGCGCCGAGTGCACGCCCTCGCGCACCATCAGCGGCGGCACCGCCAACGCCAACAACCAGCTGGAGACGCTCAGCTACATCCTCGGACTCACCGCCGAGGGCTGGACCATGGTGATGCCGGACTACGAGGGGCCGTACAGCGCCTACGGTGCCGGCGAGATGTCCGGCCAGGCGACGCTGGACAGCATCCGCGCCGCGCTGGCCTTCGAGGAACTGCAGCTGACGCCGGATGCGCCGGTGGCGATGTGGGGCTATTCCGGCGGCGCGCTGGCCACGGCCTGGGCCGCGGCGCTGCAGCCCGAATACGCACCTGAACTCAACATCGTCGGCGCCGCCTCCGGCGGTACGCCGGCCGACGTGTTCAGCGTGGTGCAGGCCGCGGAGGGCGGCCCGTTCTTCAGCCTGATCTTCAGCGCCGTGGTCGGCGCCAACCGCGCCTACCCGGAGCTGCTGCCGGAGGCGATCATCAACGACGCCGGCCGCGCGGCGATCGAGAGCGTGCGCGATGCCTGCGTCGGTGGCGGTGGCGTGCTCGGCATCGGTGGCGAGAGCGCCAGCCTGGCCGACTACACCACGACCCCCGATCCCTTCAACTCGCCGGGGGCGCTGTCGGTGAAGCCCAAGGTGACGCTGCCGCAGCCGGGCCGTACGCCGCAGATCGACCTGTTCATGTACCACGAGATCTTCGACGAGCTGATTCCCATCGCCGGCACCGACAAGCTGGTCGAGGCCTGGTGCGCGGACGGCGCCCACATCAGCTACCTGCGTGCACTTGGCGGCGAGCACATCACCGGCGTCGTTACCGGCGCGCCGCAGGCGCTGCTCTACATCACCAGCCGCTTCGCCGGCGGCGCGCTCGATCCGCTGGCGACCCTGGGGGCGCGGCGCTGCAACTGATTGGCCTCATCTGACGCGGTCACTGTCCCCGCAAGCTATAGAGGGGTGGGGAAATCG
>DATILC010000250.1:0-24253 GCA_035476855.1 Solimonas sp. | reverse complement strand
GCGAGCGCAGCCTCAGCGTCAACAGTGCGGCAGTCGGCGGCAACATCGCCCTGCTCAAGTAGACTTGGTGGGAGCGGCTGTTGGCTTAACTCGGGCTGACATTGAGTCAGCCCTCGCCGGGGCCAACAGAGCCGCGAACCGCATTGCTCATGACCACCCGCCTTCGCGGCTAAAGCCGCTCCCACTGCGCAATAACGATGTCTGATTCCTCCCCGACGCGCGCCGCCTTCCGCGCCGAAGCTGCCGCCTGCCTGCGCCTGGCGCTGCCCCTGGCGGCGGCGCAGGTGGCGGCCGTTGGCATGGGCACGGTCGATACCATCCTTGCCGGCCGCTACAGCGCACAGGCGCTGGCAGCGGTGGCGGTGGGGTCCAACTACGCGGTGCTGTTCTTCATCTTCTTCATGGGCGTGCTGATGGCCTGCTCGCCGATCGTGGCGCAGCGCGCCGGCGCCGGGGGCGATCCGGTCGACAGCGGCCGCTTCGCGCGCGAGGCCTTGCTGCTGGGCCTGGGCCTGGGCGCACTGTGGTGGCTGGCGCTGACTTGTACCGCAGCGCCGGCGATGCAGCAGCTCAAGCTCGGCGCCGAGACCACGCGCATGGCGGTCGATTACCTGCATGCGCTGGCCTGGAGTGCCTTCGGCTTCAGCGGCTGGTTCGTGCTGCGCTACATCGCCGAAGGCATGGGCCAGCCGCGGCCGATCCTGCTGGCCGGGCTGGTCGGCCTTCTGGTCAACGGCCTTCTGGCCTGGCTGCTGATGTTCGGTCATGCCGGCCTGCCGCGGCTGGGGCCTGCCGGCGCCGGCTATGCCACCTCGCTGGCCAGCCTGGTGATGGCCGCCACGCTGGCGTGGCAGTACCGCTGGCGCCGCGGCCTGCGGCCGCTGCGCCTGTTCGCCGGCGCAGCCGCGCGTCCGGGCGCCGACACGCGCGAAGTGCTGCGCCTGGGCCTGCCGATCGGCCTGATCCTGATCGCCGAGGCCGGGCTGTTCGTGATGGCGGCGATGCTGATGTCGCGCTTCGGCGAGACCGTGGTGGCGGCCTACCAGGTGGCGATCAATTTCGCCGCGTTGCTGTTCATGATTCCGCTGGGGGTGGCGCTGGCAGCAACGGTGCGGGTCGGCACCGCTGCCGGTGCGGGAATGGGCGGCGCCGAGATCCGCTTCCGCGGGCATGTCGGCATGCAGCTGGGGCTGCTCAACGCGGCGTCCAATGCCCTGATCATGCTGCTGCTGGGACGCTGGATCGTCAGCCTGTACACCGCTGATGCTGCCATCGCCACGACCGCCGTGCAGTTCCTTTGGCTGGCGGCGGCCTTCCAGTTCTTCGATGCCGTGCAGGTCACCGCCAACGGCGCGCTGCGCGGCATCAAGGACACGCGGCTGCCGATGCTGATCACGGTGTTCGCCTATTGGGGCATCGGCTTCCCGGTCTGCTGGTGGCTGGCGTTCAGGGCAGGGCTGGGGCCGGCGGGCATCTGGTGGGGATTGACGGCGGGGCTGGCGGTGGCCGCCGCGGGACTCGCGGCACGCTTCGGTTACAAGGCACAATCGGCCTGAACCCATTGACGGCGGGAGGCATGGTGCTGGAAGGGCGACGCTGGCGCGGGCTGTGGATCCTGCTGTGCCTGTTCGGCGCCGTCGTGGCGTTCCCTGCAGTTGCCGGCGAGGCCCAGCTGATCCGTGGCGGCGAGTTCCTGGCCGATCCCTCGCCAGCGTTGCCGGATGATGCCGATCCCCGCTGGCGGCCGGTGACGCTGCCGGACATCTGGCGCCACGAGCGTTTCACCAGCGGCACGGCGGGCTGGTACCGCTTCCGCATCGACCTTCCGGACTCGGTGCCTGATGCGCTCTGGGCGCTGCACTTCACCCGGCTTGCGATCAATGCTGCGGCCTATGTCAACCGCGTGCCGGTTGGCGACGGCGGCCGCTTCGTGGAGCCCATGAGTTTCCACACGGTCCATGACCTGCTGTTCGCCATTCCCGCGCCCCTGCTGCACCGGGGCGAGAACCGGATTCACCTCTACCTGAGCGGCTATCCGGGCTTCACCCTGCTGCTGCCCTTCGAGGTTGGTCCACTGACGCCGCTGCGGGCGGTCCACGAGCACCGTGTGTTGTGGCAGAACCGCGCCGCCTTCGGCCTGATGCTGCTGACCATCACCGCGGCGGTCTTCGGCCTGACGCTGTGGCGGCGCAACCGGAACCAGACCGTGTACCTGTGGTTCGGCCTGACCGCCGCCTTCTGGTCTATCTTCTACGCCAACCTGGCCTTCGTCACCTGGCCACTGCCGGGTTACCAGCGGCTGGCCCTGCTGCACAGTGCCATCGTCTGGTCCTGCGCGGCGCAGCTGGTGTTCGTCCATCGCTTCCTCGACCAGCAGAGGCCGCGGCTGGAACGGCTGGCATTGTGGGTGGCGGTGCTGGCCACCGCCGGCAACTTCAGCGGCAGCTGGTGGATGCTGCGCTACGCCGGCACCGGCTTCGACCTGCTGGCCATGGCGAGCATCGTCTACTGCGCGGGCTTCGCGGCGCTCAGCTGGCGTCGCGGCCACGGCGCCGATGCGGCCCTGATCTGCATCGGCCTGCTGCTGCAGTTGCTGCTGGCGCTCAACGATTTCCTGCCGATCCTGCTGGGCAGCGATCGCCAGTACCGCAGCACGCTGTTCGTGATGCCGTTCGCCGCGCTGGTGTTCATCTACGCGATGGCATGGCGCCTGGTCGATCGCTCGCTGGCGGTGCGGCGGCAGATGGAGCAGTTCAACCGTGAGCTGGAGGCGCGGTTCACCACGGCGAAGGACTCGCTGGAGCAGGCCATGGACCAGCGCTACGAACTGGAGCGCGAGCAGGCGAAGCTGGAGGAGCGCGAGCGTATCCACCGCGACCTGCATGATGATCTCGGCGCCAAGCTGCTGACCCTGATCCATTCCCTGGACGATCCGGCGAACGTCGAGCTGGCGCGCTCGGCACTGGCCGAACTGCGCGAGGTGGTATCGCTCAATCCGGAGGACAGCGTCAGCCTGCGTGGCGCCCTGTCGGAAATGAAGACCGAGGCGCAGCAGCGTACCGCCGCGGTGGATCGCCGGCTGGAGTGGCACTATCCGCCGGATTGCGATGCCATCGACGTGCCCACCGGCTTCGTGTTCCACCTTGCCCGCCTGCTGCGCGAGGCGGTTCGCAATGCCTTGTCCCATGGCAATGGCGGCGTGGTCGCCATCAGGTTCCAGATCGTCGACGAAGGATTGCTGCTGCAGGTAGAGGACCAGGGGCCGGGGCTGGAGGGCAGCCGGCCCGGCCACGGCATGCGCAGCATGACTGTCCACGCGGGGCTGCTGTTCGGGGAGCTGCGCTGGATGGCGCTGGATGGCGGAGGGACGCGGGTGGAATTCTGCGCGCCGCTGCCACCGGTCACCTCGCCGGCGATCTGAACGTCCATTGGGCGCCACCCATCGACAGGGTTCACCCGGCCCCGCGGACCGGCGCAAAATGCCCGGGAACAGATTCGGGGGATACGTGGGAGAAAAGAGGGGCCAGATCCTGCAGGTACTGTCCTGCCTGCTGCTGTGGCTGCTGGCGCAGGCGGCCGCGGCTGCCGAGCCGATCAGCATTGTCCAGGGTGAGTTCCTGCCGCAGGAGTCGCTGCAGCTGCCGGCAGACAACGATCCGCGCTGGCGGCCGGTCGAACTGCCGGATCAATGGGTCGAGCCGGATCGCTTCAAGCAGGGCAGCAGCGGCTGGTACCGCTTCCAGGTCACGGCCCCGGCCTCCGTTGATGAACCCTGGGCGCTGTACTTCCTGCGTGGCGGCATCAACCTGGCCGCCTACTTCAACCGCAGCTTCGTCGGCGATGGCGGCCGCTTCGAGGAGCCGATCGCCTTCAATGCCAACCGGCCCCTGCTGTTCACCATTCCGTCGACCCTGCTGGCGGCCGACGGCCGCAACGTCGTGCACGTCTACCTGCGCGGCTACCCGTACTTCGTTGGCATGTATCCCTTCGATGTCGGTGAGTTGCAGCAACTGCGGCCCCGGTATGAGCGCCGGGTGCTGCTGCAGACCGACCTCGGCTTCGGCCTGATGCTGCTGACCCTGGTCAGCGCGATGTTCAGCTTCACGCTGTACCTGCGCAACCGTGAGCAGGCGCCGTATCTCTGGTTCGCCGTGTGCGCGGCGTTCTGGGCCGTATTCGGCGCCAACATGTCGGTGCGCGACCTGCCGGTTCCCGGCCGCTACTGGCTGGCGCTGATCCATAGCAGCATCGACTGGTCCTGCGCGATGCAGATGTTGTTCGTCCATCGCTTCCTGGACGTTCGCCGGCCCCTGCCTGAGCGGCTGATGCTGGCCGTGGCCACCCTGGGCACGCTGTGCAATTTCCTCGGCAGCTGGTGGACCCTGCGCTACCTGGGCAGCCTGTTCAACTTCCTCAGCCTGACGAGCCTGGTCTATGGCTTCTGGTTCGCCGGCAGCCGCTGGCGCCACAACTCGCGCGCCGACGTGACGCTGCTCTGCGTGGGGCTGGCCCTGCAGCTGCTGTTCGCAACCCACGACTACGGCCTGGCGGTGACGCGCTCGGCCGACTGGTATCGCAACAGCATCTTCATGATGCATTTCGTGGTGCCACTGTTCCTGACCGCGCTGGGCTGGCGCCTGCTCGACCGTACCCTGTCCGCGCCGCGGGAAATGGCACAGCTCAACCAGGTGCTGGAGACGCGCGTCTCCGCGGCGCGCCTGGCGTTGGAGCAGGCCTTCGACGAGCGCTGCCGGCTGGAACGTCAGCAGGCGGCGCTGGATGAGCGCGAGCGCATCCACCGTGACCTGCACGACGATCTGGGCGCCAAGCTGCTCACCCTGCTGCATTCCGGCGAGAACGAAGCCAGCGTCGATCTGGCGCGGGGCGCGCTCAACGACCTGCGCGAGGTGGTGACGCTCAACCCGCAGGACGCCGTGAGCCTGCGTGGCACCCTGTCGGAGATGCAGGGCGAAACCGTGCAGCGTGCACTGCGCGCCGGCGTGCAGCTGCAGTGGCGCTATCCACCGGGCGTGGATGTAGTCGAGGTGCCGGCCGGATACGCCTATCACCTGACGCGGATCCTGCGCGAGGCGGTGAGCAATGCCCTGCGCCACGGCGGAACCCCGGCGATGGACGTGACCTTCCGCATCGACGGCAGCTCGCTGTGGATGCGGGTGGCGGACGAGGGCAGGGGACTGGATGGCAGTCGCCCGGGTCTGGGCATGCGCAACATGTGCGACCGCACCGAGGCCCTGCGCGGCTCGATCCACTGGCGCCGCGATGGCGGCGGCGGCACGGTGGTGGAACTGCGTGTGCCGCTGCCCGAGGAAGGACCGAAGGATTCTTTGCTTATGTCTTGATCTGCCGGCGGATCGGAGCATCATTTGAGCCCCGAACCGCAGGAGAAGGACATGACACTGAGACTCGGCGACCTTGCCCCCGATTTCGAGGCCGACACTACTGAAGGCCGCATCCGCTTCCACGAGTGGCTCGGCAATTCCTGGGGTGTGCTGTTCAGCCATCCGAAGAACTACACGCCGGTCTGCACCACCGAGCTGGGCTATACCGCGAAGCTGCAGCCGGAATTCGCCAAGCGCAACGTCAAGGCCATCGGCCTGTCGGTCGACAAGCTCGAGGACCACCACGGCTGGAGCCGCGATATTGAGCAGACCCAGGGCTGCTCGCTCAACTTCCCGCTGATCGCCGACCCGGAGCGCAAGGTCTCCGGCCTGTACGACATGATCCACCCCAACGCCAGCGACAGTTTCACCGTGCGCTCGGTGTTCATCATCGACCCGAACAAAAAGGTGCGCCTGACCATCACCTACCCGGCCAGCACCGGCCGCAACTTCGACGAGGTCCTGCGGGTGATCGACTCGCTGCAGCTGACCGACCGCTACAAGGTGGCGACGCCGGTGAACTGGAAGCAGGGTGAAGACGTGATCATCGTGCCGTCCGTCAGCAATGACGACGCCCGGAAGCTGTTCCCGCAGGGCTGGAAGGAACTCAAGCCCTACCTGCGGGTGGTGCCCCAGCCCAAGGGCTAGGCTGCCCCCGGGTTGGCCCGGGGCCGCCGCCGGAACGCCCCGGTGGCGGCCGCCGGGCGGCGCATCCGGCTACAATACGCGGCTCCAAAGTCCGTATTTTCAGCCAGGTCCGCCATGTCCGAAGCCAAGAAGCCGGCGCTCAACCAGCGTTCGCGCACCATCACCGAGGGCGTTGCCCGCTCCCCCAACCGCGCCATGCTGCGCGCCGTGGGCTTCACCGACAACGATTTCGACAAGCCGATCGTCGGCGTCGCCAGCGGCCACTCGACGATGAACCCCTGCAATGCCGGTCTCGGCCCCCTGGCTGATCGCGCGGAAGCGGCGCTCAAGGCTGCCGGCGCGATGCCGCAGAGCTTCGGCTTCCCGACCGTCACCGACGGGATCTCGATGGGCACCGAGGGCATGAAGTACTCGCTGGTGTCGCGCGAGGTCATCGCCGATTCGATCGAAACCGCCGCGCAGTCGCAGTTCATGGACGGCGTGCTCGCCGTCGGCGGCTGCGACAAGAACATGCCGGGCGCGATGATCGCGCTGCTGCGCATGAACGTGCCGGGCGTGTTCTGCTACGGCGGCACGATCAAGCCGGGCGTCTGGAAGGGCCAGGCCCTGACCATCGTCTCGCCGTTCGAGGCCGTCGGCAGCTTCAGCGCCGGCAAGATGAGCAAGGAAGACTTCGACGGCATCGAGAAGAACGCCTGCCCCAGCCTCGGCGCCTGCGGCGGCATGTACACGGCGAACACCATGTCCTCGTCCTTCGAGGCCCTGGGCATGTCGCTGCTGGGTTCCTCGCAGATGGCCAACCCGGACCCGGAGAAGGGCGACAGCGTCGCGCACTCCGCGGCGGTGCTGGTCAACGCGATCAAGCTCGGCGTGAAGCCGCGCGACATCGTCACCCGCAAGAGCATCGAGAACGCGATCGCGCTGGTGATGGCGACCGGCGGCTCGACCAATGCGGTGCTGCACTTCCTCGCCATTGCCCACGCCGCCGGCGTGCCCTGGGCGCTGGAGGACTTCGAGCGCGTGCGTCTGAAGACGCCGGTGCTGTGCGATCTCAAGCCCTCGGGCAAGTACGTGGCGGTGGACTTCCACAAGGCCGGCGGCGTGCCGCAGGTGCTGAAGATGCTGCTGGTCAAGGGCCTGGTGCATGGCGACTGCATCACCATCACCGGCAAGACCCTGGCCGAGGAACTGGCGAACATCCCGGATGAGCCGCGCAAGGACCAGGACGTGATCCGGCCCTTCGACCAGCCGATGTATGCCGAGGGCCACCTCGCGATCCTGCGCGGCAACCTCGCGCCGCTGGGCGCGGTCGCCAAGATCAGCGGCCTGAAGAACCCGGTGATCACCGGCCCGGCGCGCGTCTACAACTCCGAGGACGAGGCCATGGCCGCGATCCTCGGCGACCAGATCAAGCCCGGCGACGTACTGATCATCCGTTACATCGGTCCCAAGGGCGGTCCCGGCATGCCGGAAATGCTGGCGCCGACCTCGGCGATCATCGGCAAGGGCCTCGGCGAGAGCGTCGGCTTCATCACCGACGGCCGCTTCTCCGGCGGCACCTGGGGCATGGTCGTGGGCCACGTCGCACCGGAGGCCTTCGTCGGCGGTCCGATCGCGCTGGTCAACGAGGGCGACTCGATCACGATCGACGCGCATCACCAACTGATCCAGGTCAACGTTTCGGACGAGGAGCTGGCCAAGCGTCGCGCGGCCTGGAAGCAGCCCGCGCCGCGCTATACCCGCGGCGTGCTGGCGAAGTTTGCCAAGCTGGTCAGCGGCGCCGACAAGGGTGCGATCCTCGACGGCGAGTAAGCCGAAGGCCTGAACCAAAAACGGCGCGGATTCCCGCGCCGTTTTTGGTTTCTGCTCAAGGCAGGCGGAAGAAGCGCCGCGCGTTGTCCGCCGTGACCCGCGCCACATGCTCTTCGCTCTGGCTGCGCGCCAGCGCCAGTGCCTTCACCACCCAGGGCAGCAGCGCCGGCTCATTGCGTCGGTCGCTCTGCTTGGGTGCGTTCCGCGGCAGCAGGTAGGGTGCGTCGGTCTCGATCAGCAGGCGCGGATCGGGGATGTCGCGGGCTGCTTCGAACAGCGCCTTGCCGCGACGTTCGTCGCAGACCCAGCCGGTGATGCCGATGTGGCAGTCGAGGGAGAGATAGTCCTGCATCGCCTCTCGCGTATCGGTGAAGCAGTGCACCACCACCTCGCACAGACGCGGCCGGTACTCGCGCAGGATCGCCAGGAAATCGGCATGGGCGTCACGCTGGTGCAGGAACAGCGGCTTGCCCAGCTCCACCGCGATGTCGAGCTGCGCACGGAAGGCGCGCTGCTGGTCGGCATGCGGTGCGAGGTTGCGGAAGTAGTCGAGCCCGCATTCGCCCAGCGCCACCACCTCGGGAGCGCTTGCCAGTTCGCGGATTTCGCTGCCGAGTGCCTCGCTCCATTCGCTGGCGTGGTGCGGATGCAGGCCGGCGGTGGAATACAGGTGCCGCGGGTGGCGCCGCGCCAGCTCCAGCGCCTTGCGGTTGCTGTCCGCCGAGCTGCCGGTGACGACGATCGCACCCAGCCCTGCCTGCCAGGCGCGGTGCAGCACGCTGTCGAAGTCGGCGTCGAAGCTGTCGTGTACGAGGTTTGCCCCGATGTCGATCAGGCCTGCAGCCTTCATGGCAACGGCTGGGTCGGCATAGGGAAGCATTCGTGCTGCAAGAACACCTGCTGCTCGGTATGCGCGTCCTCGCCGGGCGGCGGCGTCACCTCGAGCACGTAGACCAGCTTGAAATTCATCAGGCGCTGGCTGGCCTGGTCAGGGTCCGCCAGCTTGTCGCGGTTCCAGCTGTTGCACAGGTGGCGCGCGTAGTGGACGCGGTGTGCGGTGAAGCCGTTTTCGTAGAGGCGGCCGCGCAGGGTGTGCCAGCGGATGTTCTCGTGCAGCTCCGAGAGCAGGCGCGGTTTGGCGTAGTCGGGCGCTCCCCGGTCCGGGTGCAGCAGGTCGATCTCGCTGCCGTCCGCCAGCCGTGCCGGGATCACGAACCAGCCGTCTTCCTTCAGCGGGAAGGGCGCGAACATGTTCCAGATCTGGTCGATGCGCAGGCTGCGGATCGCCGGCTCGAGCCAGTAGTAGCTTGAATACGGCAGCAGTCGCGCGGTGGTCAGGTTCCAGGCCGCGACCAGCACGATGAAGGCTGCGGCAACGCGCTGCCAGCCCGCCGTGGGTTGCCAGCGCACTTCGCGCTGCGGCAGCAGCCGGGCGCTGGCCGCGGCGAAGGCAGGCCGGTGCCTTGCGATGAAGTCGTAGGCGCGGGTGCCCGGACCGGCGAGTCGCTTCGAGGCGGCGAGGCGGTACAGCCCGCCCAGCAGCGGCGAATGGCGCAGCAGCACGACGAAGGCCGCCCACTTCAGGTGAGCCTGCTCGTCGGTGTCGATCACCACCCATGAATTGTTTGCCTCCAGCAGCGCGCGTGCGCGCGGCGTGTCCTGTGCAGGGGCAATCTGTGCGCGCGGCAGCACCAGGAACTGCTGGAACAGGCGGCACAGCTTCAGGCAGAAGCCGCAGTCGCGGTCGTAGTAGATGCGCAGCGTGCCGGGGTGGGCCGCCGCGCTGGCGCGGCCGCGCCAGTCCCAGAACCAGCCGCCGAGCAGCACGGTCAGCGAGGCCAGGCTGACGAAGGGGAAGTGGCCGATCTCCAGGCACAGCAGGAAGCCGATGTGCATGGCGATCAGCGCCAGCATCACCATGAAGCGCAGCGGGCGCGTCAGCAGCGGCGAGAACACCAGGATCGGCGCCAGCATTTCCAGCCACCAGACCGTGAAGGTCAGCAGCTTCAGCAGCAGCGGGAAGTTCAGCAGCCAGTGGCCCAGCTGGGTGGCGTGGCGGTCCAGCGACAGTGCGTAGTAGACCGCGGTGAGATCGCCGTGCCACTCGACGCCGGTCTTCAGCAGGGCGCTGAAGAAGTACACCGACAGCACCTGCAGCAGCAGGCCGGCCGAGCCCCAGGAGAGGTGGCGGTTGTCCGACGGCGGCGGATTGCTGGCGATCGCGGCATCGACCGAGAAGCGCGTGCCGGTGGGCAGGAAGCAGGCCCAGAACAGCAGGCAGACCAGCAGCAGGTCGCCGCCGATCATCACCATCGGGTTGCGGTTCACCAGCGAGGCATACAGCACGAAGCTGGCGATGCTGGCCAGGCGCGTGCGCCAGCCCAGCATGAACATGGCGGCCAGGGCGGCCTGCAGGGCCAGCAGGCCGCCAGCGAACCAGACGGTGCCGTTGAGGAAGTACAGCGACAGGCGCCAGGGGCTCTCGCTCTGCATGACCCAGCCGCGGGTGAACAGGCCGCTGTCGCTGTAGAAGGCCTCCAGGTCGAGGAAACCGCGGCAGACCGTCCAGAACAGCACGGCGCCCAGCGTGAAGCGGAACAGCGCCAGGCTGCGCAGGTCGATGCCGAACAGCTCGGCGAGGCGCGGGTGGCGGGCGGCGAAATCGTCGTTCATCGGTCCTTGACGAGGGGGCTTAAACGAAAAAGGGGAGCCGGCGGCTCCCCTTGATGGAACGCATCCGTATTTTAGTGCGTGGCTGCGAGATCGCCCATGTGGCCGGTGCCGCCATCGAGCCAGGCCTGGTAGGCGGGGCTGTGGCGCTCGATCTCCGGGCGGTTGCGGAGGGCGGCATAGCCGGGCGCGGAGGGAATCGGCAGGCCCAGGCCAGCCAGTGCGTCAGTGAGCGCGCTGAGCTGGTCCGGCGACAGGCCGCCACCGCCGCCGGCGAGTGCATTGAGCAGGTCGCCCACGACCGGGGCACTGCCCAAGGCATCGGTGAGCGGCGCCAGGGCGTCGGTCAGCGCAGGCGGGAGGACGCCCAGCAGGTCATCCAGCGGAGATTGCGGGGTGACCGGTGCCCCAGGCTGTTCGGCCGGGGGCGGCGACTTGCTCTCGCCGTTGTCGAAGGTCTCGTAGGCGATCCAGCCGATGCCGACCACGGCAGCGGCGACCAGCGACCAGTCGACCCAGGAGTACTGCACTTCGCCATCCTGGTTCAACTCGGCCTGGCGCTGCACCAGCGGCGCTCCGTTGAGCTGGAAGCTGTCGAAGCCGGCGCCCGTGCGGAATTCGAGCTGGGCGATGGCGGGACGCGGCGCCTCGAGGAAGCGGCGGTCATGGTCCATGCGCAGGCCGTAGTTGAGCTGCTGGGCGTCGGCGCCGCGGCCGTCGAAGTTGAAGGTCAGATAGGCCTTCATCTCCGGCTGCTTTTCGTTCAGGTCCGCAGCAGCGGCCGGCAGAGTGATTCCGAGCATGACTGCGGCTGCGGCCGTGACGATCCAGGTGCGCATGTAGTACTCCCCGATACGTAATTTGTTCAAGTGTCGGGAACTATAGGGAGGCGTACTCGCAGTGGCAAGAGTGGTGCAGAATCGTGCGCTCGAAAAATGGTGAGCTGCAGGAGAGCCGATGAAACTGCCGGAGCGCGGACAGAGTGGGGATTGGCTGGTACAGGGGCCGGCCGGACAGATCGAGGTCCTGCTATCGGCGCCGCGCGGCACCGAGCCGGCGGCGGGCTGTGCGCTGATCTGCCATCCGCACCCGCTGTTCGGCGGGGCGATGGGCAACAAGGTGGTCTATACCCTGGCCGCCGCCGCGAACAAGGCCGGGCTGTACGCATTGCGGTTCAATTTCCGTGGCGTCGGCCGCAGCGCCGGCTTGCACGACGAGGGGCGCGGTGAGGCCCGCGACCTGCTGTTCCTGGCCGAGACCCTGCGCGGCCTGCTGACCGGTGGCCGGCTGGTACTGGCGGGGTTCTCGTTCGGGGCCTATGTCGCCTTGAAAGCTGCAGCCGAGGCCCGCCCCGATGCGCTGGTCAGCATCGCCCCGCCGTTCGGCAAGTACTTCGGCGGCGAGGCGCCGCCGGCACACCCGCACTGTCCCTGGCTGGTGATCCACAGCCGCGACGACGACACCGTTTCCTATGCAGAGACGCATGAGACCCTGATGGGCTACGAGCCGCCGCCGGAACTGGTGACGGTCGACGGCGCCGGGCATTTCTTCCATGGCCGCCTGTCGGACATCGGCGACAGCGTCCTGCCTTTCCTGCAACGTCATATCGGCGGCGGATGAGTTATTCTCGGCCGCATCGCGCCACAAGAGAACTTCCGGAGAATTCCATGCGCCGTCTGCTCCCCGCCGTCATCCTGTCCTGCGCCGCCGTCCAGGCCTCCGCATTCGATGCGGAATTCGAACTGCAGTGCGGCAATCTCGTCACCTGCCAGCGCGACTTCCGCTCCATCTCGGAGGACATCACCGCCGCACTGAACTACAAGGCGCTGGGGCCGGCCGAGGCCACTGGCATCACCGGCATCGGCATCGGCGTGATCGCCAGCTATGTCGAGGTCGACGACACGTCGGCCTGGCAGAACGTCACCGGCGAGGACGTCGATGCGGTCGGCATGGCGGGTGTGGTGGTGCGCAAGGGCCTGCCGCTGGGACTCGACGTCGGTGCCTTCTACGCCAGCGTCCCGGGTGCCGATGCGGACCTCTACGGTGGCGAGTTGCGCTGGGCGATCCTGGAGGGCGGCGTCGCCGAGCCGGCGCTGGCTGTGCGCGGTTCGTTCACGCGCGCCAGCGGCATCGATGATTTCGACTACGAGGCCTATGGGCTCGATGTCTCGGTGTCGAAGGGCTTCACCTTCCTGACGCCCTATGCCGGCTACGGCTACGTCTGGTCCGAGGTCGATCCGCATGGCACCGCCGGCCTGGAGAAGGAGGAGGTCGATGGCGGCCGCTTCTTCGCCGGCCTGCGCATCGGCATCGCCCTGCTCGACATCACGCCCGAGTACGAACACATCGAAGGCCGCGACGCTTTCAACCTGCTGCTCGGCCTGTCGTTCTGAGTCCCGCAGCAAGCGGGCGGCGCGGTGGTCTGGGACAAGCTGATCCGAGCGCTCGGCGGCGCTGCCGCCGCTGATCCTGCGCCCCGCGGGCTGGCCGTGGCGGTGCTGCTGCTGGAGACGGCGCGCGCCGACTTCGAGCACGCAGAGCAAGAACTGCAGGCGGCGCGGCACATCCTGGCGGAGATGTTCAGCCTGGATCAGACCGCGCTCGATCGCCTGATGACACAGGCCGAGGCCGAGGCGCGCCTTGCGGTGTCGCTGCATGGCTTCGTCACGGAGCTGAATCGCACGCTCGACGGCGCTGCAAAGACCGGCCTGATCGGATCCCTCTGGCGTGTTGCCCACGCCGATGGCCAGGTGCACCCGCAGGAGGAGCACCTGATCCGGCGGCTGGCGGACCTGCTGCACGTCCCGCACCATGAGTTCGTGCGACAGCGGCTGGCGACGACGGACACGCCCTGATCCACGGGCGCTGCCGGCTTCAGGACGTACGCGGCGCCCACACCGCCTGCAGGCGCGCCGGACCGCGACCGCTGTCCAGCATCCGCACCAGGGTCAAGCAGCCGGCCGCCGACAGCAGCAGACTGGCCAGCATCATCGGCGCATAGCCGTAGGCATCCGCGATCAGCGCGCCGATGAAGTTGGCCAGGCCGGTGCCGGCCACGATGGCGCAGGCCAGCAGTGTGTAGTCGGTGCCGGCGTGGTCGGGGTCGGCGGCATCCATCATCAGCGTGAACAGCGCCACCGTAGCCATGCCGCCAAGCAGGTGCTCGCCGATGCAAGCCGCCCACAGCCATTCCTTGCCGCCGTGGCCGAGCGCGCTGACCAGGTAGGGCAGCAGGGCCGCGGTCTGCAGCAGGCCGCAGCCCAGCAGGGCGGCACGACGCCCGAGGCGCCAGGCCAGCCAGCCGCCCGTTGCGGCACCGGCCAGGCCCATCACCGA
The DNA here is from genome assembly GCA_035476855.1 of Solimonas sp. GTDB lineage: Bacteria > Pseudomonadota > Gammaproteobacteria > Nevskiales > Nevskiaceae > Solimonas_A. Next base: position 10,388 of record DATILC010000250.1, on the reverse strand, counting down.
GCCCAGTGTGCCCTTGAGGATCGCGATCTCTTCCTTGTCCATGCCGGAGTCGCGCAGGAACGGCCCGACCAGCGAGGCCAGCATGCTGTCGCCGAACTTGTAGAAGCAGATCAGGGCGATGAACAGCGGAATGCCGGGCTGGCGCAGGCGCGGGATCCAGCCGGCCAGCAGCTGGCCGGTGCCCGGCGCCGCGGCGTGGCTTTCGGCGCTGCGGTCGCGCAGGAACAGCACCGGCAGGCAGGTCAGCAGCAGCAGCCCGGCCATCGCCGCGAACATGGTTTGCCAGCCGGATTTGGCGAACACCCACAGCAGCCAGCCGCCGCCCAGCACCATGCCCAGGCGGTAGGCGCCGACCTGCAGGCCATTGCCTAGGCCGCGTTCCTGCGCGCTGAGCAGGCGCACGGCGAGACCGTCGGTGGCGACGTCCTGCATCGCCGCCAGCAGGTTGAACAGCAGCAGGGCAGCGAAGATCAGGCTGAAGGAGTTGCCGAAGTCGACGCAGGCCAGCAGGCCGGCACCTGCCGCTGCCGACAGTTGCAGCGGCAGGATCCACTGGCGTCGCGTGCCGCGACGGTCCACCAGCGGTGCCCACAGGAACTTCAGCGCCCAGGGCAGGAACAGCAGGCTGGTCGCGCTGATCGCCTTCAGCGACAGCCCGGCCTCGCGCATCAGTACCGGCAGAGCTTGAGTGAAGAAGCCGTAGGGCAGGCCCTGGGCGAGGTAGAGGCTGCCCAGCAGCGCCAGCTTGTAGCTGCGCGTCACGTGCTCGGCGGCTTCGGCGAATGTTCGTCGGTGGCGCGCGACATGCCGGCGGTGATGACGAAGCGCATCGCCTCCTCGAAGCTCATGTCCAGCGGCGTCAGGCAGCTGCGCGGCAGCAGCATGGTGTAGCCGCCGATCTGATAGCTCATCGGCAGGTAGACCGCGACGCACTCGCCGGTGTCGCAGCCGGCGATGCCGGCCTGGGCGAGATCGTCGACCGTGACGAAGCCGACCAGGCGGATCGGCAGGTTCGGCAGTTGCACCATGACCACCTGGCCGAACTTGCGCTCGCGCTTGTTCGACATGAAGCCGGTGAGATCGCGCACGGCGCCGTAGACGGTCTTGATCAGCGGAATGCGGTTGAGCGCGCCTTCGAGCCAGTCGAAGAACTGGCGCAGGAACAGGCCCTGCATGCCGAGGCCGACGAGGTAGATCAGCAGGAAAGCCGCCAGCAGGCCCATGCCCGGCAGGTAGAGCGCGCTGGGCAGCAGGAAGCCGAGCAGGCCGCCCAGCACCGATTCCGCGGCGCCGATCAGCCACATCAGCAGCGCGGCGGTGACCAGGATCGGCAGGATCGCCAGCAAGCCGGTGAAGAAGGTGCCGGCGATCTTGCGCAGGCGCTGCTTCTGTTGCTCGTTCATTTCTTTTCCTGTTTGCAGGTCCAGCGGAATTCGCCGATCGCCGGACTGGCCAGCAGCAGTTCGTCGCCGTGCGCCAGCGGCCCGACACCCTTGGGCGTACCGGTGAAGATCACGTCGCCCGGCTGCAGCGACCAGCTCTGCGACAGGATGTGGATCTGCCGCGCGACCGGGTAGAGCATGTCGCGCGTGCGGCCATGCTGGCGCAGTTCGCCGTTCACATGCAGCGTGAACTCCAGCTTCTGCAGGTCCTGCTCGAGGTAGGGCTTGAAGTCGCCGAGCGCGGCGCTGCCGTCATAGGACTTGGCAATTTCCCAGGGCGCGCCCTTCTTCTTCAGCTCGGTCTGCAAGTCACGCAGCGTCAAATCCAGGCCCAGCGTCAGGCCGGCGAGGCTGTCCAGCGCATGCTTCAGCGGAATGTTGCGGCCACCGCCGGTCAGCATCACCACCAGCTCGGCCTCGTAGTGCACGCTGCCGCGATTGCGGGGCAGGGGAATCGGCTCTCCCTCGCTCACGGCGGCCGAGGGCGGCTTCATGAACACCACGCAGTCGCCGTCGGCAGCATGGCCGAGGTGCGCCAGCTCGGCGACATGATCGGCGTAGTTCTTGCCGATGCAGAAGATCCTGTTGAGGTTCATGCGCCGAAGTACTCGTCGTAGCGCGCCTGCGCCTCATCGCCGAACAGGATGCGGCAGGCATCCATGATGCCCGGCGAGTCGCGGATCAGCTCGCGGCGTTCGACCAGCGCGATCTTCGAGCGGCGGCGCAGGAAATCCTCCAAGGTCACGACCATCTCGCGCCGCGCCGCCTGGCGCAGTTCGCAGCGGGTGTACTCCGTGCCCTTGATCAGCACCTCGGCCTCGTTGCGGTCCTCGCGGATGTTCTCCAGCAGGCCGATCGCCTGCGCGCCGTAGCGCCGCCACAGGCGCTGTGACAGCGGCTCGGAGGATTCCGGCGCGGTGTAGCTGTCGAGGTTCATCAGCTGCGCCTGGTGCAGGAACTCGTCGCGCACCGCGTCGGGCGCCTCGCCGTACCAGGTGAAGTCCGGTGCCGGGATCGCCACGCCGAGGCGTAGCACTTCCTCGCAGATTTCCTCGCCGACGTTGATGCAGTCGGTGAGCTTGCCGCCGAACACGCTGATCTGCTGCGAGGCGGCCTGCACCTCGACCGCGTGCTTGCGCGACAGTTGCAGGAAGTCGGTCTTGTCGCCGGCCGCACCCTCGACCACCAGCGGCCGCACGCCGCAGCGCTCGGAGATGATGTCGGCCTCGGTCAGCGGCTTTGGAAGATTCAGGCGCTTGTTGATGTTGTCCAGCACGAAGCGGCGATCGGCCTCGGTGACGGTCGCATGGGGCGTGTCGACGCGGTTGTCGGTGGTGCCGATGCAGGTGCGCGTGCCCATCGGGATCGCGAAGAACAGGCGGCCGTCGTCGGCGAAGAAGGTCAGCACGCGCTTGCTGTCGGTGATGCGCGGCACGATCAGGTGAATGCCCTTGGAGAAGACGTGGCGGTGCCGCGTCTTCACGCCGATCTGCGCGTTGACCTCGTCGACGAAGGGGCCGGCAGCGTTGACCAGCACCTTGCTGCGTACTTCGAAGCTGTCGCCGCTGCGCAGGTCGCGCGCCTGCGTGAGCCACTCCGTGCCCTCGCGGCGCGAGCCCTCGGCGGCGACGTAGTTCGCGGCGATGCAGCCACGGCTCAGCGCCGAGCGGATGAAGTTGAAGACGAAGCGCGCGTCGTTGTCGTGCAGGTAGGAATCGGAATACTCGAAGCCGCCGCTGAGCGACTCGGTGCGTACCACCGGCTCCTCGCGCTTGATTGCGCCGACCGGGCGCAGCAGCGGGATGCGCGTGAAGCCGTTGCCGATCAGCCAGTACAGCCAGGTGCCGGCCCAGAGAATCCAGGGATGCCAGCGGAAGCCCTTCTGCACCGAGGTGAAGAAACGGATTTCCTTGACCGTGGAGGGATAGCTGCGGATCAGCCGGTTGCGGCTCATGCACAGCGCGCGCACCAGCGGATACTCCCAGGTCTCCATGTACTTGATGCCGCCCCAGGCCAGGTTCGAGGACTGCTGGCTGGTGAAGCCGGCGAAGTCGCCCTTGTCGACCAGGCCCACCGACACGCCGCGGCCGGCCAGCGCCGCTGCCGCGACCGCACCGTTGATGCCGCCGCCGACGATCAGCACGTCGAAGGACTGGGCCTTGAGCTTGGCAATGTTGCTGGCGCGGAGTTTCATGTCGGCTCGGCTGGGAAGGCCCGGATATTGTGAAACAAAAAGGCCGGGCAATGCCCGGCCTTTTTTGCTGCAGCCTGCGAAGACCTCAGATGCGCTCTTCAATGCCGAAGGCGGCGAAGCCCTTCTTCTTGAAGTTGTCGCGGAACATGTCGCGCAGCTTGGTGGCGGTGGCGTCGTAGGCATCCTTGTCCGCCCAGGTGTTGCGCGGGTTGAGGATGTTGGCGTCCACACCCGGGCAGGACTTGGGCATCTTGAGCTTGAGGATCGGCTGCACCTCGGTCTCGACGTTGTCCAGCTCGCCGTTGAGCGCGGCATCGAGCAGGGCGCGGGTAACCTTGAGCTTCATGCGGGCGCCGCCGCTGGTGGCGCCGCCGCCGCTCCAGCCGGTGTTGAGCAGGATGCAGCGCGCGTTGGCCGTTTCCATCTTCTTCGCCAGCAGTTCGGCGTAGACGTTGGGACGCTGCGCCATGAACGGACCGCCGAAGCAGGCCGAGAAGGTCGGCTGCGGCTCGCTGACACCGACTTCGGTACCGGCGACGCGGGCGGTGAAGCCCGAGACGAAGTGGTACATGACGTCCTTCGGTTCCAGGATCGACACCGGCGGCAGCACGCCGAAGGCATCGGCGGTCAGCAGCACGATGGTCTTGGGCGCCGGGCCGCGGCCGTGCGGCATGACGTTCGGGTTCGCATCCAGCGGGTAGCTGAAACGGGTGTTCTCGGCGATGGAGCCGTCGAACAGGTCCAGTTCGTCCGGGTGGCACTCCTCCATCTTCTTGCCCGGCAGCGGCGGCACGTTCTCGATGATGGTGCCGGCCTTGGACAGCGCCTGGGCGATGACCGGCTCGTTTTCCTTGTCGAGGTCGATCAGCTTGGCGTAGCAGCCGTCCTCGAGATTGCACAGGCCGTTATCGGACCAGATGATCTCGTCGTCGCCGATCAGCTTGCGGCTGGCGTCGGCGGACAGCGTGGTCTTGCCGGTGCCGGACAGGCCAAACAGGATCGCCGCGTCGTTGTTCTTGCCGACGTTGGCCGAGCAATGCATCGACAGGCGACCTTCCTTCGGCAGCAGGTAGTTGCCGACCGTGAAGATGGTCTTCTTGTTGACGCCGCAGTAGTCGGCGCGGCCAGCCACCAGGCAGATCTTGTTGCGCACGTCGATGATGCAGGCGGCCTCGGCACGGCTGCCGTCACGTTCCGGCTCGCAGACGAAGCTGGGCACGTTGAGCATGGTCCAGCGGCGCGCGTCGACATCCTTCACGCCCGGCAGGTCCTTGGGGAACATGTTGTGGCAGAACATCGCGTGCGTGGCGTACTCGCCGACGAAGCGATAGGGCACGGCGAATTCCGGATCCGAACCCATGAACAGGTCCTTCACGTACAGCGTCGCCTTCTTCTCATTGAGATGGGCGATGACGCGCTTCAGCAGGCCTTCGTACTTGGCGGTGTCATAGGGGTTGAGGTCGGCCTTGAACCAGATCTCGTCCGCCACTTCCGGCCACTTCACCGCATAGGTGTCCTTGGTGCGGCGGCCGGTGCAATCCGGGTCGGTGTAATAGACCAGCGGACCGTTCACGCCCAGCTTGGTCGGGAAGGCTTTCTGCTCGTTGCTCGGACCACCGCGGCGCACACGGCCGCGGTCGTTGGCGATGGCTTCGTGAAACAGCTCCGGCTTGGACAGGTTGTACTTGTATGAAACGTTTTTAAGTCCGAAGAGCTTCTCGAGATCGGCCTGAAAGGTCATGAACATTCCTCAAAAGGGCAAGAAAAACGGGCAAAAAGCAGGCTGGGTGGCCGCAGAAGAGCGCAAATGGTAAGGAGGGGGAGGGCGCTAGGCAAGCCGCAAGCGACGGCCGGCGCGGCTTTTCCCAAGTCCTTGAATGGCTTAGGTGGAACCGGCGTGAACCTGCTCGGAACAGGGCTGGCGCTCGATCTGCACGGTGGCATGACCGATGCCTTGGGATTCCTTGAGAAAGGCAGCGATGCCGGCGGTGACCTGGTCGCCGTCGGCCTCCGGCTGCAACACGGCATGCAGGGTGATGATGCGTTCACCGGGGGTCAGGGACCACAGGTGCACATGGTGGATGCCGGCGATGCCGGGCACCGCCCCGCGCAGGCTGTGCTCCAGTTGTTCCAGGTCCAGCTCCCCGGGGGTGCCCTGCAACAGGATATGGCCGGACTCACGGGTGATGCGCAGGCCGGTGCGCAGGATCAGGCCGGCCACGACGACCGACAGCAGCGGATCGATCGGTGTCCAGCCGGTCAGCAGGATGATGCCCGCCGCGATGATCGCGGCGACCGAGCCCAGCAGGTCGCCCAGCACATGCGCCAGCGCACCCTGCACGTTGAGGTTGTCGCCGCCGCCGCGATGCAGGATCCAGAAGGCCAGCAGGTTGACCACCAGGCCGAGGGTGGCGATGACCAGCATCGGCTTGCCCAGCACCGCAATCGGCTGGAACAGGCGCAGGGCCGCCTCCACCGTGATCCAGGTGGCGATCGCCAGCAGGGACAGGCCGTTGACGAAGGCCGCCAGGACCTGCATGCGACCGTAGCCATAGCTGCGCTGCCGGTCGACCGGGCGCCGGCTGACGCCCAGCGCGAACAGCGCCAGCGCCAGCGAGGCGGCGTCGGTCAGCATGTGGCCGGCATCGGCGATCAGCGCCAGCGAACCGGAGATCAGGCCGCCGATGACTTCGGCCAGCATGAAGCCGGCGGTCAGGAACAGCGCGATGCGGAGGGCGGTTTCCCCGGCGTGGGAGTTTTTCGCGGCGTGACCGTGACCGTGACCGTGATCATGGCCATGGCCATGGTGGTGCCCGTGCCCATGGTCGTGATGGTGGCCGTCGCCGCCGTGGCCATGGTGATGGCCGTGTCCGTGCTGGTGGGAATCGTGCGACATGGCGGAAGCTTAGCTGCCGGACACCATAAAAAGATAAGCCCCGGCGGACCGGGGCTCGGAGGAAGCATTGGCCTCAGGGCACCAGGCCGGTCTCGTCCGGCAGCTTGAAGCCCGATACCGACTCGCGCAGCTTTTCGGACAGCGTGTTCAATTCACCGACCGCCTGTGCCGTCTGGCTGGCGGAACCGGCCGACTGCACGGCGATGTCTCGAATGACCTGCATGGTGCCGGCAATCTTGGTCGCGGCGCCGGACTGGTTGCGGGCGGAGGAGGAGATTTCGGTAATGAGTTTTGCCAGTTCCTGCGAAGAGCTTTCGATCTTGGTCAGCGACTGGCCGGCTTCCTCGGCACTCTTGGCGCCGACCACCACGTTCTGGGTGGAGCGCTCCATCGAGATGATGGCCTCGTTGGTATCGGCCTGAATCGTCTTGACCAGATTTTCGATCTGGCGGGTTGCAGTAGCTGCACGTTCTGCCAGGCGCTGAACTTCGTCGGCAACCACCGCGAAGCCGCGGCCCGCTTCGCCGGCCATGGCGGCCTGGATCGATGCGTTGAGCGCCAGCGTGTTGGTCTGCTCGGCGATGTCGTTGATGAACTCGATGATGTTGCCGATTTCCTGGGACGATTCACCCAGGCGCTTGATGCGCTTGGAGGTGTCCTGGATCTGCTCGCGCAGCGAGGCCATGCCCTGGATTGTGCGACCCACGGTCTGGGCGCCGTTGTGGGCGATCTGCACCGATTGCTGTGCCTGCTGTGCCAGCTGCTCGGCGCGGGCGGACACCTGCTGCATCGACTGGGCGGTGGTGGCGATGGTGTTCGTCACCGCCGTAACCTCGCGTGCCTGGCGCTCGGAGGCTTCGGACATGCGCATGGCCGTGTTCGAGGTCGAGCCGGCAGCGGCGGCGATTTCCACCGAGGTGCTGTTGATCGTACCGACCAGGTTACGCATGTTCTGGACGGTGTAGTTGATCGAGTCAGCGATCGCGCCGGTGAAGTCCTCGGTCACGGTCACGTCCACCGTCAGGTCACCGTCGGCGAGGTTGGTGATTTCGTCGAGCAGACCCAGAATCGCCTGCTGCTGGCGGGCGTCACGGTCGTCGGCGAACTTGATGCGGTTGCGCACGTTGATGACGCTGAGGATCACGTACGCGATCATCAACAGCAGTGCGACGGCACCGGCGACGTACACGATGATCGGCAGGATGACCTGCTTGATGCGCGTGTCGATCAGGCGCTGTTCCAGCGCGCCGGAGGTGGCGATGACGTCCGCCGCGGCGCCCTTGATCTGGCCCGAGGCCAGCTGCATGCCGTTGATCGCGTCGGCATCGAGACCGATCGCCTTGGTGGCCTCGCCCAGCGGCTCGAAGCGCTCGGCCGCGGTGCGGGCCGAGGGATCGCCGATCAACTGGTTGCTGTTGAGGAACTCGTCGACCTCGCGCTGCAGGGCGTCGGCGGCGAGCTTGGCGTCGCGGCCCTGCGACAGCACGCGCTGTGCGGTACCGGCGATGCGCTCGAGGCGGTTCAGCTGGCTGGCGGCGGTGTAGATCTGGCCGGAGGAGGCGCCGCGTGCACCGAGGCGTTCCGCCATCTCGGCGTACATCGGGTAGATGCCCTTGTCCTGCGTCGGGTCTTCCGAGGTGTGGATCGCTTCGGTGATGATCGCGATGTTGCTGGCGACGCGCTTGTACGGCACTTCGCCGGCGAGCACTGCGTCGACCGTCTGCTTCATTTTCTTCCAGGATTCGGCAACGCCCTGGACCTCGCCCTGCACGATGGCGGGTGCGCGCTCGATGCCGGACTCCGCGTCACCCTGGGCCAGACCGTTGATGACGGTGCCGAGATCGTCGGCGCGTGCCGACAAGGTCTGGAAGTCGGGAGCGACGCCGCGTGCGGCCTCCTCGCCGATCTGCGCGACTTCGTTGACGTCGCTGGGGATCGACCGCGCGAGACCCATCCAGGCCTCGTCCTGCGATTCGGATGACTGGATGAAGTAGAAGCCGCCCAGTGCCGATGCCAGCAGCACCGCCGCGGCGATCAGCAGCGCAAGTTCGCGCCTGCTGCCCGTCATGCCCTTGGCCAGTGTTTTTTCTTCGGCCATAACGATCCCCTGCAGTATTTTTTAAGGGCTTCGGCTAGAGGCCGAGCAGAGTGTTGATCTTGCCCAGCAGATCGGTTTCCTTGACCGGCTTGACCATGTACTCCCTCGCGCCCTGGCGCAGGGCCCAGACGCGGTCGGTCTCCTGGTTCTTGCTGCTGACCACGATCACCGGGATGTGGCTGGTGACCGGATCCTTGCTCAGCGTACGCGTGGCCTGGAAGCCGTTCACGCCCGGCATGACCACGTCCATGATCACGACGTCGGGCTTTTCGAGCTTGACGCGGTCCAGCACGTCATGGCCGCTGGAGGCCTCGATGACGGAGTGACCGGCTTTCTGCAGGATGTTTCTCAGATTGAGTACATCGGTCGGTGAGTCGTCGACGATCAGCACACGTGCCATGTTTTTTCCTCGATCAGCCTTGACGGCTGCCTCCCAAAATTCGGTCTTGAAAGTACTGCTAATAGACAGATTTGAAACAACTATACACCATGACCAGAAGCTGGCTACCGCCCTTCCGCGGGGTGCTTGATCAGCCTGTGTGGACGGTCTGGCCGCGGATCAGGGTGCGGACTACGCGGCCATGCATTTCGCTGCCGTCGAAGGGGGTGTTGCGGCCGGCGCTGAGCAGGCTGCCGGCCTGCAGACGCCAGCGTGCCTTCGGGTCCAGCAGCAGCAGGTCGGCGGAGGCGCCGACTGCGAGGCTGCCCGCCGCCAGTTCGGCGATCGCTGCGGGTCCGCTGCAGAGGCGTGCTGCCAGTTCCAGCGGTGCCAGGCCGACGTCGCCGGCATAGCGCAGTGCCAGCGGCAGCAGGGTTTCGAGGCCGGAGATGCCGGGCTCGGTCTGCGGGAAAGGGTTGGTCTTGGCATCCAGCTCATGCGGCTGGTGGTCGGAGCAGATCGCGCTAATCACGCCGCGCCGCACCGCTTCGCGCAGGGCGTCGCGATCTTCGTTGGAGCGCAGCGGTGGGATGACGTGGCATTGGGCATTGAAGCCGTCGACGTCGTCCTCGGTCAGGAACAGCTGGTGCACGGCGACATCGGCTGTCACCGCCAAGCCGCGCTTCTGTGCCGACTCGATCAGGCCGGCGCCCTTGGCGGTGGACAGGCGGCCGACATGGATCGACGCGCCGGTGTCCTCGACCAGGGAAATCCAGAGCCGCAGGGCCGCCACTTCTGCCGCCGCCGGGATCGGCGGCAGGCCGAGCCGTGTGCCGACCGGTCCTTCGTGGGCGCAGCCGCCATTGGACAGGGCGGCGTCCTGCGCGAACACGTGTACGGTCAGGCCCAGGCCGTTGGCGTATTCCAGCGCGCGGCGCACGATCAGCGAGTTCGACAGCTGCGCCAAGCCATTGCCGACGCCGACGCAGCCGGCCTGCTTCAGTGCCGCCATCTCGCTGAGGGCTTCGCCGTCGAGGCCCTTGGTCAGGGCGCCCAGCATGTAGACGTTGAGCGGCCCGGCGGCCTTCACGCTGCGCTGGATGCGGGTGACGATAGCCGGTGGATCGATCGCTGGGCTGGTGTCCGGCGGCAGCACGATGCTGGTGATGCCACCCGACAGCGCCGCCGGAATCTCGCTGCGGAAGCTGGCCTTGTGGGTCTGGCCAGGCTCGCGGCAGCGTGCGGCAAGGTCGACCAGGCCGGGCATCAGCCACAGGCCCTGGGCATCGAGGGTCTCGGCGTAGCTGCCGGTGGGCTCGGTGCCGACGTAGCTGATGCGGTTCTCGCGGATGCCGACCGCGGCTGCGCCGTCGAAACCC
>DATILC010000249.1:0-9366 GCA_035476855.1 Solimonas sp. | reverse complement strand
GGCCTCGAGGTCGTTCTTGCGGCGGTCGAACTCCGCCTTGATCTTGTCGGCACCGGCCTTGAACTGCGGCGACTGCTGCACCAGTTCGGCGGCGCGGATGCTGGCAACCTTGGTCTGTGCCATCGCCGGCATGGCGGCGAGCAGCGCGCCCGAGGCGAGGGTCATGGCGCTGAGGATTCGGGTAATGGTACGCATCGTGATTCTCTGGCTCTGTGAGTGATATCGAAGGGTAGTACCGCGGGTCAGGCTAGAAACCGCCACCGAAGCGGATCTGGAAGCGATCCACCTCGTCGCCCTGCTTCTCGTTCAGCGGGAAGGCGTAGCTCAGGTCCAGCAGGCCCAGGAAGGGCGTGAACCAGGAGAACGCGATGCCCGCCGACTGGCGCAGCTCGTTGGCCTCGAAATCGCCCGGCTGGGCGAAGACGCTGCCGAGGTCGTAGAACAGGCTCAGGCGGGTCGACTTGCCGTCGCTGGCGATCGGCAGCGGCACGATCAGGTTGTTCTGCGCCGTGGTGCGGAACTTGCCGCCGAAGGGGTTCAGGAACGGCGTATCGAGCGGGCCCAGCGAGCCGTCGCGGTAGCCACGCACGGTGCGCGGACCACCGGCGAAGAAGTTCTCGTACGGCGGCACTTCCTCGTCGTTGCTGTAGGTGTCGACCAGGCCGACCGAGCCGTTGATTTCCAGCGCCAGGCGACGGTAGATCGGCAGGTACTGCTGGCCACGGTAGCTGAGGTTGTAGAACTCGATGTCGCTGCCCGGGATGCCAAGGTCGAGGCTGAGCGAGTGCAGTGCACCGCGATCGGCGAAGAAGGTGCGGTTGCGCGAGTCGTAGCTGATGCCGGTGCGGAACGAGTAGTTCAGGAAGCGCGTGCCGTTGTCGACGACGAACTGCAGCACCTGGTCCGAAGTCGAGTCCGGGAAGGTCTCGATCGAGGTCTCGTCGAAACCGACGCCGGCGCGCAGGGTCATGAACTCCGACAGCGGGATGCCGTAGGTCAGGTTCATGCCCAGCACGTTGGTGTTGAAGCCGGAGCTGAAGCGGATCACCGACTCCGACTTGCGGTACGAGGCCGACACCGTCTGGCTGATGCCGTCGGCGGTGAAGTAAGGATCGGTCCAGGACAGGCTCAACGCCTTGGAGATCGAATTGTTCTCCGCCGACAGCTCGACGCGGTTGCCGCTGCCGAGGAAGTTGGTGTGGGTCAGGCTGCCGGTGATCAGGAAGCCCTGGGCACCCGAGTAGCCGACGCCGAACTGCACCGATCCGGGCGGACGCTCCTTGACCTTGAACTGCACGTCGACCAGATCGTCCGAACCGGCGACCGGCTTGGTGTCGACCTCGACGTCCTCGATGAACGGCAGGCGCGCCAGGCGCACGCGCGAACGCTCGACCGCGCTCTTGGAGAACGGCGCCGCTTCCAGCTGGCGCATTTCGCGGCGCAGCGTCTCGTCGTTGGTGCCGAGGTTGCCGCTGAAGCTGATGCGGCGCACGTAGGCACGCTTGCCCGGTTCGATGAAATAGTTGATCGACACCAGCTTGCCGGACTCGTCCACCTCCGGCAGCGGGTTGACCTCGGCGAAGGCATAGCCAATGTCGGACAGCGCCGCCTCGATGCGGTTGGCGCTGTCGGTGGCTTCCTTGCGCGAGAAGGTGTCGCCGGCCTTGGTCGTGACCAGGGCGTTGAGGAACTGCTCGTTGAGGATGGTCTCGCCGGAGAAACGGCGATCCTTGATCGTGTAGATCTCGCCTTCCTCGATGTTGACGGTGACGTAGATCGCGTCCTTCTCCGGCGTCAGCGCCACCTGCACGGAGGAGACGTTGGCCTTGAGGTAGCCGCGGTCCTGGTAGTAGGACTGCAGCTTCTCGAGATCGCCGACCAGCTTCTGCTTGGAGTACTTGTCGCTGCTCTGGAACGGCATCCAGTTGGTGGCCTGCAGGTCGAACTGCTTGAGCAGCTCGCCGGTCGAGAACGCCTTGTTGCCGAGCAGGTTGACGTCCTTGATGCGCGTGACCTTGCCTTCGATCACGTCGATCTTGAGGCTGACGCGGTTGCCCGGCTCCTCGGTGACGCTGGTCTTGATCTCGACGTCGTAGTAGCCGTTGGAGTAGTACTGGCGGCGCAATTCCTGCTCGACGCCATCGAGCAGTTCGCGCTTGAACAGCTCGCCCTCGGCCAGGCCGAGATCCTTCATCGACTTCTTCAGCTCGTCGCCGCCGATCTTCTCGTTGCCCTCGATGGTGAAGCTGGTGATCGAGGGACGTTCCTTCACCGCAATCACCAGGGCATCGCCGTCGCGCTGCAGCTGCACGTCCTGGAACAGGCCGGAGCCATACAGCGACTTGATCGCCTGGCGCGAGGTCGCGTCATTGAGCTCGTCACCGACCGACAGCGGCAGGTAGGTCAGGACCGTGCCGATCTCGAGTCGCTCGAGGCCATCGGCGCGGATTTCCTTGATCGTGAACGGCTGGAAGGCGTAAGCCTGGCCCGTCAGCACGAGCGCCGCAATGGCACTGGCAATCGCCGTTTTCTTCGTTCTCAGCGGTTTCACTGATTTGGTTTCTTTTGTAGGTCTGCTACGAATCAGTTCAGCAGGCGCATGACGTCGTTGAAGAACGCCAGCCCCATCATCATCATCAGGAAGGTCAGTCCCACCCTCTGTCCTGCCTCCTGTGCCCGGTCCGACAACGGCGAACCCTTCACCGCCTCAATCATGTAGAACAGCAAGTGACCGCCATCGAGCAGCGGCACCGGCAGCAGGTTGAGCACGCCGAGGCTGACGCTCACCACCGCCATGAAGCTCAGGAAGGACACCAGGCCCACCTGCGCCGTGAATCCGGCGACCTGGGCGATCTGGATCGGACCGCTGACGTTCTTGATCGAAACGTCGCCGAGCACCATGCGCCACAGCATCTTCAGCGTCAGCGCCGACATCCGCCAGGTCTGCTCGACCGCCGCCGGGATGGCCGCCAGCGGTCCCCGCCGGCTTTCGGCGCGCAAATCCTGCCACAACTCCGGGGAGGGCGCTATTTCCACGCCGAGGCGACCGATGCTGCGCCCACCCTCTTCGACGCGCGCCACCACGGCATTGAGGCTGACTCGCTGCGCGCCGCGTTGCACCTCGATCCGGACCACCGTCTCGGGACGCGCTGAAATGATCTTCACCAGTTCCTGCCAGGTCGCGATCGGCGCGCCGTCGATGGCCACCACGTGGTCGCCGGCGCGCAGGCCGGCGGCCTCGCCGGCACCACCGGCAAGAACCCCGCCCAGCACCGGCGGGATCGGCGGCTGGAACATCTGCAGGCCGAGGTCGTCGAACACGTATTCCGGATCGACGCGGACGCCGCGCAGGTCCAGCTCGACCTGGCGCGTGCGCTGGTCCCGGCCCAGCACTTCCAGCGGCAGCTGCCCGCCCGCCAGCGCACGGTCCAGCAGCTCGGTGCGCAGCTCGGTCCAGGTCGGCGTCGGGGTACCCGCCACGCGCAGCACCTGCTCGCCCTCAAGCAGTCCGGCCACGGCGGCGGCGCTGCGCTCGGCCGGCGCAGCGATCATCGGCTTGATGCCCTGCACGCCGAGGATCATCACCATCCAGTAGAAGGCCACGGCCAGCATGAAGTTGAACAACGGCCCGGCGGCGACGATCAGGAAGCGCTTGCCGACCGGCGCGTTGTTGAAGGCCTGCGAACGCAGCTCCTCCGGCACCGGGCCCTCGCGCTCGTCCAGCATCTTGACGTAGCCGCCCAGCGGGATCGCAGCCACCATCCACTCGACGCCGTCGGCGGAGCGGTGTGTCCACAGCGAGCGGCCGAAGCCGATGGAGAAGCGCAGCACCTTGACGCCGCAGCGCCGTGCCACCCAGTAATGGCCGAACTCGTGGAAGGCCACCAGCACGCTGATGGCGACGACGAAGCCGCCGAAGGACCAGAGGAAATCAGGCATAGAGACGCTTCTGCTCCATCGACGACACTGCCTTGCGGGCTTGATCACGCGCCCAGGCGTCGGTGGCGAGGATCGCCTCGAGGTCGCCATCGGGCCCGCGCCCGGCGGCGGCGTCCATCACCTGTTCGATCACTGCGGGAATCCCCGTATAGGCCAGCTGCTGCTGAAGAAACGCTTCGACCGCGACTTCATTGGCTGCGTTCAATGCATTCGGCAGCATGCCGCCGGCCGCCAGGGCGGCACGCGCCAGCCGCAGGCAGGGGAAGCGGCGCTCGTCCGGCGTCTCGAAGCGGAAGCGGCCCAGTGCCGCCAGATCCAGCCCCCCTACCCCGGATTCCCAGCGCTGCGGCCAAGCCAGGGCATGGGCGATCGGCACCCGCATGTCGGGCTGGCCCAGCTGCGCCAGCATCGAGCCGTCGACGTACTCGACGATCGAATGGATCGCGCTCTCCGGGTGGATCACCACCTCCAGGCTGGACGGCGGCAGCGCATACAGCACTGCGGCCTCGATCAGTTCCAGGCCCTTGTTCATCATGGTCGCGGAGTCGACCGAGATCTTCTGCCCCATCACCCAGTTGGGATGGCGCACCGCCTGCTGCGGGGTCACGCCGGCCAGCTGCTCCAGCGGCGTCTCGCGGAACGGCCCGCCGGAGGCAGTCAGGATCAGGCGGCGCACGCCCTTCGGCACTTCACCGCAGCGCGCCGGTGCGGGCAGGCACTGGAAGATGGCGTTGTGCTCGGAGTCGATCGGGATGATGGTCGCGGCATGCTGCTGCGCCTCGGCCATCAGCAGCGGGCCGGCCATCACCAGCGGCTCCTTGTTGGCCACCAGCACGCGCTTGCCCGCACGCACCGCGGCCAGGGTCGGCAGCAGGCCGGCCGCGCCGACGATCGCCGACATCACCTGGTCGGCCTCGGCATGTGCGGCCAGCTGGCATAGCGCATCGACGCCTTCCAGCACCTCGCAGGCCAGCCCCTCGTCGCGGCAGCGCTGGCGCAGGCTGGCCGCCGCGGCGCGTTCCTGCATCGCGGCAAAGCGCGGACGATGGCTGCGGCACAGCTCCAGCATCCCGTCGACGTCGCGGTTGGCGGTCAGCGCCAGCACGCGCAGCTTGTCGGGGTGACGCGCGGCGACGTCGAGGGTGTTGCGCCCGATGGTGCCGGTCGCGCCGAGGACCACCAGGGTCTGCATCAGAGCCCCGTCAGATAGAGGCCGAGCACCATCACCGGGGCGCCGGCAAGGATGCTGTCGACGCGGTCGAGGATGCCGCCGTGGCCGGGCAGGATGTTGCCGCTGTCCTTGAGGCCGGCGATGCGCTTGAACATCGACTCGGTGAGGTCGCCGACGATCGAGATCGCCGCCACCACCACGGTCAGGCCCAGCAGCATCCAGACCTTGTCGCCCTCCGGGGCGAAGACGTAGACGCCGCCGGTCATGGCCCAGGCCGCGGTCAGCAGCAGGCCGCCCAGCGCGCCCTCGACGGTCTTGCCGGGCGAGATGTTGGGCGCCAGCTTGCGGCGGCCGAAGTTGCGGCCGGCAAGATAGGCGCCGGTATCGGCGGCGAAGACGATGAACAGGAAGTACAGCAGCTTCAGCGCGCCCTGCGGCATCGCGTGCAGGGCCGCCAGCGCCAGCAGGGTCGACAGGGTCAGCAGGATACCCAGCAGCGACATCGGCAGCGCGCCGGGCCGGTTGTTCTGCAGGTTGTCGGGAAAGCCGGGGAACAGGCTGATGGCGAACAGCCACCACAGCACGGCCGCGCCGAGCAGCCAGGGCAGAAGCTTTTCACGACCCGGGACGAACCAGGCCAGCGCCAGCAGCGCACCGACCAGCGCCGCATAGCCCAGGCGCACCGGACGGCGCTGCCCCCAGCCCATCAGCCCGGTCCACTCCCAGGCCATCAGCATGCCGACCAGCACCAGCACGCCGTAGAGCCAGGGGGTCGGTGCATACCAGACCAGGGCCAGCAGCAGGGGCAACAGGATCAGGGCTGTGATGACGCGCTGGACGAGCATGGATAATGAGGATTCGGTAGTTCGCTGCGAAGCGGGCCGGCGGATCGCGTCAGTTTGTCATTACCGGCGCGAAACTACTATGCGCCAAGGCAGCCGCTCAGGCGCTTTCGGGGACGCGGCCGAAGCGGCGCTCACGACCGGCATACCAGAGCAGGGCCTCATCGAACTCGGCCTCGCCGAAGTCCGGCCACAGCACCTCGGTGAAATACAGCTCGGTATAGGCCAGCTGCCAGAGCAGGAAATTGCTGATGCGCTGTTCGCCGCCGGTACGGATCATCAGGTCCGGTTCCGGCAGGCCGGCGGTCTGCAGGTGCGCCTCGATGCCTTCGGCGGTGATCGGCTGGCCCTGCGCCACCAGCTGCTGCGCCGCCTGCACGATGTCCCACTGCCCGCCGTAGCCAACGGCGATGGCAACCCTCAGGCCGGTGTTGGCAGCGGTGCAGCGTTCGGCACGCAGCATTTCATCACCCAGCGGCGCCGGAAAGCCGCTACGGTCACCGATGAAACGGATCTGCACACCGTTGCGATGCATCGCATCGACCTCGCGCGCCAGGGTGCGCACGAACAACTGGATCAGCAGCCTGACCTCGGTCTCGGGGCGCTTCCAGTTCTCCTGGGAGAAGGCGAACAGGGTCAGTGCCTCGACCCCGCTCTTGTGCGCCGCACGCAGGATCTTGCGCACCACGCGCACACCGGCGCGATGCCCCATCGCCCGCGGCTGCCCTCGGCGCTTCGCCCAGCGGCCGTTGCCATCCATGACGATGGCGACATGGCGCGGGATGCCTTCGGTCGGCAGGGCTGGGGGCTCGCGGGACATGGGCAGGGAAACGATGCCTTACATCGACAGCAGTTCTTTTTCCTTGATCTGGGCCGACTCGTCGACCTTGGCGACGAACTGGTCGGTCAGCTTCTGGATCTCGGTCTCGCCACGCTTGACGTCGTCGGCGGTGATCTTCTTGGCCTTCTCCGCGTCCTTGAACGCCTGGTTGGCGTCACGGCGCACGTTGCGGATCGCGACCTTGGCGGCTTCCGCCTCGGTCTTTACCACCTTGGCGAGGTCACGGCGGCGCTCTTCGGTCAGCGGCGGCATGTTGATGCGAATGGTCTGGCCGGCGGTGTTGGGATTGAGGCCCAGGTCGGAGGTCATGATGGCCTTCTCGACCACGCTGACCATCGGCTTTTCCCATGGCGTGATGGTGATCGTGCGCGAGTCCTCGACCACCACGCTGGCGACCTGCGAGATCGGCACCGGCGAGCCGTAGTAGTCGACCCGGACATGGTCCAGCATGGCGGCGCTGGCACGACCGGTACGCAGCTTGGCGAGTTCGGCCTTCAGCGTGTCCAGGCACTTCTGCATGCGCGTGGTCGTATCGTTCTTGGTTTCGTTGATCATCGCTATCTCCGGAAAGCGGCAATTCTGTCAGACGTCGACCCGCGTCCCGATGCTCTGGTCGCCCATGACGATCTTCATCAGCGCGCCGGGGTGATCCATGTCGTAAACGCAGAGTTTCATGCGGTTGTCGCGGCACAGGACCATCGCGGTCTGGTCCATCACGCCAAGGCGCCGGGACAATGCCTCATCGTAGGTGATGGTGTCGTACTTCTTCGCCGAGGGGTCCTTCTTGGGATCGGCGGTGTAGATGCCATCGACCTTGGTCGCCTTCAGCAGCAGGTCCGCGCCGATCTCGACCGCGCGCAGCGCAGCCGCCGAATCGGTGGTGAAGAAGGGGTTGCCGGTGCCGGCGGCGAAGACCACGATGCGGCCCTTCTCGAGATGGCGCATCGCCTTGCGGCGGATGAAGTCCTCGCAGACCTCGTTGATGCGGATCGCCGACTGCACCCGCGCCTGCAGGCCGGTGGTGCGCTCGATCGCGTCCTGCAAGGCCAGGGCATTGATCACGGTGGCCAGCATGCCCATCTGGTCGCCGGTGATGCGGTCCATGCCGGCCTTGGCCAGGCCTTCGCCGCGGAAGATGTTGCCACCACCCACGACCAGCGCCACCTGCACGCCGGCGTCGACTACCGACTTGATTTCATTGGCCAGAAACTCGGTCACCGGCGGAGCGATGCCGAAACCCAGATTGCCCATCAGGGCTTCGCCAGACAGCTTCAGCAGAATTCTCTTGTACGCGGGCTGGGCGGACATAGGCAGGCTCTATCTGGCGGATTTTTCAGGGTTTACTTAAAACAAGACCCCGTTGCCGGGGTCTCGTTCACAACCTGCGCTGAGTTTACCGCAAAATCAGGCGGTCAGACTCGCCTGGGTCGCGGCGACTTCGGCGGCAAAGTCTTCCTTCTTCTTCTCGATGCCCTCGCCCACGGCGAAGCGGACGAAGCGGGCCACTGCGGCCTTCTTGTCGGTCAGCACCTTCTCGACGGACTCGCCGTTGCTGGCCTTCACGAACGGCTGGCCCAGCAGGGTCAGCTCGGCCTTGAACTTGTTGACCTTGCCATCCACCATCTTGGCCAGAATCTCGGCCGGCTTGGGCTTGAAGCCGCCGCCGAACTTCTTCTTGATCGCCGCGTAGTCGTCGTCCCAGCTCTTCTTGTCGTCGGCAGACAGGCCGTCATAGACGCCGTTCTGCTTCTCGGCATCCATTTCCTTCAGCGCGCTGGCGTACTTCTCGGAGTCGGCCTTGGCATCGACCTGTTCCTGGGCCACCGTGGCATCGATCACCTTGCGCTCGGCTTCGACCGCCTCGGCAGGAATCTCGCCCGCGTTCAGGTAGCGCGGGGCCATGGCGGCGGTGTGCATCGCCAGGTCCTTGGCCAGTTCGGCCTCGCCCTTGTCCATCGCCAGGGCCACGGCAATCTTGTCACCCGGGTGGATATAGGTGACGAGGTCGGCGCCGGCCCTGGAGACGATCTCGAAGCGACGCAGGGTGATGTTCTCGCCAATCTTGGCGATCAGGTTGCGACGCTTCTGGTCCACAGTCTCGCCACCGGCCGACAGCTGGCCGAGGGCTTCGACGTTGGCCGGGCGGTGCTTCAGCGCCAGCTCGGCGGCTTCGCGGGCCAGGGCGCGGAAGTCCTCGCCCTTGGCCACGAAGTCGGTTTCGCTGTTGAGCTCGACCATCGCGACGGCATCGTCCGACCTGGCCAGGGCAATGACGCCCTCGGCGGCAGTGCGGCTGGCCTTCTTGTCGGCCTTGGCCGCGCCGTCCAGGCGCAGCTTCTCGACGGCGGCATCGAGGTTGCCCTCGGTGGCCTCAAGGGCCTTCTTGCAATCGGACATGCCGGCGCCGGTGCGCTCGCGCAGTTCCTTGACCTGGGCAGCAGTGATCTGCGTCATCCGTAGATCTCCTTACTCGCCAGCCTTCTCGCCACGACGACCGGCGCCGGCGCCACGGGGGCCACCACGGCCACGGTCGCCCGGCTTGCGGTCGCCACGCGGCTTCTTCGGCGCGGAAC
>DATILC010000248.1:0-19179 GCA_035476855.1 Solimonas sp. | reverse complement strand
CAGAAGATCGACGGCAACGTCGGCGAACTGCGCGTCGTGCGCGACTATCGCAGCGGCAAGTCCAGCGTCTGGGGCATCCACGCCAAGAACCGCGAGCAGAACTTCGCGTTGAACCTGCTGCTGGATCCGGACATCGACTTCGTCACCGTGCTCGGCACCGCCGGCACCGGCAAGACCCTGCTGACCATGGCTGCCGGCCTGGCCCAGGTGCTGGACGAGCCGCGCTACCGCGAAATCATCATGACCCGCGTGACCGTGCCGCTGGGCGAGGACATCGGCTTCCTGCCGGGTACCGAGGAAGAAAAGATGACGCCCTGGATGGGCGCCATCATGGATAACCTCGAGGTGCTGACCCAGAACGGCAATGCCGGCGACTGGGAGCGCGCCGCCACCAACGACCTGCTGAGCAAGCGCATCAAGATCCGCTCGCTCAACTTCATGCGCGGCCGCACCTTCCTCAACCGCCTGGTGATCATCGATGAGGCGCAGAACCTCACCGCCAAGCAGATGAAGACGCTGATCACGCGCTGCGGCCCGGGTTCGAAGATGGTTTGCCTGGGCAACCTGGCGCAGATCGACACGCCTTATCTCTCCGAGACCACCTCGGGCCTGACCTACGTGGTCGACCGCTTCCAGGGCTGGCCGCATGGCGGCCACGTGACCCTGGCCCGCGGCGAGCGCTCGCGCCTGGCGGCGCACGCTTCCGACATTCTCTGAGGGGCACGCATGTTCGGACGCATGAAGGACGCTGCCCTGGGCATGGCCCTGAGGGCTTTCATCAACGAGCGCCTCAGCGACTACGGCGAGATCCAGGACCTGAAGGTGGATACCGGCGCCAGCCGGCTCAAGATGCATGCCCTGCTGCGCGGCGAGCAGCATCCGGTGTCGGTCACTGTCGAGCGCTACGAACTGGAGCGCGAAGGCGACGAGGTCTACGTGGTGCTGCGCCAGCTTTCCAGTTCGCGCGAGTGGCTGACCCTGTTGCTGCGCAAGCTGTTCACCGGCAAGCGTTACAAGATTCCCGCTGCTGCTGCCGCACTGTTGGGATAAGCGCTGCTGTTCGACGCGCTGCCCTCGCTGCTGCCGGAATTCACCCCGGCGCTGGCTGCGCTCTGTGCGCTGGCCCTGCTGGCCGGGTTCGTCGACTCCGTGGTCGGCGGCGGCGGGCTGATCCAGCTGCCGGCGTTGTTCGTGCTGATGCCCGGCCTGCCGCCGGCGACGCTGCTGGGCACCAACAAGTTCTGCAGCATCTGGGGCACTTCCGCTGCCGCGATCCAGTACCTGCGGCGCGTGCCGCCGGAATGGCGGGCCACCCTGCCGGCCGTGATCGCGGCCTTCTTGCTGGCACTGGCCGGGGCCAGCCTCGCCACCCGGCTGGCGCCGCAGCTGCTGCGCCCGCTGGTGCTGGTGCTGCTGGTCGCAGTGCTGGCCTACACCCTGTGGAAGAAGGAACTCGGTGCCCTGCATGCACCGCGGCTGTCAGGCCGGCGCGAACTGGCCGCGGCCCTGGGCATGGGCGGCCTGATCGGTTTCTATGATGGTTTCTTCGGTCCGGGCACTGGCTCCTTCCTGCTGTTTGCCTTCGTCGGCCTGTTCGGTTTCAGCTTCCTGGCCGCCTCGGCCTCGGCCAAGCTGGTCAATGTCGTCACCAATGCGGCCGCCGCGCTGTGGTTCGGCATGGCGGGGCACATCCTCTATGACGTCGCGCTGTGCATGGCCGTGTTCAATGTCGCCGGCTCCATGGCGGGGGCGCGGCTGGCGATCCGCCGCGGCAGCGGCTTCGTCCGGCAGGCCTACATCGCCGTGGTGTCCCTGCTGATCCTGCGGTTCTGCTTCGACCTGATGTAGGGCCTCGCCCTGGGACAAATTGTCCAAGGGGCGACTGTGTCCGCAACGGGTATGCTGCGGGCACAGCGGCGTCCTCTTTCAATGTGCCCGCACTGCACATTGAGGGGAGATGTCCCGGGGAATGCTGGACGGTCGGCTCGGTTGCCCGCCGGTTCCCGGACCCGCTATACTTTATGGGATTGATGCAGTGCATCATTTAACGAAGTCGGCTGACCATGAAAGTCGCCACCCGGATTGCACTGTTTCAATTGCTGATTGCGGCCTGTGGCGCCGTCCTGTGGGGGATCTTCCAGGGCTGGCTGCCCGCTGCTTCGGCCTTCTGCGGCGGGTCGATCGGCGCCGTACTGACGTACTACACGGCAGTAAAAGCCTTGGGGATGGAAACTTCCGACCCCCAGGTCATGGTCACGAATTTTTATCGCGCTGAGTCGCGGAAGTGGGTACTGGCGGTCGTCCTGTTCGGATTCGCCGTACTGGTGTTCAAGGGTGCCCTGGCGCCCCTGGCCACGACCTTCGCCGCTGCTCATCTCGTCTACTGGTTTGCATTGCTCTGGAAATAGCGAATGTCTGAAGCGGGCCATTCTCCTGCCGAGTACGTCACGCATCACTTGAAGCATCTGTCTTCGAGTTCCGATGGTGCGTTCATCTCGATGTCCGCATGGCACATCGACACGCTGATTTTCTCGACGCTGCTCGGCCTGGCCTTCCTGACCGTGTTCCGCATGGCCGCTGTCCGCGCCACCGAGGGCGTGCCGGGCAAGCTGCAGAATTTCGTCGAAATCCTCGTCGAGTTCGTCGACAACTCGGTGAAAGACAGCTTCCACGGCGCCCGCACGTTCATCGGCCCGCTGGCCCTGACGATCTTCTGCTGGGTGTTCCTCTGGAACTGCATGGACCTGCTGCCGGTCGACCTGATCCCGCTGATCTGGGCCAAGATCTACGGCTCCATGGGCCATGATCCGGCGCATGCCTACATCCGTGCCGTGCCCTCGGCCGACATGAGCGCCACCTTCGCGCTGTCGATCTCGGTGTTCATCCTGATCTTCGTCTACAGCTTCAAGGGCAAGGGCGTGAAGGGCTTCACCCTTGAGTTCCTGACCCACCCGTTCGGCAAGTGGGGTTTCATCCCCAACGTCATCCTCAATACGGTCGAAATGCTCGCCAAGCCGATGTCGCTGGCGCTGCGACTGTTCGGCAACCTCTACGCCGGCGAACTGATCTTCATCCTGATTGCGCTGCTGCCCTGGTGGGCGCAGATCATCCCGGGTCTCGGCTGGGCCATTTTCCACATCCTCGTCGTCACGCTGCAGTCGTTCATCTTCATGACGCTGACCATCGTGTACCTGAGCATGGCTTACGAGCATCACTGATTAGCGGCAAACGTACGCAGTCTTCCTTTTCAACCACAGCAACACATCACGGAGTTACACCATGGAGCTCATTGCTCAGATTCAGGCCAGCACCGCCCTGACCATCGGCCTCATCTTCGGCCTCGCCGCCCTCGGCACCGCCATCGGCTTCGGTCTGCTCGGCGGCAAGTTCCTCGAAGGCGCTGCCCGCCAGCCGGAAATGGCCAACATGCTGCAGACCAAGATGTTCATCATCGCCGGCCTGCTCGACGCCGTGTCGATCATCGGCGTGGCCATGGGTCTGCTGATGATGTTCGCGAACCCGCTGCTCGCGGCGCTGAAGTAAACATCATCATCCACTCACTCTAGTTCGGAGCTAGCCCATGCAGGCGAGCATCCCCTCCATCGTCGGACAGATGATTGTGTTCATCATCTTTGTCCTGTTCACGATGAAGTTCGTGTGGCCGCCCATCATCGCGGCGATGGAAGCCCGCCGTAAGCGTATCGCTGACGGTCTGGCTGCTGCCGAGCGTGGTGCCAAGGCACTGCAGGACGCGTCCTCCAAGAGCGACCAGGCCCTGAAGGAAGCCCGCGCCCAGGCGCAGGACATCCTCGCCGCTGCCAACAAGCAGGCGGTGCAGATCGTCGAGGCCGCAAAGGGCACGGCGACGCAGGAAGCCGAGCGCATCGTGGCCAAGGCCCAGGACGACGTCGGCCGTGAAGTGGCCCGTGCCCGCGAAGAGCTGCGCAAGCAGGTCGGCGAGCTGGCCGTGATCGGCGCCTCGAAGATCCTCAAGCGCGAGATCGACGCCAAGGCCCACGCTGACGTGCTCAGCGACCTGGCTGCTCGCGTCTAAGGACCGACGACCATGGCGGACATCACCACTCTGGCCCGGCCCTACGCCAAAGCCGTCTTTGAACTGGCCCGCGACAGCGGCAAGTTCAAGGACTGGAGCGGCGTGCTGAAGGCGATCGCGGAGGCCGTGTCGGCCCCGCAGGTCGCGCCGTTGCTGACCCACCCGGCGCTGACCAAGGCCGACCTCGCGGCCGTGCTGACCCAGTCGGCCGGTGCGACGCTCGGTGCCGAGGGCACCGGGCTGCTCAAGCTGCTGGTCGAGAACGGTCGCCTCGCGGCGGCTGGCTCGATCGCCGAGCAGTACGAGCATCTGCGTGCCGAGGCCGAGGCCCGCGCCGACGTCGCCATCACGACGGCGGTGGCAGTGGGCGGCGCCCAGCAGCAGCAGCTGGCGGATGCGGTGAAGAAGCGTCTGGCAAGGGATGTAGCCATCGAGTGGAACGTCGACGAGTCGCTGATCGCGGGTGCCGTGATCCGCACCGGCGACCTCGTCATCGACGGTTCCGTCAAGAGCGAACTGGAGCGGCTGGAAAACGCGCTGGCGCGTTGAACAGCCCAAGCAGGGGCGCGTGAGCGCCCCGATTGAAAGGTAAAGAACCATGCAGCTTAATCCTTCCGAAATCAGCGACCTGATCAAGGCCCGCATCAAGAACTTCGATGCCGCGGCCGAAGCGCGCAACACCGGCACGATCGTGTCGTTGCAGGACGGCATCGTGCGCGTGCACGGCCTGTCCGACGCGCTGCAGGGCGAAATGCTCGAGTTCCCGGGCAACACCTTCGGCCTCGCGCTGAACCTCGAGCGCGACTCCGTCGGCGCCGTGGTCCTGGGCGACTACAAGCATCTGGCGGAAGGCGACACGGTGAAGACCACCGGTCGCATTCTCGAAGTGCCGGTCGGCGAGGCCCTGCTGGGTCGCGTCGTCGACGCACTCGGCCGTCCGATCGACGGCAAGGGCCCGATCAATGCGACCGAAAAGTCGCCGATCGAAAAGGTCGCCCCGGGCGTCATCGCACGCCAGTCGGTCAGCCAGCCGGTGCAGACCGGCTACAAGTCGGTCGACTCCATGGTGCCGATCGGCCGCGGCCAGCGCGAGCTGATCATCGGCGACCGCCAGACCGGCAAGACCGCGATGGCGATCGACGCGATCATCAACCAGAAGGGCACCGGCATTAAGTGCGTGTACGTCGCGATCGGCCAGAAGGCCTCCTCGATCGCCAACGTCGTGCGCAAGCTGGAAGAAAACGGCGCGATGGGCCACACCATCGTCGTTGCCGCCTCGGCCTCCGAATCCCCCGCGCTGCAGTTCATCGCGCCGTACTCCGGCTGCTCGATGGGCGAGTACTTCCGCGACAAGGGCGAAGACGCGCTGATCATCTATGACGACCTGTCGAAGCAGGCCGTGGCCTACCGCCAGGTGTCGCTGCTGCTGAAGCGCCCGCCGGGCCGTGAAGCCTACCCGGGCGACGTGTTCTATCTACACAGCCGTCTCCTCGAGCGCGCTGCCCGTGTCAACGCCGACTACGTCGAGAAGTTCACCAACGGCGCCGTCAAGGGCAAGACCGGTTCGCTGACCGCGCTGCCGATCATCGAAACGCAGGCCGGTGACGTGTCCGCGTTCGTTCCGACCAACGTGATCACGATCACCGACGGCCAGATCTTCCTCGAAACCGACCTGTTCAACGCCGGCATCCGCCCGGCCATGAACGCCGGTATCTCCGTGTCCCGCGTCGGCGGTGCCGCGCAGACCAAGGTGATCAAGAAGCTCTCCGGTGGTATCCGTATCGCCCTGGCGCAGTACCGCGAACTCGCGGCCTTCGCCCAGTTCGCCTCGGACCTCGACGAAGCCACCCGCAAGCAGCTCGAGCGCGGTCAGCGCGTCACCGAGCTGATGAAGCAGAAGCAGTACCAGCCGCTGTCGGTCGGCAGCATGGCCGCCACGCTGTATGCGGTGGAAAAGGGCTACATCGACGTCGTCCCGGTCGCCAAGATCCTGGCCTGGGAAGCCGGCCTGCACCAGTTCCTGGCCAACAGCCAGGGTGAACTGCTGGGCAAGCTGAGCACCGGCGACTGGAACGACGCGCTCGAAGCCGGCCTGAAGTCGGCGATGGACGCCTACGTCAAGCAGTCCGCCATCTAAGCATCGACCAGGGATAGCGCCGTGCCCGGCTCCAAAGAAATCCGCACCAAGATCAAGAGCGTCAAGAACACGCAGAAGATCACGCGCGCGATGGAAAAGGTCGCCATGTCGAAAATGCGCAAGGCGCAGGACCGCATGGCGCAGGCCCGTCCGTACGCGGAGAAGATCCGTCGCACGCTCGGCCACATCGCGCAGGCCAATGCCGAGTACGTCCATCCGTTCATGGTGGAGCGTGACGCCAAGCGCGTCGGCTACATCGTCGTCACCTCGGACCGCGGCCTCGCCGGCGGCCTGAACGTGAACGTTTTCCGCGCGCTGCTGAAGAGCCTGCGCGAGATGAAGGAAAAGGGCGTCGAGACCGAGTTGGCGCTGATCGGCAACAAGGCGGTCTCGTACTTCAAGCGCCTCGGCGGCAATGTCACCGCGACGCAGACCCACCTCGGCGACCGTCCGCATCTGGACCAGCTGCTGGGCGTGATCAAGGTGATGACCGACGCTTATCGCGAAGGCAAGATCGACCGCCTGTTCCTGGTGTCGAGCACCTTCGTCAACACGATGACGCAGCGTCCGCAGGTTCGTCAGATCCTGCCGGTCGAGCCGGTGCAGGACGAAAAGCTGCTGGCCCACTGGGACTACATCTACGAACCCAGCCCGGCCGGCCTGCTCGACTTCGTGCTGCAGCGCTACATCGAGTCGCAGGTCTACCAGGCGGTGATCGAGAACGCGGCCTGTGAACAGTCCGCGCGCATGGTGGCGATGAAGTCGGCGACCGAAAACGCCGGCAAGATCATCACCAACCTGCAGCTGGTCTATAACAAGGCCCGCCAGGCTGCGATCACCAAAGAAATTTCAGAAATCGTCGGCGGCGCTGCCGCGGTTTAACGCAACAGAATTCGGTTAGAGGAAACTCAAATGAGCTCCGGCAAGATTGTTCAGGTCATTGGCGCGGTCGTCGACGTGGAATTCCCGCGTGATTCCATCCCCAAGATCTATGACGCGTTGAAGATCACGGGCACCGACCTGACCCTCGAAGTGCAGCAGCAGCTCGGCGACGGCACCGTCCGCACGATCGCGCTGGGCGCCTCCGAAGGCCTCAAGCGTGGCCTCGTCGTCACCAACACCGGCAAGCCGATTTCGGTGCCGGTCGGTGCAGGCACCCTCGGCCGCATCATGAACGTGCTCGGCGAGCCGATCGACGAAGTCGGTCCGGTCGAATCGAAGGAGCTGTGGGCGATCCACCGCGCCGCGCCGACGTACGAAGACCAGGCCGGTTCGACGGAACTGCTGGAAACCGGCATCAAGGTCATCGACCTGCTGTGCCCGTTTGCCAAGGGCGGCAAGGTCGGCCTGTTCGGCGGCGCCGGCGTCGGCAAGACCGTCAACATGATGGAACTGATCAACAACATCGCCAAGGCGCACTCGGGTCTGTCGGTGTTCGCCGGCGTCGGTGAGCGTACCCGTGAGGGCAACGACTTCTATCACGAGATGATGGAATCGGGCGTCGTCGACGCCAAGAACCTCGGCAACTCCAAGGTTGCGATGGTGTACGGCCAGATGAACGAGCCGCCGGGCAACCGCCTGCGCGTCGCGCTGACCGGCCTGACCATGGCCGAGTACTTCCGCGAGGAAGGCCGCGACGTGCTGTTCTTCGTCGACAACATCTACCGCTACACGCTGGCCGGCACCGAAGTGTCCGCGCTGCTCGGCCGTATGCCGTCGGCGGTGGGCTACCAGCCGACCCTGGCCGAGGAAATGGGCGTTCTGCAGGAGCGCATCACCTCGACCAAGAAGGGCTCGATCACCTCGATCCAGGCCGTCTACGTTCCGGCCGACGATCTCACCGATCCGTCGCCGGCGACGACCTTCGCGCATCTCGACTCCACCGTCGTGCTGTCGCGTGACATCGCCTCGCTGGGTATCTACCCGGCCGTCGACCCGCTGGACTCCACCAGCCGCCAGCTTGATCCGAACGTCATCGGCAACGAGCACTACAACACCGCCCGCGACGTGCAGGGCGTGCTGCAGCGCTACAAGGAACTGAAGGACATCATCGCGATTCTCGGCATGGACGAGCTGTCGGAAGACGACAAGCGCGCCGTGTCCCGTGCGCGCAAGATCCAGCGCTTCCTGTCGCAGCCGTTCCACGTCGCCGAAATCTTCACCGGTTCGCCGGGCAAGTACGTTTCGCTGAAGGAAACGATCCGCGGCTTCCGCGGCCTCGTCGACGGCGAGTTCGATCACCTGCCGGAACAGGCCTTCTACATGGTTGGCACGATCGACGAAGCCGTCGAGAAGGCCAAGAAGCTCTAAGGCTTCGGGACGAATACGCCCATGGCATCCATTCACGTAGACATCGTTTCCGCCGAAGGGCAGATCCATACGGGCGAAGCCCTGATGGTGTTCGCCCCCGCGGAAATGGGCGAGGTCGGCATCGCGCCGCGCCACACGCCGCTGCTGACCAAGCTGGTGCCGGGCGCCGTACGCGTCCAGGGCACTGACGGCAGCGAGCAGTCGTTCTTCGTCGGCGGCGGCATCCTCGAGGTGCAGCCGCATCTGGTGACGATCCTGGCCGACAGCGCGCTGCGCGCCAAGGACGCCGACGAGTCTGCTGCCCTCAAGGCCAAGCAGGACGCCGAGGAGAAGCTGGCCGGTGCCAAGGGCGATATGGACCTCGCCAAGGCCCAGGCCGAGCTGATCGAGGCTGCCGCCCGCCTGCAGTTCGTGCAAAAGCTGAAGAACGTGTCGCACCGCTGAGACAGGCGGCCGCGTTCACCGAAAGCCCGCTCCCCGGAGCGGGCTTTTTGTTTGGGCAGCCGTTCCCGCGGGATTCAGCTGCGCTGCGCTAAAATCATGCTTCGTTCATTGCGGGATCAAGCCCCATGCAGGATCTTTCGGTCGTAGTGCTGGCGGCAGGCAAGGGCACGCGGATGAAGTCGCAGCTGCCCAAGGTGATGCAGCCCCTGGCCAGCCGTCCGCTGCTGGCCCATGTGCTGGACGCCGCGGCTGTGGTCGGCGCGGCGCGCACCGTGGTGGTCTACGGCCATGGCGGCGAACAGGTCCGCACGGCCTTTGCCGAGGCCCCGGTGGCCTGGGTCGAGCAGGCCGAGCAGAAGGGCACCGGCCATGCCGTGCTGGTGGCGCTGCCTCAGCTTCCGGCCGCCGGCCGCACCCTGATCCTCTATGGCGACGTTCCGCTGATCCGCCCGCAGACCCTGACTCGACTGATCGAGGCCGCGGCCGAGGCCCGCTCGCTGTCGCTGCTGACCCTGGAGATGCCGGACCCCACCGGTTACGGCCGCATCCTGCGCGGCGCCCATGGCCGGGTGCTGCGCATCGTCGAGCAGAAGGACGCCACCCCGGCCGAGAAGGCGATCCGCGAGGTCAATACCGGCATCTTCTGCGTGCCCAATGAACTGCTGCAGGCCTGGCTGCCGAAGCTCGGCAACCAGAATGCACAGGGCGAGTACTACCTCACCGACATCATCGCCATGGCCGCCGCCGAGGGCGTCGCCGTCCACACCGTGCAGCCGCAGCAGGCCTGGGAAGTGGAAGGCGTCAACGACAAGCTGCAGCTGGCCTCGCTGGAGCGCCAGTACCAGCGCAACCAGGCCGAGGCGCTGATGCGCGCCGGCGTGACCCTGCTCGATCCCGCGCGCTTCGACCTGCGCGGCAGCGTCGAGCATGGCCAGGACGTCGAGATCGACGTCAACGTCATCCTCGAAGGCCGGGTGACGCTGGGCCATGGCGTGCGCATCGGTCCCAACGTGCTGCTGAAGAACGTCGTGCTCGGTGATGGCGTGATCGTCAAGGCCAACACCGTGATCGAGGGCAGCAGCGTCGGCGCCGGTTCGGATATCGGTCCGTTCGCGCGCATCCGCCCGGAATCGGTGCTGGGCGAGCAGGTCCACATCGGCAACTTCGTCGAGCTGAAGAAGGCGAAGCTCGGCAAGGGTGCCAAGGCCGGTCACCTGGCCTATCTCGGCGATGCGGTGATCGGCGAGCGCGTCAACGTTTCCGCCGGTGTCATCACCTGCAACTACGACGGCGCCAACAAGCACGTCACCACCATCGGCGACGACGCCTTCATCGGCACCGACAGCCAGCTGGTGGCGCCGGTGACGATCGAGCGCGGCGCCTATGTCGCCGCCGGTTCGACCATCACCAAGACCGCGCCGGCCGATGCGCTGACGATCTGCCGCGCGCGCGACCAAAAAAGCATTCCCGGCTGGAAGAAGCCGGAAAAGAAAAGGAAGGCCTGACCATGTGCGGAATCGTCGGTGCAGTCGCGCAGCGTAACGTCACTCCCATCCTGATCGAGGGCCTGCGGCGCCTCGAATACCGCGGCTATGACTCGGCCGGCGTCGCCGTGGTCGGCGCGCAAGGCCAGCTGCAGCTGACCCGTGCGGTCGGCAAGGTCGCGCAGCTCGATGCCATCCTGAAACAGACGCCCAACCGGGGCGGCACCGGCATCGCGCATACGCGCTGGGCCACCCATGGCGTGCCGGCGGAGCGCAACTCGCATCCGCATGTCTCGGGCGACGTCGCCGTGGTGCACAACGGCATCATCGAGAATCACGAGGAACTGCGCGAAGAGCTCAAGGCCAAGGGCTACGCCTTCGCTTCGGAGACCGATACCGAGGTGGTCGCGCACCTGGTGCACGACGCCATGAAGGGCGGTGAGCAGCTGCGCGCGGCGATGAGCGCGGTCCTGCCGCGCCTGCACGGCGCCTATGCGCTGGCCGTGATCAGCGGCCGCGATCCCGGGCGCATGATGCTGGCGCGCAAGGGCAGTCCGCTGGTGATCGGGGTCGGCATCGACGAGTACTTCGCCGCCTCCGATGCACTGGCGCTGCTGCCGGTGACCAACCGCTTCGTCTATCTCGAGGAAGGCGATCTCGCCGAGATCAGCACCGAGGGCTACGAGATCGTCGACAAGCAGGGCCAGCCGGCGACGCGCCGCCTGCACGTCTCCAGCCTCAGCTCCGATGCGGTCGACAAGGGCAGCTACCGGCACTTCATGCAGAAGGAAATCTTCGAGCAGCCGACCGCGCTGGCCAACACGCTGGAAGGCCGCATCGCCGGCGATCGCGTGCTGGAGGCCTGCCTCGGGCCGAAGGCCGGCGAGCTGCTGGCGCGGGTCAAGCGCGTGCGCCTGGTCGCCTGCGGCACCTCCTCGCATGCCGGCATGGTGGCGCGCTACTGGTTCGAGCAGATCGCCAAGGTGCCCTGCCAGGTCGAGCTGGCCAGCGAGTTCCGCTACCGCGATCCGGTGATCGAGCCGGACACGCTGTTCATCACCATCTCGCAGTCCGGCGAAACCGCCGACACGCTGGAGGCGCTGCGCCACGCCAAGCACAAGGACATCGCCGCCTCGCTGGTGATCTGCAATGCGCCCGAGTCCTCGCTGGTGCGCGAGTCCGACATCGCGCTGATGACCCACGCCGGCCCCGAGCGCAGCGTTGCCAGCACCAAGGCCTTCACCACCCAACTGATGGCGCTGGCGCTGGTGATGCTGCTGCTGGCGCGGCGCAACGGCCTGTCCGCCGCCGACGAGAAGCGCTACGTCAAGGCGCTGGAGTCCGCGGCCGGCGTGGTCGAGGCCGTGCTCAAGCAGGATGCCAAGCTGCAGAAACTGGCCGAGCGCCTGATCCACAAGCAGCACGCGCTGTTCCTCGGCCGCGGCGCGATGTCGCCGGTGGCGATGGAAGGTGCGCTCAAGCTCAAGGAAATCTCCTACGTCCACGCCGAGGCCTATGCCGCCGGCGAACTCAAGCACGGCCCGCTCGCGCTGGTCGACGAGCACATGCCGGTGATCGCGGTGGCGCCCAACGACGAGTTGCTGGAAAAGGTGAAGTCCAACCTGCAGGAAGTCGCTGCGCGCGGCGGCGAGCTGATCGTGTTCGCCGACCAGGACGCCGGCTTCAAGGATGGCCCGGGCGTGACGGTGATCGGCATGCCGCATGCCCATGAGCTGATCGACCCGATCGTCTACACCATTCCGCTGCAGCTGCTGGCCTACCACGTTGCCGTGCACAAGGGCACGGATGTGGACCAGCCGCGCAACCTGGCCAAGTCGGTCACCGTCGAGTAAGCACAGCGCCTTCGTGACGCCGATCCTGCTGCTGCTGGCCTGCCTGACGCTCGGCGCGTTGATCGCGCGCTACGCGCATCCGCCGATGGGCCTGCCGCAGGGCCTCAACTGGTGGGTGATCAACATCGCGCTGCCGGCGCTGGTGCTGGAGCTGATCCCGCACCTGCATTTCGACGCGCAGCTGTGGTTCCTGGTCGTCACGCAATGGCTGGTGTTCATCGGCGCGGCACTGCTGTTCCACTTCGTCGGCACTGCGCTCGGCTGGAGCCGCGCGCGCATCGGTTGCATGATCCTGATGACGGGGCTGGGCAACACGTCCTTCGTCGGCTTCCCGATGCTCGAGGCCCTGCGCGGCCGCGAGGGCCTGGCCCTCGGCGTGGTCGCCGACCAGCTCGGCTGCTTCGTGGCGCTGGCGGTCGGCGGCATGCTGGTGTCGGCGATCTACTCGGGCAAGACGCCGAAGCCGCGCGACATCGTGAAGCGCGTGGGCCTGTTCCCGCCGTTCCTGGCGCTGGTGGCCGGCGTGGTTGTCGGCCAGCTCGGCGGCTGGCCGGAGCCGGCCGAGGCAGTGCTGCACCGGATCGGGCAGACGCTGGTGCCGCTGGCACTGTTCTCGGTGGGCTTGCGCCTGCGCCTGCAGTTCGGCGGCGGCCAGGCCGCGCCGCTGGCGATGGCGCTGGGCTGGAAGCTGTTGCTGGCGCCGCTGGCGATGCTGGGCCTGGGCCTGGCGACCGGCGTCGGCGGCCTGGTGCTGACCATCGGCGTGCTGCAATCCGCGATGGCACCGATGATTTCGGCGGCGATCCTTTGCGACCAGCACCACCTGGATTCGCCGCTGGCCAATACCATCCTCGGCAGCGGCATCCTGCTGTCGCTGGTGACGGTGCCGCTGTGGAGCTATTTGCTGGGCTAGCTGGCGCTAGACCAACTCGGCGTTGAGGTCGTACTCGCTGGCCTGGATCACGCGAGCCTTCACGATCTGGCCCGCACGCAGCGGCTGGTCGGTGGAGAGATAGACCTTGCCGTCGATCTCCGGTGCATCGGCCCAGGAGCGGCCGACCATCACGCCGTTCTCCTCGTCGAGTCCGTCGACCAGCACTTCGATCTCTTCGCCGATCTTCTGCTTCAGCTTGGCCTTGCTGATCTTCTGCTGCACTTCCATGAAGCGTGCGTGGCGTTCGTGCTTGACCTCGTCCGGCACCGCGCCGGGCAGGGCATTGGCGGTCGCGCCTTCCACCGGCGAGTACTCGAAGCAGCCGACGCGATCGAGCTGCGCTTCCTTGAGCCAGCCCAGCAGCTCCTCGAAGTCCGCATCGGTCTCGCCGGGGAAGCCGACGATGAAGGTGCTGCGGATGGTCAGGTCGGGACAGATGCTGCGCCACTTCGCGAGGCGCTTGAGCGTGTCCTCGGCCGCGGCCGGACGCTTCATCGCCTTGAGCACGCGCTTCGACGCATGCTGGAACGGGATGTCGAGGTAGGGCAGGACCTTGCCCTCGGCCATCAGCGGAATGATGTCGTCGACATGGGGATACGGGTAGACGTAGTGCAGGCGCGTCCACAGGCCCAGTTCACCGAGACCCTTGCACAGGTCCAGCATCGAGGTCTGGTAATCCTGGCCGCGCCAGGATCCGCCGGCGTACTTGAGGTCGACGCCGTAGGCGCTGGTGTCCTGCGAGATCACCAGCAGTTCCTTGACGCCGGCCTTGGCCAGCTTCTCGGCTTCGACCAGCACCTCGTTGACCGGGCGTGACACCAGGCGGCCGCGCATCGACGGGATGATGCAGAAGCTGCACTTGTGGTTGCAGCCTTCGGAAATCTTGAGATACGCGTAATGCCGCGGCGTCAGCTTGATGCCCTGCGGCGGCAGCAGGTCGAAGAAGGGGTCGTGCGCCGGTGGCACTGCCGCGTGCACCGCCTTCATCACGCTGCTGAAGTCCTGCGGGCCGCTGATCGACAGCAGGTCCGGGTACTTGTCGCGTATGGTCTGCGCTTTCGGGCCGGTGCCCATGCAGCCGGTGACGATGACCTTGCCGTTCTCGGCCATGGCCTCGCCGATCGCATCCAGCGATTCCTCGACCGCGGAATCGATGAAGCCGCAGGTGTTGACCACCACCACGTCGGCGGCGTCGTAGCTGGGGACGGTCTCGTAACCCTCGGCACGCAGCTGGGTCAGGATGCGCTCGGAATCGACCAGCGCCTTGGGGCAGCCCAGCGAGACGAAACCGACCTTGGGGGATTGCGCCTTCTTGCGGGGCGCGGCGCGGACAGAGGACATGCGAACGGAAACTCCAATAAGCCCAACAGTTTAAGCCATGCGATCCGGCGCCGGGGCGCCGTGCGTCGGCAGGCCAGCCAGCCCGGAACCCCGGCCGGCGCTGGCAATAGGCTCAGGCAATCGACGTCATGGCGATAAACAATTTCCTTTATCGAGTCCCGCTGCCTAGGATGCTCGCCACAGGCTCACCCCACTCACCCCAGAGGAAACAGAGATGTCCCTGATCAATACCGCTGTCCCGGCCTTCAAGACCACCGCCTTCCACAACGGCAAGTTCGTCGAAGTGTCCGATGTCACGCTCAAGGGCAAGTGGTCCGTGCTGATCTTCATGCCGGCGGCCTTCACCTTCAACTGCCCGACCGAGGTCGAGGACGCGGCCAAGAACTACGCCGAGTTCCAGAAGGCCAATGCCGAGGTCTACATCGTCACCACCGACACGCACTTCTCGCACAAGGTCTGGCACGAGACCTCGCCGGCGGTCGGCCAAGCCAAGTTCCCGCTGGTGGGCGATCCGACGCACCAGCTGACCCGCGCCTTCGGCGTGCATATCGATGCCGAGGGCCTGGCCCTGCGCGGCACCTTCGTGATCAACCCGGAAGGCGTCATCAAGACGATGGAAGTCCATTCCAACGAGATCGCCCGCGACGTGACGGAGACCCTGCGCAAGCTCAAGGCTGCCCAGTACACCGCCGCCAACCCCGGCCAGGTCTGCCCGGCCAAGTGGAAGGAAGGCGAGAAGACCCTGAAGCCCTCGCTGGATCTGGTCGGCAAGATCTGATCCGCCGTCGCGGGCCGGCCAGCCCCATGTGCTCCGGCCGGCCCGCGACACCCCCGAATCGCTGAAACCCGGCGCGCAGGCGCCGGTCAGGGGACTGCTGTCCCCGAATCAAGGAGCACGTCATGCTGGATGCCGATCTCAAGGAACAGTTGCAGGCCTATCTCGAACGGGTCACGCGTCCGATCGAGATCGTCGCCAGCCTTGACCACAGCGAGTCCGCGCAGGAGATGCGTGGGCTGCTGCAGGACCTCGCCTCGCTGTCGACCCAGATCCGCGTCGACGAAGGCGGCAACGACTCGCGCAAGCCCTCGTTCACGCTGGGCACGCCGGGGCAGGACATCCACATCCGCTTCGCCGGCATCCCGTTGGGCCATGAATTCACCTCGTTGGTGCTGGCCCTGCTGCAGGTCGGCGGCCATCCCTCGAAGCTGGCGCAGGACGTGATCGAGCAGGTCCGCGGCCTCGATGGCGACTATCGCTTCGAAACCTACTTCTCGCTGTCCTGCCAGAACTGCCCGGACGTGGTGCAGGCCCTGAATTTGATGGCGGTGCTGAACCCGCGCATCCGGCATGTGGCGATCGACGGCGCGCTGTTCCAGGACGAAGTGGAGCAGCGCCAGGTCATGTCGGTGCCGAAGGTCTTCCTCAACGGCGAGGGCTTTGGCTCCGGCCGCATGGGCGTGGAGGAAATCCTGGCGAAGATCGACACCGGCGCCAGCGCGCGTGCGGCCGAGAAGCTGAAGGACAAGGCACCCTACGACGTGCTGGTGGTCGGCGGTGGCCCGGCCGGTGCGGCGGCGGCGATCTATGCCGCGCGCAAGGGCATCCGCACCGGCGTCGCCGCCGAGCGCTTCGGCGGCCAGGTGCTGGACACCATGGGTATCGAGAACTTCATCTCGGTGACGGAAACCGAGGGCCCGCGCCTGGCCGCGGCACTGGAAGAGCATGTGAAGACCTACGAGGTCGACATCATGAACCTGCAGCGCGCCGGGAAGCTGGTGCCGGCCGGCGCCGACGGCCTGGTCGAGGTGCAGCTCGACAATGGTGCCGCGCTCAAGGCGAGGACCGTGATCATCTCCACCGGCGCACGCTGGCGCCAGATGAACGTGCCCGGCGAGAACGAGTACCGCAACAAGGGCGTGGCCTACTGCCCGCACTGCGACGGCCCGCTGTTCAAGGGCAAGCGCGTCGCCGTGGTCGGCGGCGGCAACTCCGGCGTCGAGGCGGCGATCGACCTCGCCGGCATCGTCGCCCACGTCACCCTGATCGAGTTCGACAACCAGCTGCGCGCCGACGCGGTGCTGCAGCGCAAGCTGCACAGCCTGCCGAACGTGAGGGTGATCGTCTCGGCGCAGACCACCGAGGTTACTGGCGACGGCAGCAAGCTCAACGGCCTGGTCTACAAGGACCGCAGCAGCGGCGAGACGCATCGCGTCGAACTGGAAGGCGTGTTCGTGCAGATCGGCCTGCTGCCCAACAGCGAATGGCTCAAGGGAACCGTGGCGTTGTCAGCGCGCGGCGAGATCGAGGTCGATGCACACGGCCGCACCTCGGTGCCGGGTGTGTTCGCCGCGGGTGATGTCACCACCGTGCCCTACAAGCAGATCGTGATCGCGATGGGCGAGGGTTCCAAGGCCGCGCTGTCGGCCTTCGATCACCTGATCCGCAGTTCCGCGCCGGCAGCGGCGCAGCAGGCGGCCTGACAGGGCGCCGGGGGCGGCAGCGCCCCCGGCCTCAGCTGTCCTCGTCCGGCGGTTCCGCCGACGGCGGCAGCGACTCGGCCTCGCTGCCCGGCAACTCCTGTACGTCGCGCAGGCGCCGCGTGATCGCACGGCTGCGCACGCCGGTCTGCTCGATCTGCGAGCTGGCCTCGTCGAGCTTCTTCTTGACCTTGTCCAGCACCTCGCCGAACTTGCCGAACTCGGCCTTTACTGCCCCCAGCACCTGCCAGACCTCGCTGGAGCGCTTCTCGATCGCGAGCGTGCGGAAACCCATCTGCAGGCTGTTCAGCACCGCCAGCAGGGTGGTCGGGCCGGACAGGGTGACGCGATGCTCGCGCTGCAGGGCCTCGAACAGGCCGGGCCGGCGCAGGGCTTCGGCATAGAGCCCTTCGGTGGGCAGGAACAGGATCGCGAAATCGGTGGTGTGCGGCGG
Source organism: Solimonas sp. (assembly GCA_035476855.1). Lineage (GTDB taxonomy): Bacteria > Pseudomonadota > Gammaproteobacteria > Nevskiales > Nevskiaceae > Solimonas_A. The sequence continues at coordinate 1,690 of DATILC010000248.1, read as the reverse complement.
GGCGACGTACTTGCTGCTGATCGACTTGGCCTCGTCGCGGATGCGCCGTTCCAGCGCGGCTGCCGCCAGTTCCGCGGCGGCCGGGTCGGCGCGATCCTGGGCTTCGAGCAGGCGCTCGTAGTCCTCGCGCGGGAACTTGGCGTCGATCGGCAGCCATACCGGCTGGTCGTCGAGGCCACGCCCCGGCAGGCGGATCGCGAACTCGACGCGCTCGTTGCTGCCCGGACGGGTGGCGACGTTGGCGGCGTACTGTTCGACCGTCAGCACCTGCTCCAGCAGCGCGGCGAGCTGGGTTTCGCCGAAGATGCCGCGGCTCTTGACGTTGGTCAGCACGCGCTTGAGATCGCCGACACCGGTGGCCAGGGTCTGCATCTCGCCGAGGCCCTTGTGCACCTGCTCCAGACGGTCGCTGACCAGCTTGAAGGATTCGCCGAGACGTTTTTCCAGGGTCTCGTGCAGCTTCTCGTCGACCGTGCGGCGCATCTCCTCGAGCTTCTGCGTGTTCTCGTTGCGCAGTGTCTGCAGCGCCGATTCCAGCGCCAGCCGCAGGGCCTCGGCCTGGCGCGTCTGCACCTCGGTCAGCTGGCTCAGCGCCAGCCGCTGGGTTTCGCCGAAGCGGTTGAGGTTCTGGGTCTGCTCCTCGCGGCCGCTGCGGGCATCGGTCAGGAACTGCTTCTGGTTTTCCGCCAGACGCAGGTTCTGCGCCTGCAGTTCACGCGCGAAGCCTTCCAGCCGCTCCGATACCGCGGTGCGCAGGGCCTCCTGCTGCGCGTGCAGCTGCTGGCCGAAGCCGCCGAGCAGTGTCGTCAGCTCGCCGCGCTGGGCCCGCGACAGCTCCGCCGCCTCGCGCCGCGTGCCGGCCGCCTCCTCGCGCAGGCTGCGCTCGGTGCGCTCGAACAGCGGCTCGAGCAGGGGACGCGGATCTTCGGGGCGGCGGCGCAGCAGCCAGACGGCAAGGGCGGCGCCGAGCAGGGCGCCGACGAGACTCAGCAGGGGGATCAGCCAGGAATTCATGGCCGAAGTGTATAGGCCACCCCGGGCTCAGGCGATGAGCCGGACACGAGGCGTGGCATCATACGCGCCGTCCGGACATGCGCCTGTAGCTCAGTTGGATAGAGCATCGACCTTCTAAGTCGAGGGCCGGGGGTTCGATTCCCTCCAGGCGCGCCAATCGCTTCGAGCTGCGGTGCCGGGGAATCTCAGCCCCGGCCCTGCGGGCCGCGGGTTGTTCGGCCCATCCATGGGCCTCACCCTCGCTGCGCTCGGGCTACGCTCGAATTCGTTCCAGACGAATTCGTCGATTCCCTCCGGGCGCGCCACTCACCCCGACCCTGCGGGTCGCGGGTTGTCCCGACGTGCCACATTTTTGCCCCCGTGCAGCGACTCCCGACGGACGGCTTGCGGCCGCCGCCGGAACAACCGGATACTGCGGGGGCCGGCGGGAGACCGGCAACATGATCGGCTACCATGGCAGTAGCCGCAGGCGCGGTGAAGGGCGGACCCCATGCAAGAAGAACAATGCCGAGAGCGTCCGGTCAACGGGCGGGCGTGCTGCCCGTCTCAGGCCGCGCGCATCGCTGGGGCGACGACGACGCGATGACCAAGCGCAGTAGCTTACGCGGCGAGTCGGACGCCAAGGTGGTGCCGCCATCCCTGCAGCAAGCCGCCCATCTCAAACGGCTGGGCCTGG
>DATILC010000247.1:0-2501 GCA_035476855.1 Solimonas sp. | reverse complement strand
GGCTTCCATGAATCGACGTCGGTGCTGCGCCGGCTGCTGGAGGCCCTGCAGGCCGCAGGCAGTCAGCTGGCCTGGCTGCAGCCGGTCGAGCGGCCGGCGGTGGTGCAGGCGCTGGCCCTCGGTGATGCCGAACAGGAACTGCGCGCCGCCGCGGCCTGGGCACGGCAGCGGGCCGAGGCCGATCCGCAGGCGCGCATCGCGGTGGTGATCCCGGACCTGCAGGCGCGCCGTGCCATGGTGCAGCGCCTGTTCGACGAGCAGCTGTGCCCGATCGCCGACGCCCCGGAAAGCCACAGCCTGCAGCGTCCCTACAACCTGACCCTGGGCGAGCCGCTGGCTGCGACCGGCCTGGTGCAGGTGGCGCTGCGCCTGCTGCAGCTGCAGTTGCAGGCACTGCCATACGCCGAGGCGGGCGCGTTGCTGTGCTCGCCCGGCTGGGGCGGCGGCGAGCCCGAGCGGCTCGAACGCGCGGCGCTGGATGCGCGCCTGCGCCGCGATGGCCATGTCGAGGTCAGCCTCGACACGCTGCGTGCGCAGAACCGTGATGGCGGATTGCAGCAGCGCCTCGACCAGCTGGCCGCGCTGAGCCAGCCGCGCCGCCGTGCCAGTGCCGGCGAATGGGTGGAATGGATTGCCGAAGTGCTGGACCAGGCCGGCTGGCCGGGACCGCGGGCGCTCGACAGCGAGGAGTTCCAGCAGCACCAGGCCTGGCGCCAGTGCCTGGTCGAACTGGCGCGGCTGGAGACCGTGCTCGGGCGGGTCTCCTGCAGCGCGGCGCTGGCGCAGTTGCGCGAACTCGCCGAGCAGACCCTGTTCCAGCCGCAGTCGCCGGTGGGCGCGATCCAGGTGATGGGTGCGCTGGAGGCCGGCGGCCTGGACTTCGACCACCTCTGGGTCGCCGGCCTCGACGACGAACACTGGCCGCCGCCGGCGCGGCCGCATCCCTTCATCCCCTGGGCGCTGCAGCGCAGCCACGGCCTGCCGCATGCCAGCGCCGCGCAGGAGCTGGCCTATGCGCAGCGCATGACCGCGCGCTGGGTGCTGGCCGCGCCGGAGGTGTTGCTGTCCTGGCCGCGGCAGGACCAGGACCGGCCGCTGTCGCCGAGCCCGCTGCTGGCGCCCTGGCTGGCGCAGGCGTCGACACGTGAAGCCGTCGCAGTGCCGGACCGCTGGCAGCAGCAACAGCGCGCCGCGGCTGAGGCCGGGCTGGAAACCCTGCTGGACGCGCAGGCGCCGCCGTTGCCGGAGGGCGTCGCGCCAGGCGGCAGCCGCCTGCTCGGCGACCAGGCCTTGTGCCCGTTCCGCGGCTTCGCCACCCACCGGCTCGGCGCGCGTGCGCTGGAGATTCCGCAACCGGGGCTCAGCGCCGCCGACCGCGGCAATCTGGTGCACCGCATCCTCGAAGACCTGTGGCGCGGCCTGCGTGACCAGCAGTCGCTGCTGTCGCTGGACGATGCCGGCTTGTCGGCGCGCATCGGCGAGGCAGTGGACGCCGCGCTGGCGAAGCTGCTGCAGGAAGCGCCACAGCGCCTGCGTCCGGGCCTGCGCAGTCTGGAGGGCGAGCGCCTGCGCCGCCTGATCCGCGACTGGCTGGAGCAGGAAAAGCTGCGCCTGCCGTTCCGCGTGATCGAGCTGGAGGGCACACCGCCGGAGGCCTCGCGCGGCAACGACCAGCTGGTCGAGTTCGAGGGCCTGCAGCTGCGCCTGCGGCGCGACCGGGTCGACGAGATCGAAGGCGGCGGCCAGCTGGTGCTGGACTACAAGACCGGTGCCGCGCGCAAGCCGCCGTGGATCGATCCGCGGCCGGAGGAGCCGCAGCTGCTGATCTATGCGCTCAGCGGCGGACCGGTGGTGGCGATTGCCTACGGTCGCGTGCTGGCCGGCGCGGTCGGCTTCAAGGGCCTGGCCGACGCGGCCGGTTATGCGCCGGGCATCGACGGTCATGAATCCCTCAGGGGCGAGATGGCGGCCGACAGCTGGACGGCGCTGCTGGGCCGCTGGCGCGGTGAGTTGCGCACGGTCGCCGGCGAGGTGCGCGAGGGCTGGGCCGCGGTGTCGCCGAAGCATCCGCGCCAGACCTGTCGCGACTGCGATCTGCATGCGCTGTGCCGCATCCGTGAGAGCGTGAGCGAGGTCGCCGAGGACGGGGGCGAGGCATGAGCGGGGAAAAGCTTTTATTGCCACGGATTTCACGGATGAACACGGATACTGCAAGAAAACGGTTCTTCTCCGATTTGCGGGGGCTGAAAGCACGCGGGCTGCACTTTTCTCCCTCTCCCCGCTTGCGGGGAGAGGGTGGGGGTGAGGGGCGGCTTTTCGGCCGAGGCGCCACAAAATCTCTTCCAGCACGACGTCGGTCTGGCGTGGTTGGGGTGTCGGGGCCTCGCATGGAGCTTTCCGGAGTGGCGGCTCCTCTACCACGCGCTTTTTTCTCCGGCACGCGTGCCGCCCCTCACCTCGGCAACTGCTCCATGCGTTGCCCTACCTCGGGGATCCATCCC
>DATILC010000246.1:0-3280 GCA_035476855.1 Solimonas sp. | reverse complement strand
GGGGGATCGATGAGCGTGATTGCAAGCTGGCGCCGCCGCCTGGTGTGCGCCATCGGGGTGTGTGCCGCACTGGCGGCTGCCGGTCCCGCCGCTGCCGCAGGCTTCACTGCCATCAGCGGCGAGGCATGGAACGACGAGGCCGTGCGGCGCGTGCTGCATACCTTTGCCTACGGCGGCCAGGCCACCGAAGAGCAGATCAACCTGTGGGCGAACATGGCGCCGGCCGATGCCATCGCCGAGATGCTCACCTTCGCGCCCAGCAACACCAAGCTGTCCGCGCCCTCGGGCAAGGACACGGACCGCCTGTCCGAGCGCAACAGTTCGCTGAGCGGCCTGCGCTCCTTCTGGGGTTCCAGTGACCCGGAGAACAACACGCCGCTGGAACTGCGCGACGATTTTGCTGCCGACGCCTGGGACTACCCGCAGCGCACCTGGATCCGTGCCGTGCGTTCGCGCGGGCTCAATCCCTTCCGGCACCGCATCGCCTTCTGGGAAGCCAACTACCACCTCGCGGTCAACCGCGAGGTCGGCGTCGAACACGACCAGCTGGTCGCCTACTACGACGCCATCCTGGCAGACCTGCGGCGCAACGCGCCCTACCACGAGCTGATGGCCACCGCGGCCAAGTCCGCCGCCATCGCCATGCAGTACGGCCATCGCAAGAATCGCTTCGTCGACGGCGCCTGCCAGTGCAACGAGGACTTCGCGCGCGAATTCCACCAGCTGTTCTTCGGCATCCTCGGCGACTACGATCCCTCGCGGCACGAGCGCGTCACCATCAAGAACACGGCGCGCCTGCTCACCGACATGTCCGTGACCTGGCGCGAGGCCAGTGGCTGGGACACCTACGTCACCTTCGGCTCGAAGTACCACTTCGGCGGACCGCTGACGATCCTCGACACCGTGGTCCAGAGCAACACCGCAGACCTGGGCATCGACCAGCTGGCGCAGGTGGCAATCCAGCATCCGGAAAGCCTGGCCAACCTGCCGGTCAAGATCATCGCCGGCCTCGCCGACGACCGGCTCGATGATGCCAAGATCAAGGTGATCCGCGAGGCCTGGGCGGCGCTGCCGAACAAGAGCCTGCTGAACTTCCTGCGCCAGTACGCGACCTCCACCACCTTCCACAACGCCAAGCGCCGCCGCCATCTCAGCAGCTTCGACCGGCACATGCTGGTCGCCACCCAGCTGACGCTGACCAACACCGAGGCGGCGATCGACCTGCACCGCCCGCAGTGGGGACTCAACGGCGAGGCGGTGTCGGTGTTCGAGCCGCGGCACAACGTCTTCGGCGGTCAGACTGGCGTCGAGGCGGCCTCCAGCGGCGACGTGTTCCGCTCGGCCTACCTGCGCTCCACCGAGCAGAACTGGCCGCTGCAGACCAGCGGCGAACAGTACGGCGTGAAATACACCAAGGACTTCCGCGTACTCGTCCCGGCGCGCCACACCGAGGACTTCCGTGTCGACCGCGTCGCCGCGATGCTGTGGAAGCGCTTCATGGGCAGTCTGAAGAACTTCGGCCCGCTGGAGCGTGCCCACGTCTATGCCCTGCTGGCACGCGGTACCGATCTCGCCACGGTGATCGACGAGACCAAGCCGGACGCGGTCTACACCGCCGCGACGATGGAGAAGAAGACCACGCTGATGAGCTCGATGGCGTCCAACCAGCTGCCGCTGAGCCATCAGGATCCCGCGCGCCGCGCGGATGCCAACCGGCGCGTGATGGAGGCCATCGAGTTCATCATCGCCACGCCGTACATGTTCGTCGAGGAGGGCCTGTGATGCGCCCGCAGCATTCGATGTCGCGCCGCCTGTTCCTGCGCCAGGCGCTCGCGGCCGGCGCGCTTTACGGCTGCGGCGGACTGCCCGGCCTGGCCAGCGTGGCGCGCGCCTCCTTCGCGCCGGCGACGCAGCCGATCCTTGCCGACCTCACCCTCACCGGTGGCCCCGACTTCCGCCACCTGCTGCCGCCGCCCTACAGCAGCACGCCCGGCAGCTACGGCTACGAGTACTGGCGCGCCCGCGCACGCAGCCACGGCCTCGGCTATGTTCCGGCCGAATGGCAGGCACGCTGGGCGGATGCCTACTTCCCCTGCGAAGGCAGCGGCCAGCAGTTCGGCATGCTGCGTGGCGCCAGCTGGCTCTACGACGAGTGGCGCGCAGGGCACGTGGCGATCATCAGCAACGCCTATGGCGGCACCAGCCGCGATCACGAGCACTGCACGCTGGTGCTGGACCAGGGCAACCTCGACTCGGGCCCGAACCATGCCGGCCGTTCCGGCTGGGGCGGGCGGCTGGCCGAGGCCTGCGACGCCAACGTCGTCGCCCTGAGCCGCTCGCCGCGCCCGTTCTGCTATGCCAGCACCGACGGCAACATCAACCTCGCCAGCGACCACAACCTGATCAACGCCGGCGACACCCGCAACCTGAGCCTGTTCCACCCGGAAGTCTCCGAGTCCTCGCGCTGGTCCTCGCGTGCCCGTACCGCCCGCGCCCTGCGTTCCTACTACACCGGCCGGTCGATCGACATGCTCGACGTCAGCCCGGCGCGGCGCATGATCGACCTGGAGCAGAAGGTCCGCGTGTTCGGCCAGGCCTTCGACGACCGCCTTGCCACGCTGCCGGTGCCGGAGCTGCTGGCCCGGCAGTACAGCGGCGATACGCCGGTGCTCTACAACCGCGACTTCGGCCTGCAGCTGCGCAACCTCCACGACTCGCTGGCCTGCAACGACCTGCTGTCGATGCGCGTCGCCTCGCTGGAATACGGCGGCTGGGATACCCACAGCGAGCAGAGCGCAAACATCGATCCGCGCCTGCGCGACCTGTTCATGCGCGATCGCGGCATCAGTGCGCTGCACCAGGTGCTGCCGGCCGACGTCCGTTCGCGGCTGGTATGGGTCATCGCCGGCGAGTTCGGCCGCCAGCTCAGCGACAACGGCGACGGCGGCACCGACCACGGCCTCGGCAACTGCGTACTGGTGATCGGTGAGTCGGTCCGCGGCGGCGTCTACGGCAACATGTTCCCGCAGGCCGAAATCAGCAGGCTGCAGACCGACTACAGCCCGCACATCGACGGCCTCACCGCCTTCGACCACGTCTTCGGCCGCGTCGCCGACTACATCCAGCCGGGCGCGGGCTCGGTGGTATTCCCGAAGCGCGCCAGCCGTCCGCTGGAGGCGGGGGTCAATTTGTCGGCGATGTTCTGAGCCTGGGTCGGGCGCTTCCGCTCCCGACCTGCGCTCGCCGGGCCTCCCGGCCATGTCCGACGGGTGGCGCCACG
>DATILC010000245.1:0-5929 GCA_035476855.1 Solimonas sp. | reverse complement strand
GCGGGTGTCGCCCTTGAGCTGGCTGGCCCAGCCCAGGCCGGTGGCGATCGGCAGGCCGCTGCCCACCACGCCGGTGGTCACCATCACCCCGGAGGCCGGGTGGGTGATGTGCATCGGCCCGCCCTTGCCCTTGCAGGCGCCGGTGGCCTTGCCGTAGTACTCGGCGAACAGCGAGCGCAGCGGGATGCCCTTGGCCAGCTGGTCGTGGATGCCGCGGTAGGTCGTCACCAGGTAGTCGCTGGACTGCAGGTGCGCGCCCATCGCCGCCGCCAGGATTTCCTGGCCGCGCGGGGAGTAGTACACCGCCGCCATCCGGCCCGAACGCAGCAGCCCGCGGCAGCGCTCGTCTACCAGGCTGATGCGGTAGGCAACGCGGTAGATCGATAAAAGGGTCGCGGGGGTAAAAGAGTCGCCGGCGTTCATGCACTCTCCTCGTTGCAGCTCACGTCGTTATACAACAGTGGTGTCGATTGTCCATCTGGCCTGCACGGCTGTAAAGGCCGCAATGCAGCAGTGGGCAAAAGCCGGCATCTTGCCGGGCAACTTTCCCCGGACGGCACTACGGCCTGGCTGCCGTCAGCGCGAAGGTTCCTTGATGAAACCGAGACTTGCCTGCCGATACTTCGGCAGCTGCGCCATTGCGCGCAGCTTCTCCAGGGTGCCGAAAGGGACACCCACGGACATCGCGTTGATGGCCGACGAGGGGATCGGCCCTGCGGGATCGGTCAGGGAGCGCATTTCCACGAGGACGCGGCCTTCCCGCTCCGGCGTCAGCAGCCACTGCTGGCGCGACCTGGTAATGCGCACGCGGTCGGCCATGGGCGGAACGACGTTCGCCAATGCGACATTGGAGATGGTCACCACCAGCGTGCCTGAGTCCTGGCGGATTTCACGCTGGTTCAGCATGTCGCGGTCATCGAGCGGCCAGGGCATCTTGATGACGCTGTACAGCTGGTAACGGGTATTGGTCTGCCGCTGGTGGATCGCGGTCTCGCGGACCATGTCGCTGAGTTCCGACGCCGCGGCGACGTCGTCAATCACCGCAACCACCGACGACAAACGCGCCGGCACGCGAGTGACGCCGCGGATCTCGCGGATCGTCCAGCCCTCGACCGCGCGCGTGTAGACCTGGATGCCGTCCTTGTCCTTCTCCAGCTTCCAGCCTTCATCGGCGCCTTGAGCCAGCGGAGCAAACATCGCGAGCATCAGCACGGCCAGCAGCGCACGCAGTCGGATCATGTTCATGCCCGGATGTTGTCAGGCCAGAGCTTGCTCGTCGCTGACTACCGGCCGGCTCTCGCGCGTGGCACGCAGCACTTTCTCCGGCGTACCCGGATCGACGATGTCGATCGAGTCCGCATGAACCGCGACGATCTGGGCGGCGAACGGAAAGTCACCGAGCTTCGGCACCCGGTAACTGACCGTATCGCCCACCTTGAAGCTGGCAGGATCGAAGTTGAACTCGAAGGGACACTTGCCGCCGTCCATGCCGATCATCGCTGCGCTCCGGTTGATCCGCGACGGACCGCTTACTGGTTGACGTTGACCACGATGCGACCACGCACCTTGCCGGCCATCACGTCGGAGGCGGCGGCGATGGCCTGGGCCAGGCTCACTTCGGTAGCAATGACATCCAGTGCGGCGATGTCGAGATCGCGCGCCAGGCGGGTCCAGGCAGGCAGGCGACGGGCCTTGGGCGCCATCACGCTGTCGATGCCCAGCAGCGACACGCCGCGCAGGATGAAGGGCGCAACCGAGGCCGGGAAATCCATGCCCTGCGCCAGGCCACAGGCAGCAACAGCACCGCCGTAGCGGGTCTGCGCACAGGCATTGGCCAGGGTGAAGCTGCCGACGGAATCCACCACGCCGGCCCAGCGCTCCTTCTGCAGCGGCTTGCCAGCCGCGCCCAGTTCGGCGCGATCGATCACGCCACTGGCGCCGAGCGTCTTGAGGTAATCACCCTCGGAGGCCTTGCCGGTGGCGGCAACGACCTTGAAGCCGGCCTTGGCCAGCAGCGCGATGGCCACGCTGCCGACGCCGCCGGTGGCGCCGGTCACGAGAATCTCGCCCTGCTCCGGCTTGACGCCGTGGGCGACCAACGCTTCCACGCAGAGACTGGCCGTGTAGCCGGCGGTGCCGATCGCCATCGCCTGGCGGGCGGTGAAAGCGGACGGCAGCGGCACCAGCCAGTCACCCTTCAGGCGCGCCTTCTGTGCCAGACCGCCCCAGTGACCTTCGCCCACGCCCCAGCCGTTGAGCACGACGCGGTCGCCGGCCTTCCAGTCGGCATGCGAGCTCTGGCTCACCACGCCGGCGAGATCGATGCCCGGCACCATCGGGAACTTGCGCACCACCGGCGACTTGCCGGTGATGGCCAGGCCGTCCTTGTAGTTCAGGGTTGAATACTCGACGTCGATGGTGACATCGCCCTCGGGGAGCTGGGCCTCGTCGAGCTTGGTCAGCTCAACGGTCTGGCCGGCGTCGGTCTTGTTGATCAGGATTGCGGAGAACATGTGGGCGTCCGTCACGTGGGAAAAGGATTTCCCCCGATTCTACGGGCGGGCTGCGCAGAGCATCCCGGCATCTCCTGCGAGCCCATCTACATTTCACGCACCGCAACAAAACCGCGGTCCGGACGTGGCTTCAGCGCGATGCGCGCCAGGAAACCACCGCCTGCCCTCGCCCTTCGACGCCCATCTTCGAATAGATGTTCTTCAGGTGGTACTTGACCGTATTGACCGACACGCCCAGGGTCCTGGCCAGGTCGCGGCGGGTCAGGCCCTGCGCCATCCACTCCAGCACCTCGCATTCGCGCCGCGTCAGCGGCTCAGCCCGCAGCAGTGCGGTGACCCGCGCCAGGCAACTGCCGGACCGGAAGCGCAGTGCTCCCACCTCGCCGGATTCGACATTCATTCCGTGTTCCTCAGTTCACGCCCACGGCCTCGCGGCGGGCGATCTCCTGGTCGACAAACTTGATCCAGTTGACGGCGGTAGCGGCCAGCGAGGGCGACTGGCCCGCCGCAGAAAAGGCCTGCCTTGCCTCGGCGTAACGATCGGCATTGAACAGCACCGTGCCCAGTTGCATCTGGACGTTGGCGCCGGCATCGGAGCCCGGCTGCCTCAGCGCCGCCCGGAAGGCCGTCGCGGCCTCCGGCCACTGCCCCAGCTCGGTGTAGGCCTGCCCCAGGTAGACGTAGTGCTTGGACGAGCCGCTGATCTCGGCCAGCTTCTTCAGCACCGGAACCTGTTTTTCGTACTCGCGCGACATCGCCAGCGCCTGGGCAAACAGCTCCAGGTTGGAACTGGTCGGCTTGACGCGCTTGTCCTTCAGACCCTGCGTGATCAGCCGCACCGCGGCGTACGGCGCCTCCTGCACCATGTACAGCCGCGCCAGGTTCAGCAGGTCGCCTTCGCTGGAAAGCAGCTTGGCGCGGTAGGCCGCATGCAGGGTGGTCAGTTGTTCGCGCTGCTGGTCCAGCAAGCCCTTCATGCCGGCCAGCTGCTGCCAGTAGGCTGCCTTGCCGGGGTACTGCGTCACCAGCAGTTCGAGAACCTTGGCCGCGCGGACGTAGTCCTTGCGCTCGTAGTAGATCGCCCGCAGCAGCGCCAGCGCAGATTCCTTCGCCGCCTGTCCGCGCTCCTTCGAAATCCGGAGGGAGGTCACCAGCGCCTTCTCGGCCTCGGCGTACTTCTGGGTCTGGTAGTAGGCCTGCGCCAGCAGTGCATAGCCCTCCGGGCTGGGCTGGGCAACCACCGACAGCCACTTCTTCACCACCGCGATCGCCTTCGGGTAGTCCTCGGTGATGAAGTACAGCTGTGCCATCGCGTACAGCGAGCCGTCACGCAGTCCGTCCGGCAGGTTCGGCTGCTTCAGCACCGTGGTGTAGGCCTCGATCGCCTTCGGAACGTTGTCCTGGGCGTAGTAGACCGCGGCATACAGGTTGTAGAGGGTGGCGCGCTCGTAGTCGTTGAGCTTGTCCTGCCGGTTGCGCAGCGGCTCCAGCGCGGCAAGCGCTCCCGCATAGTCTTTGGCCTCGTAGGCCTTCTGTGCGACCTCCATGCCCTTGTAGGTCTCGGCACGGATGACCTGGGTCTGCTTGGTCGGCGGCGGGACCGGCTTGTCCTTCTTGTCCTTGGCCAGCGACAGCCCCGACAGCGACACCACGGTCGCGGTCAGCGTCACCAGCAGGATTTTCTTCAGTGGCAGGCTCATGTCACTTGTCCAGCTCGAAGCGGATCAGATGCTGCACGTTCGGCACGGCGATCGGCCGGCCGCTCTCGACACGCGGCTTGTACTTGAACTTCAGCACCGCCTTCCGGGCGGCCTCGTCGAAGACGCCGGGCGGCTGCGCCTCCAGTACCACCGGGTCGACCACCGCGCCGGCCTCGTTGACCGTGAACTTCACCAGCACCCAGCCCTCGATGCCCTGGCTCTGCGCGCGCGCCGGGTACATCGGCGCCACCTTGACGATCGGCAGGTACTCGCCATCGGTCGACGACAGGCCGAAGTTGGCCTTCACCTGCGTCGTGTTCTCCAGCGACATGTTGATGCTGACCTGGGTCTGGGTCGGCCCCTGCACCTGCATTTGCTGGACCGGGGTTTCCGGCGGCGCTTCGGGGCGGTCCGGCATCTCCGGCGGCGGCCGGCGATCGCGGCTTTCGATCTCGAAGTTCTTGGCCAGGCGCAGGAAATCCACCGTCGGCAGGATCTCGCTGTTGCCCGCGGCCCCATCGCTGCCGGCAATCAGCGCATGCAGCAGCCAGAACAGGCCGAGCATCGCCGTGCAGCCGGCAAGCAAGGGCAACAGGAAACGCATCGATCCGGGCATCGGCGGCGGCGGGCTGGTCGGGGGCTGGTTCATCCGGACTTTCAGGTCCATGCCCTGATTCGGTTCGGCACGCGGTTGGCGCAGCACGGTGATCTTCGCCATGGGATTCTCATTCACCGCCGGCGCCACGCGTGGCAACCGACACACTTTGCACACCGCCGGCGCGGACCTGGTCCATTACCTGAGCCATCACGCCCAGTTCGGATGCCTTGTCGGCCAGGATCACCACCGTGTCCTCGGGACGCTCGGCATGCATGCGCTCGACCAGCGCCCGCACTTCCGGCGGGTTGACCTTCTTGCGGTCCATCCAGATATCGCCGTTGGGACGGATCGCGATCAGGATGTTGCCGCTGGCCCTGTCCTCGGCAGTCTCGGCCTGCTCCTTGTCCACCTTCACACCCGCCTGCTTGACGAAGCTGGTGATGATGATGAAGAAGATCAGCAGGTTCAAAACGAAATCCAGCATCGGCGCAAGGTCGATACCGTGGTGTCCATCATCTTCGGCGTGTCGGCGGGCTCGCATGGGTTCTCCTCCTGCTCGCTCTGATTATTTCGATGCCGTCGGTTGCAGCATCACGTCCAGCGCACCGCCCTGCCGCGCCTGGTCCATGACCTTGACGACGGCTCCGGTGGGAGCCCTGGTGTTGGCCACCACGATCACCGGGCCCTCGGGTTTCTCGCCGCGGAAACGCTCGACGTTGGCGCGCACCGAGGCGACGTCGATCAGACGCTGGTCGATCGAAACATCGCCGCTCTTGTGCACAGCGATGAACAGCGTGCCCTTGTCGTCCTCCTCCTGCTGCACATTGTTCGGCGGTGCCGAGGGGCGATTGAGGCTGATGCCCACCTCCTTGACGAACACCGCGGTGATGATGAAGAAGATCAGCAGGTTGAGGACGAAATCCAGCATCGGCGCGAGGTCGATGGCTTCCTCGTCGTGCTCGGCGTGCTGGCGGCGATTGCGCAGGCGCATGGCTTGTTCCTAGAACGTGAAGCGGTCGGCCAGCAGTTCGGTCTGCTTGCGAATCGACGACTGGAAATAGAACACCGGATACATCCCGGTGACGCTCACCGCCAGGCCGGTCATCGTGCAGTTCATC
>DATILC010000244.1:0-31489 GCA_035476855.1 Solimonas sp. | reverse complement strand
AGGCGATGCTCAAGATCGGTGCGCCGGCCGACCTGGCCGGTGCCGCCTACCTGATGCGCGAGGGCGAGAAGGTCGACGAGATCTACATCTTCGTGCCGGCGCTGAACAAGGTGCGCCGTGTCACCGGTGGCAGCATGGATGGCCCGCTGTGGGGCACCGACCTGTCCTACAACGACCTCAAGCAGGTGCAGAACTCCTTCTCCGATCCCAACGCACGCCTCGAGGGCAAGGGCGAGATCGACGGCACCGCGGTGCAGATCCTGCAGTTCACCCCGCAGCCCGGCCAGTCCACGCGCTACACCACGATCCGCGCCTGGGTCGAGCCGAAGAGCTGCATGGCGCTGAAGGCGGAGTTCTACGAGGGCGCTGTCGTGCGCAAGCGCTTCAGCGGCGCGCCCAAGGACCTCAAGCAGGCCGGCACCACCTGGTACCTGTCCGACATGACCGTGGCCGACCTCAAGGAAGGCACGCAGACCCGCATCCGTGTCACCGGCGTCGCTGCCGGCAAGGACCTGGCGGACCGGCTGTTCAACCCTGGCACCTTCCACGTCGGCAACTGAGCGGCCTTCATCGCGTCAACAGGCCTTAATCGCCCATGCAGCGCCTCATCCGCTGGATCGCCGAGCATCCGCTGTACTGCCTGCTGGTGGTGCTGCTGGTGTCGGCGGCCGCCTTCGCCACGGTCTATGACATCAAGGGCCAGCGCATCCGGCTGACGATCGATCCGACCATCGAGCGCCTGTTGCCGGAGAAGGGCGAGGATCGCGCGGTGTTCGAGCGCGCACGCGAGACCTTCGGCGACAGCGATGCGGTGCTACTTGCGGTGACCCTGGACGAGGTCTTCACCGAGCGCGGCATCGGCCGTATCGACGAGTTGACCACGCGCCTGGCGACGCTGCCGGGCATCCGCCAGGTGTCGTCGCTGGCCAACGTGCCGAACCCGATGGCCACGGGCGACATGCTGGATGTCAGCACCTTCGGCGCGCAGGCGCAGCAAGATCCGGCGCGCATTGCCGACTTCCCGAAGCACATCGCCGCCAACCCGATCTACCGCGATGCGCTGGTGTCCAAGGACGGCAAGACGGTGGCGTTCTCGCTGTCGCTGGGCGATCTGAGCGAGGAAACCTTCCGGCGCCAGGACTACACCGGCCGCATCCGCGAACTGGCCCGCGAAGTGACCGACTCCGATCGCATCCTGATCACCGGCGGGCCGGTGATCAAGGCGGCCACCGTCGACGCCATCATCAACACCCTGCAGTTCACCCTGCCGGCGGTGTTCGGCCTGATCGTGATCATGCTGCTGATGGTCAGCCGCAGCTTCTACGCCATGCTGGTCGGCGCGGCCACCATCGTCATCTCGCTGCTGTGGACCATGGCCAGCGCGGTGCTGCTCGACATCCCGATCAACCTGGTGACGGCGATCGTGCCGCCGTTGCTGCTGACCCTGGGCCTGTCCTACGCGGTGCACCTGCAGGCGGACTACTTCGCGGTGCGCGAGCAGGATCCAGTGAAACGCGTGCAGCACGTACTGGAGAAGGTCGGGCCGGGCCTGGTCCTGTCCGGCGCCACCACCGTCGCCGGCTTCCTGGCGCTGATGCCGCAGGCCCTGCCGGCGATCCGGCAGTTCGCCGCGCTGTGCGCCCTGGGCGTCACCTACGGCATGTTGCTGACCCTGGTGTTCCTGACCTCGATGCTGCGGCTGCAGGCCCACAGCGTCACGCGGCGGCCGCTGGGGGAGCGCTTCTTCATGCTGCAGGCGCGCCGGCTGGCAGTGTTCGACCTGCGCTGGCGCAACTGGATCATAGGCATCGCGCTGGCGACCATTCCCATCGACCTGTACTTCGCCAGCCGCATCCATGTCGGTACCGAGTACATCAAGAGCTTCGACGAGGATGCGCCGGTGCGGCGCGACTTCGAGGAGATCAACCGGGCCTTCAATGGCGCCAGCATCGTCTCGATCCTGATCGAGACCCACGTCAACGACGCCCTGACCGACCCGGAGCTGATCCGCCAGGTCGAGGACCTGCAGCACTGGCTGCGGCGCCAGCCGGAGGTCGGCAGCGTGGTGTCCTACGTCGACCATCTCAAGCTGATCAACCAGAGCCTCAACGAGGGCGACCCGGCCTACTACGCGATCCCGCGCGAGGCCTCGGCGGTGAAACAGTTGCTGGTGTTCGGCGGCAGCTCGGAGATCAAGCGCGCGATCGACTCGCGCTTCCGCAGCGCGCTGCTGACGGTGCGCATCAACGTCGACAGCTCGGCGGCGATCCAGGATTTCATCCTGCGCGCCGAAGACCGCCTGAAGGAACTCAAGCCGCCGCTCAATGCGCAGCTCACCGGCAGCCCGGTGCTGGCGACGCGCGCGGTCAATGCCATCACCTCGGGCCAGATCTCCTCGATCTTCCTGGCGTCGTTCGCGATCTGGGTGATGCTGTCGCTGATGTTCACCTCGCCGCGCGCGGCGCTGCTGGCGATGCTGCCGAACCTGCTGCCGGTGCTGCTGTACTTCGGCATCCTCGGCATCACCGGGATCAGCCTCAACCCGACCACCAGCATGATCGCCAGCATCGTGCTGGGCATTGCGGTGGACGACACCATCCACTTCCTGGCGCGTTTCAATGCCGACGCCCGAGCCAAGGGCAACGAGACCGCGGCGGTGAAGAGCGCGCTGGCCAGCATCCTGCGGCCGGTGACCTTCACCGTGCTGTCGCTCTGTGTCGGCTTCCTGGTGTTCACCGGCAGCGAGCTGAAGAACCAGGTGCAGTTCGGCGCGCTGGCTTCGTTCACGCTGTTCATCGCCTGGTTTGCCGACATCCTGCTGACGCCGGCGCTGGGCTCCAAGCTGCGCATCGTCACCCTGTGGGACCTGCTGCGCCTGGACCTGGGACAGTCGCCGCAGCACACCATCCCTCTGCTGTCGGGCCTGTCGCTGCGGCAGGCGCGGGTGTTCGCACTGATGTCGAAGATGGAGCGGCACCACGAGGGCGCGCGCCTGATCCGCCACGGCGACCTGTCGCGCGACATCTACGTCGTGGTCGACGGCACGCTGGAGGCCTGGATCGAGCGCCCCGACGAGCGCAAGACGCTGGCCACGCTGGGCCGCGGCGCGGTGCTGGGCGAGGCCGGATACTTCGGCCAGCGCCGCACCGCCAATGTCGATGCAGTGACGCCGGTGCGGGTGCTGCGCTTCGATTCGCAGGACCTCGAGCGCCTGCGTATCCGCTACCCGCGCATTGCCGCGATCATCTTCCGCAACCTCAACCGCGTGCAGGCCGAGCGCATCGCGCGCACCACGGCGATGCTGACGTGATCCACCTGGAAAAAAGAGATTTCGCCACGGAATGACACGGAACACACAGAAGAACCGGAGTGGTTCTGCTTGATCCGTGTTGGTCCGTGGCATTCCGTGGCCAACTGCCTTTTCAGGGTAATCCTGTATTCCAGACGGGTGATCCGCGCGCCGCGCCAATGCCGCTAGAATCTGCGGTACAGCGACGCTGCTCGCGAGTAATCACTGTTACTGGAGGTCATCATGAGTCTCAAGGGCAAGACCCTGTTCATCACCGGCGGCTCGCGCGGCATCGGCTTGGCGATCGCGCTGCGCGCGGCCCGCGACGGCGCCAACGTCGCCATTGCTGCCAAGACGTCCGAGCCGCATCCGAAGCTGCCGGGCACGATCCACACCTCGGCCGCGGAGATCGAGAAGGCCGGCGGCAAGGCGCTGCCGATCCTCTGCGACATCCGCGAGGAGCAGCAGGTGATCGACGCGGTGAAGAAGACCGCCGACACCTTCGGTGGCATCGACATCCTGGTCAACAACGCCAGCGCGATCCAGCTGACCGGCACGCTGGCCACCGACATGAAGCGCTATGACCTGATGAACGGGATCAACGCGCGCGGCACCTACATGACCGGCCGCATCTGCATTCCCTACCTGCAGAAGTCCGCCAACCCGCACATCCTGACGTTGTCGCCGCCGCTGGACATGAAGCCGAAGTGGTTCGCGCCGAACCTGGCCTATGCGATGGCCAAGTTCGGCATGAGCCTCTGCACCCTGGGCTGGGCCGAGGAACTGCGCAAGGACGGCATTGCGGTGAATTCCCTGTGGCCGCGCACCACCATCGCTACCGCCGCGGTGAAGATGATTGGCGGCGATCCTTTCCTGAAGCAGTCGCGCACGCCGGAGGTGATGGCGGACGCGGCCCACGCCATCCTCTGCAAGCCTTCGCGCGAATTCACCGGCCAGTTCTGCATCGACGACCTGGTGCTGTACGAAGCCGGCGTGCGCGATTTCGCGCAGTACGCCGCGGTGCCGGGCACCACCAAGTTCCTGCCGGACTTCTTCCTGCCCGACGATACGCCCGCGCTGCCGGTCTGAAAGCTGTCTGCATCGCAGGCCGGGGCTACAATCCGTAGCCCCGGCCTTTTTTGTTCCCGAGCCCATGTCGCGCTGGCGTCCTCCCGCAGAAAAGTCCTCGCCCTACATCACTGCCGAAGGCCAGGCGCGCCTGAAGGCGGAGTTCGAGCAGCTGTGGCGCGTACGCCGCCCCGAGGTGGTGCGCGCGCTGTCGGCGGCCGCGGCCGAGGGCGACCGCTCCGAGAACGCCGAATACCAGTACCGCAAGAAGGAACTGCGCGAGATCGACGCGCGCCTGAAGTACCTGACGCTGCGGCTGGACGACGTCAAGATCGCCGGCGGCATCCCGGCCGACACCTCGCGCGTATTCTTCGGAGCCCGGGTCGAAGTGGCTGACGACAACGGCGACAGCCGCAGCTACCGCATCGTCGGCGCCGACGAGACTGGTGCCGGCGAGGGGTACATCAGCGTCGATTCGCCGGTGGCGCGGGCCCTGCTGGGCAAGGCCGAGGGCGAGGTGGTGAAGGTGCGCCTGCCCGGCGGCGAGACCGAGCTGGAGATCGTGGCGATCCGCTACGGCCAGTAGCAATGTCCGGCAGAGGGTCTACAAGTGATTAAATGTGCTGGCGTTTGTGCGGCTGACCTTGACCCTCATCCCAGGAACCGCCAACTGCGTATTAAGGTCTGAGAGACTGACAGCGGAGTCGTGCCATGAAACACCCCCTTGCCCTTGGTATCAGCCTGATCGGCGCGCTGACGCTCGCCGCCTGTGCCAGCACCCTGACTCCCTACCAGCCTCTGAAGGAAGGCCAGGGCTACAGCGAGCAGCGCATCGAGAGCAGCCGCTACCGCATCGGCTTCGCCGGCAACTCGGCGACCCCGCGCGAGACGGTGGAGAACTACCTGCTGTTCCGTGCTGCGGAGCTGACGCTGCAGCAGGGTTACGACTACTTCGTGATGACCAGCACCGACACCGAGTCGCAGACCCGCTACCAGCAGAGCGTCAGCGTGTTCGCTGGCTCCGGCTGGTATCCGCGCCACTACGGGCTGGATGTCGGCGTGGGTACCTCGTACCCGATCACCGAGTACCAGTCGCAGGCCTACGTGGCGATGTACAAGGGCAAGCGCCCGGCCGACGCGGCGAATGCCTTCGACGCGCGCGAGGTGCGCAGCAACCTCGGCCCGCTGATCCGGTATCCGCAGAAGGGATGAGCCCGGGACTGGCTGCCGCGCAGGGCGACGTTGTCCGGTCGGTATGGTGCCGGCGATGAACCCCTGGATCGAAACACTGCTCGCTGACCGCTGCGAGGCGGACGCCTGCCTGAGCGTGGCCGAATGGTGGCCGCGTCATCAGGCACTGGTGCGGCAGGTTCCCGACACCGTCGCCCAAGCCATCCTCGCGGGCTACCGGGCGGACCGGGTCGGCTGGGCTTTCGCTTCCGCCTACCAGGCTGCCTTGCGCGCGCTGGTGCCGGATCTGCCTGGCGACAAGGTCGCCGCGCTCTGCGTCACCGAGCGTGACGGCAATGGCCCGCGCGCGATCCGGACCGAGCTGCGGGACGGGGTGCTGAACGGCGCCAAGCGCTGGACCACGCTGGGGCCGGATGGCCAGCTGTTCCTGGTGGTGGCGCGCGATGCGGCGGTGCATGCCGAGCGGCCGGCGCTGCGCCTGGTCCGTATCGATGCGGGCCGTCCGGGTGTTCATATCGAGCCGATGGCAGACACGCCCTTCGTCCCCGAGGTGCCGCATGCGAGCCTGCGCTTCGAAGACGTCCGCGTGGCCGCCGGGGATCTGCTGCCGGGCGACGGCTACCTGCGCTACGTCAAACCCTTCCGCACCGTCGAGGACATCCACGTGCAGGCGGCCGTGCTGGCGTATCTGCTGCGCGAGGCGCGTCGCCTGCACTGGCCGCGCGAATGGATCGAGCGCGCAATGGCACAGTTGCTGTCGCTGGAAGCAGTCGCGGGCCTGCCGTCGCTGGCGAGCAGCACACACGTCGCCCTGGCCGGAGTGCTTGCGGGTGTCGCCGCGCTCGTCGCCGAAGCGGACCGGCATTGGCGAGTGGATGAAACGGACGAAGCCGCCGTGCGCTGGTGCCGGGATCGAGCGCTGTTCACGGTGGCAGCGGCGCAGCGTGACAAGCGCACCGAGCGGGCGTGGGAGCGACTTGCTGATGGCAACGGGGAAGACCAGGCCTGAGGCAGCGAGACTCTTCGATGGGAGGAGGCTTGCCGGCCCTGACGAAGGCAACAAAAAAGCCCCTGTAAAGGGGCTTTTTCAATGACCTGAGTTGGTCGGGGCGACAGGATTCGAACCTGCGACCTCTTGCTCCCGAAGCAAGCGCTCTACCAAACTGAGCTACGCCCCGTTGTTCTGCCTAGCTGACGCGGGAAGTGTTGTACCCGGCCAGCTGCACCAGTGCGTTCTTGTAGGGCGAATCGGGAATCTCACCTACCGCGCTGACCGCTTCACGGGAGTACCGTTCGGCGAGCGCGCGAGTATAGGGAACCGCGCCGGTGGATTCAACAGCTTCGAGCACTTCCTGCAGTTTTTCCACCTGGCCCTGGGCGATGGCGCCGCGGATCAGCGCGCTCTGTGCCGGCGTGCCGTTGCGCATCGCGTGGATCAGCGGCAGCGTCGGCTTGCCTTCGGCCAGATCTGTGCCGAGGTTCTTGCCGCTGACCGCAGGGTCGGCGATGTAGTCCAGCAGGTCGTCGACCATCTGGAAGGCCATGCCCAGCTTGTGACCGTACTCCCCGATGCGGTCCTGCACTGCCTGCGGCTGGTCGGCGGCGATCGCGCCGAGCCGGCAGGCGGCTTCGAACAGGCGCGCGGTCTTCAGCTCGATCACGCGGAAGTAGCGGGCCTCGTCGACGCCGGGATCGCCACTGTTCATCAGCTGCAGCACCTCGCCCTCGGCGATGGCATTGGTGGTGTCGGCCATGACCTTCATCACCGCCATCCGCTGCGTGTCGACCATCATCTGGAAGGCGCGCGAATAGAGGAAGTCGCCGGACAGCACGGCGCCGGCATTGCCCCAGACCGCGTTGGCGGTCTTGAGGCCGCGGCGCAGGCCGGATTCGTCGACCACGTCGTCGTGCAGCAGGGTCGCGGTGTGGATGAATTCGATGGTGGCGGCCAGCAGTTCCGGCTCGTGGCTGGTGCTGCCGAGGGCTCGGCCGGCCAGCAGGACCAGGGCGGGGCGCAGCCGCTTGCCGCCTGCACCAATAATGTAGGCCCCGATTTCGTTGATCAGGGCGACTTCGGACTGCAAACGGGCGCGGATGACGTCATCGACGCGCTGCATGTCGCCGGCGATCGGGGCCAGGATGTCTTTGAGGATCATGGGGAAAGCGGGGGAAAAGGCGGCGAAAGGCTAGGCCCTGCCGCCCCGGCAGTCAATAAATAGTTGAAGATAGGCGGGTTTGGCGGGTGGCGCCCGGCGGACCTGGGTATTGGGCTGTGACGTTTCATTTTGTGAAAAATTGTTGACGAAACCCGGGGGGCTCACTAAAATCCCGCGCTCTTTCGAGGCCGGTTTGCGGCCACCTTAATATTCTGGAGTATCCACGATGTATGCCGTGATCAAGACTGGGGGCAAGCAGTACAAGGTAGCCCCGGGCGAAAAGCTGTCGATCGAGAGCCTCGACGCCGAAGTCGGCAGCACGGTGTCCTTCGAAGTGCTGATGGTTTCCGACGGCGAGAAGCTGACCGTCGGCGCCCCGCTGGTCAATGGCGGCGCGGTCAAGGCGGAAGTCCTGGCCCACGGTCGCGGCGAAAAGATCCGCATCATCAAGCACCGCCGTCGCAAGCACTATCACAAGGAGCAGGGCCACCGTCAGAACTTCACGCAAGTGAAGATCACTGAGATCGTTGGCGCCTAAGGTTCAAGGAGTACAGAAATGGCACATAAGAAGGCAGGCGGCAGTACCCGTAACGGCCGCGATTCCGAGTCCAAGCGACTTGGCGTAAAGAAGTTCGGCGGCGAAGCCGTCATTGCCGGCAACATCATCGTGCGCCAGCGCGGCACGCGCTTCCGCGCCGGTGTCGGCGCCGGCGTCGGCAAGGATCACACGATCTTTGCGCTGACCGAAGGCAAGATCCAGTTCAACACGCGTGGCCCCAAGGGCCGTATCCACGTGGATATCGTCGCGGCCTGAGCTGTACGCCAGCAGTTATCGAAAAGGCCCCGGAAAACGGGGCTTTTTTGTGCGTTAAGCTCGATCCACTCGTTCACCGGTCCCGTCATGAAATTCGTCGATGAAGCCAATATCCGCGTCGAGGCCGGCGACGGCGGCGCGGGCTGCATCAGCTTCCGGCGCGAGAAGGGCATTCCCTTTGGCGGCCCGGATGGCGGTGATGGTGGTGATGGCGGCAGCGTCTGGGCGGTGGCCGAGGTCAACCTGAACTCGCTGGCGGACTTCCGCTTCACCCGCAAATTCAAGGCGGGACGGGGTACCGACGGCACCGGCTCCAATTGCACCGGTGCCGGCGCCGAGGATACGGAAATCCGCATGCCGCTGGGCACGCGCATCTTCGACGTCGAGACCGCCGAACTGATCGGTGAGCTGATGCAGCACGGGCAGCGCATCAAGGTCGCCCAGGGCGGCTTCCACGGCCTCGGCAACGTACGTTTCAAGTCCTCGGTCAATCGCACGCCCTACAAGTCGACCAAGGGCTATCCGGGCGAGCAGCGCGAACTGCGCCTGGAGCTGTCGCTGATGGCGGACGTCGGCCTGCTGGGCATGCCCAATGCCGGCAAGTCCACGCTCTTGGCCTCGGTCTCGGCGGCGCGCCCGAAGATCGCCGATTATCCGTTCACCACGCTGTATCCGCAGCCGGGCGTGGTGTCGGTGGGCATGGGCCGCTCGTTCGTGATGGTCGACATCCCCGGCCTGATCGAGGGCGCTGCCTCCGGCGCCGGCCTCGGCATCCGCTTCCTCAAGCACCTGCAGCGCACGCGCCTGCTGCTGCACCTGGTCGACATCATGCCGCCGGACGGCAGCGACATCGTCGACAACATCAGGACCATCAACGCCGAGCTGAAGGCCTTCAGCGATGAGTTGGCCGGCCGCGAGCAGTGGCTGCTGTTCAACAAGATCGACGTCATGCCCGAGGACGAGTGGCAGGCGCTGGTCAAGAAGGCGCTGCGCCGCCTGCGCTGGAAGGGTCGCTGGTTCGCGATTTCCGCTGCTGCGCAGATCGGCTGTCCGCCGCTGGCCGAGGCCGCAATGCAGTGGGTCGAGGCTCACGCGCTGCCCAAGGTCATCGAATCCGAAATCGTCACGCCGCCCCAGGAATAAGGCTGCACCCATGGACCGTCACAAGCTCGCCGTCAGCAAGCGCTGGGTCATCAAGGTCGGCAGTTCGCTGGTCACCGCCAAGGGGCAGGGGCTGGACCACGAGGCGATCGCGGACTGGTGTGCGCAGATCGCGGCGCTGCGCCGCCAGGGCAAGCAGATCGTGCTGGTGTCCTCGGGTGCGGTTGCCGAGGGCATGGCGCGGCTGGGCTTCAAGAAGCGCCCGGGCACGCTGCACGAGCTGCAGGCCACCGCCGCGGTCGGGCAGATGGGCCTGGTACGGGCCTACGAGGACGAGTTCGCCAAGCACGGCCTGCGCGCGGCGCAGGTACTGCTGACCCACGAGGACGTCGCCGATCGCGGCCGCTACCTCAATGCACGCAGCACCTTCAACACCCTGCTGGAATTCGGCGTGGTGCCGGTGGTCAACGAAAACGACACCGTGGCCACCGACGAGATCCGCCTCGGCGACAACGACACCCTGGGCGCACTCACTGCGAACCTGATCGACGCCAACCTGCTGGTGATCCTCACCGACCAGGAGGGCCTGTTCGATTCCGATCCGCGCAACAATCCGGACGCGAAGCTGATCTCCGAGGCCGAGTTGTCCGATCCGCGCCTGGCCGGCATGGCCGGCGACAGCAAGGGTGAGCTGGGCCGCGGCGGCATGCGTACCAAGCTGTCGGCGGCACACACCGCGGCGCGCTCGGGCGCGGCGACGGTGATCGCCTTCGGCCGCAAGTCCGACGCGCTGCTGCGTATTGCCCAGGGCGAGACCATCGGCTCGCTGCTCAAGCCGGCGCAGTCGGTGATGGCGGCGCGCAAGCGCTGGATCGCCGGCCAGCTGCAGCTGCGCGGCAAGCTGGTGCTGGATGACGGTGCGGTGCGCGTGCTGCGCGAGCAGGGTCGCAGCCTGCTGCCGGTGGGCGTGAAGCAGGTCGAGGGCGCGTTCGAGCGCGGCGACCTGCTGCAGTGCGTCGACCTGGCAGGGCGGGAGGTTGCGCGCGGTCTCAGCAACTACGCCACCGAGGATGCCCTGCGCATCGCCGGTGCGCGCAGTGACGAGCTGCAGGCCCGCCTGGGCTATGTCGGCGAAGTCGAGATGATCCATCGCGACAACCTGGTCCTGACCTGACCCCTCGGTTGCGCGGCCCCTGCGGCATGCGCATCCGGTCCCAACATTCCCCCGCTGTCCCGCTACACTGTAGGGACGACAGGCTCAGGACCTGCTGCCGGGTCCGGTCTGGACCAGACCCCGGAGTCCGAGTCACCATTTTCGGGGGAGTGTTGTATGAACAGCGCCTTGGCGGACCGTGCGGCGATTCGCGCGGCTCTTGGCAGCCATCGCAAGGCCTTGTGGGCAGTTGCGTTGTTTTCGGCGGCAATCAATTTCCTGTTCCTGACGCCCAGCCTGTACATGCTGCAGGTCTATGACCGCGTGCTGGCCAGCCGCAGCGAAGTCACCCTGATCATGCTCAGCCTGGTCGTGGTCGGCCTCTACATCATCATGGGTCTGCTGGAGTGGGTGCGTGGCCGCATCCTGGTGAGGGTCGGCAATTCGCTGGACCTGCAGCTGGCGCCGCGCATCTTCACCGCCACATTCGAGCGCAACCTGCAGGAGCGCAGCGGCTTTGCTGCAGGCTCGGCGATGAGCGACCTGGCCAACCTGCGGCAATTCATTACCGGTAACGGCCTGTTCGCGATGATGGATGCGCCGTGGATCATCATCTACGTGCTGGCGCTCTACATGTTCCATCCCATGTTCGGCGTGGCGACCACCATCGGCGTGATCCTGCTGTTGTTCCTGGCCTGGGCCACCGAAGTGGTCAGTCGCCAGCCGCTGGCGGAAGCCAACCGGGCAGGCGTGATGGGCAATGCGTTTTCGACCAACAGCCTGCGCAATGCCGAGGTGATCGAGGCCATGGGCATGCTGGGCCCGCTGCGTCAGCGCTGGCAGGGTTTCCAGAACACGCTGTTGCTGCGCCAGTCGGAGGCCTCCGACCGCGCCGGCGCCATCAGTGCGACCACGCGCATCGTGCGTGTCGGCCTGCAGTCGGCGATGCTGGGCCTGGGCGCCCTGCTGGTGATCGAGAACGAGATGACCGGCGGCATGATGATCGCCGGCGCCATCCTGTCTGGCCGTGCGCTGGCGCCGGTGGAACTGCTGATCGGCACCTGGAAGCAGTTCATCGTCGCGCGCGGGGCCTACCAGCGGCTGCAGGAGCTGCTGCAGCGCTTTCCCGAGCGCGAGACCGGCCTGCCGCTGCCGCGGCCACGTGGCCAGCTGCGCGTCGAGGGCGTGATCGCGGTGCCGCCGGGCAGCCAGACCACCGTGCTCAAGAACGTCAGCCTGTCGCTCGAGCCGGGCGAGGTACTGTCGATCCTCGGGCCCTCGGCCAGCGGCAAGAGCACGCTGGCGCGACTGCTGGTGGGGGTCTGGCCGGCGAAGGTCGGCACCGTGCGCCTGGATGGCGCGGACCTGTATCGCTGGCGCAAGGACGAACTGGGCCCCTGGATCGGCTACCTGCCGCAGGACATCGAGCTGTTCGAGGGCACGGTCGCCGAGAACATCGCCCGCTTCGGCGCGCAGGACAGCGAGCAGATCATCAGTGCGGCGCAGAAGGCCGGCATCCACGACATGGTCCTGCGCTTCCCCGCGGGCTATGACACGCCGATCGGCGAGGCCGGCTCTGCGCTGTCGGGCGGACAACGGCAGCGCATTGCGCTGGCCCGCGCGCTCTATGGCAACCCCAGCCTGCTGGTGCTGGACGAGCCGAACGCCAGCCTGGACGACGCCGGCGAGGCCGCCCTGCTGCGGACCATTGCGCAGCTCCGCGATGAGGGCCGCACGGTGGTGCTGATCACGCATCGCACCAACCTGATCGATGTCAGCGACAAGCTGCTGCTGATGCGCGACGGGCAGGTGGTGATGCAGGGCCCCCGGGCAGAGGTGATCGAAGCCCTCAACAAATCCAGAGCGACCGCGCAGCGTATCCCCGCGACCGCCAACAGCGCATGAGTTCCAGCACCGTGAACCAGAGCCTTTCGCAAGACGTGGTCCCGCCGGCCGATTCGCGGGCGGCCATCCGCTTCGGCCTTGCCGTGCTGTTGTTCGGCTTCGGCGGTTTCCTGTTGTGGGCATCCCTCGCGCCGCTGGACGAAGGTGTGCCGGTTCCTGGCGTGGTGGCGGTCGAGACCTATCGCAAGACCGTGCAGCATCTGACCGGAGGGGTGGTGCAGGAAATCAAGGTCAGGGAAGGCGACAGCGTCCAGGCCGGCCAGCCCTTGCTGATTTTCGACATGACCGTGCAGCGGCAGCAGCAGGCGGTGATCGGCAGCCAGCTGGTCGGCCTGCAGGCGCAGGTGCTGGGCCTGCAGAAGCGCCTGCCGCAGCGCGAGAAGCAGATGGATTCGCTGCGCGTGCAGGCGACCAGCCTCGAGCCGCTGGTGGAAGAAGAGTTGTATCCGCGCAACCAGTTTGCGGAACTGCAGCGTGATATGGCGCGCATGCGCTCCGAGGTGCTCACCGAGCGTGCCAACCTGAGCCAGGCGCACGCACAGATTGCAGAGCTGAAGGACAGGCGCCAGCTGTTGCAGACCGAGATCGATCGCGCGGTCGTCATCGCGCCGGTTGCCGGCACCGTGTTCGGTCTCAGCATCCACACCGTGGGGGGTGTGGTTGCTCCCGGTGGCAAGATCCTGGAGCTGGTTCCCGAGGGCGACACGTTGATCATCAACGCCCAGGTGCCCACCCACCTGATCGAGATGGTGCGCGCCGGCCTGCCGGCGCAACTCCGCTTCATTGCCCTGAATCCGCGCCGGACCCCGGTCGTGGATGGCCGGGTGGCCCTGGTGAGCGCAGATCGCATGACCGACGAGCAGACGCGCCAGAGCTATTACTCGGCCAAGGTGACGGTGTCGGAGAGCGGGCTGGCCGAGCTGGGCTCATCGATCATCACCCCCGGCATGCCGGTGGAGGTGGTGGTCATCACCGGCGAGCGGACCTTCTTCGATTACCTGGCGAAGCCGCTGCTGGACAGCTTTGCCGGCGGACTCAAGGAGCGCTGATCGATGGGCGTCATTTCGCGAGTCGGCCTGCTGGCTGCGCTGTGCTGCAGCCCGGCGGTTGGCGCATCCCTGCTCGATGCCTGGGACAGTGCGCAGGCCTACGATCCCGACTTCCGGATCGCGCTGGCCGACCATGGCATCGCGGCGGAGGAGTTGCCGCTGGCCCGTGCCGCCCTGCTGCCGCAGATGGTTGCGCAGGCCGCGGTGGGCCGCGCCGAATCGGACATCACCCAGCCGGGCCTGCTGGGCGGCGTGAATCGCCGTTCGCAGTTCTATGACACCCAGAACTGGGCGCTGCAGATCCGCCAGCCGCTGTTCCGCTTCCGCGCCCTGACCGGCTACCAGCAGGGTCGGCTGCGGTCCGACTCCTCGGATGCGGCGCTGGAGGATGCGCGCCAGCAGTTGGCGCTGCGGCTGCTGGAGAGCCTGGCGCGGATGGCCGCTGCGCGGGCGGATGCCCAGTTCGCCGAAGTGGACGTGGTGTCGTCTGCCCGCGTGCTCGAGCAGAGTGAACGGCAGCTCAAGGCGGGGCAGGTGACACAGGCGGATCGTGCCAATGCGTCTGCGCGCCATGCGCAGGCCGAAACCGGCCTGAGCCAGGCGAAAGTTGCCCTGGCCGTTGCCGATGCCAAATGGCAGCAGTTGACCGGTGGCATGTCACCGAACCGTTTGTCATTGCCGCCGGAACTGGTGGCGAAACTGGGGTTCGCCGGGGTGACGGCGGATGACCTGGCCACAAGGGCCCTCGCACAGAGTCCTGCCCTGGCCTCGCTGCGGCGCGAACGGGACATCGCCAGGCTGGAACTGCGCAAGGCCCGCGGCGAACGCCTGCCGACGCTGGATTTGCTGCTCAGCCGCGGCTATGTCGAATCCGACGTCGAGAGCACGATCGGCAATACCTATCTGACCAACCGTGTCGCCCTGCAGGCGACCCTGCCGCTCTATGCGGGCGGGGCCATTTCCGCCACGGTGCGGCAGGCGGAGGCCAAGCTGGCCAGGGCCGAGGCCTCGGTCAGTGCTGCCGAGGGGCAGCTACGCAGCATCGTGGCCCAGGAGACCTCCAATCTCGCCTATGCTGGCAGCCAGAAGGACAGCGCCCGGGTTTCGGCCGAGGCGGCCGGCTTGTCGCAGCGGGCCGCGGAACTCGGACGCAGCGGCGGCACCAGCACGCGCGCCGACGCCAGCGAGGCCGAAACCGCCCTGGCGGCAGCGCAGCGGGACCAGGTCCGTGCCGCTGCACTGGCCCTGATCAGCTGGGCCCGGATCATGCATGCAACCGGAGCCCTCGACCGGTCTGCGCTGGAGAATCTCCAGCCGGACGTGGATATTGAGTAGGCCCTGAAAGTGACAAATTTTGGCCGCCAAAACTGACATTTTTTGCGGCTTGTGGTAGGCGGTTTGGTTCGTGTAAAACCGTTATTCAAGAGAGCGTGTCGGAGACCGCTCGGAGAACTATTTCAAGCAAACGCCGGCCTTTTTTGCCGCCAGGATTGTGCGGTGTCCGGTGTTGCGACTAGCTGTCGACTCGACAGGGAAGCCGAGTCTTCAGGAACCTGCTTTTCTGGAGAGTATAACGATGGCCACTTTCAACTTTTCGAGCGTTGCCGGTACTTCGATTGCTTTCAATGTTGCCTCGGACCTTCTGGTGTTCTCCACGGCGGTCGTCGATCCCGTGCTGGGCGGCTCCGCTGCGCAGCTGCAGTTCGTGGTTTCCGGTGCGAACCTGCTCGTCAGCCTCGGCGGCACCGCAGTCACCCTGCAGAGTGTCAGCCTCGCCAACCTGACGTCGTCCAACCTGACGTTCAACGACGGTTCGCTGTTCCTGCCCGGCACGGCCGGCTCGGACACCCTCACCGGCGGGAGCGGCAACGACTATCTCGGCGGTGCGGGCAGCGACTCGATGGCGGGTAGTGGTGGCAACGACGCCTACATCGTCGACGTGGTGGGCGATTCGATCACCGAGGCCGGCGGCGGCGGCACCGACACGGTGCGTTCGTCCATCACCTACACGCTCGGTGCCGAGCTTGAAAACCTGACTCTTACCGGCGCTTCTGCGATCAACGGCACCGGCAACAGCGTTGCCAACGTGCTGACCGGCAACACCGCCGCCAACACGCTGAGCGGCTTAGGCGGCAACGACGTCCTCGACGGCGGTGCCGGTGCGGATACACTCGTCGGCGGCACTGGCGACGATACCTATGTCGTCGACAACGCCAGCGACGTGCTGACCGAGGTGGCGGGCGAAGGCACGGATACCGTGCAGTCGAGCGTCACGCATGCCCTGGGCGCTGAATTCGAGAACCTGACGCTGCTCGGTTCGGGGGCCATCAATGGCACCGGTACCAGCGGTGCCAACACGCTGGTCGGCAATAGTGGGGTCAATACCCTCACCGGCGGCGACGGCAACGATTCGCTCGACGGCGGCGTGGGCGCCGACACCCTGGTCGGTGGCGTCGGTAACGACAGCTACACGGTCGACAACGCACTCGAGGTAGTGACCGAGGCATCGGGCGAGGGCACCGATCTGGTCCGCTCAAGCGTGACCTACTCTCTGGGCGGCAATCTCGAGAACCTGACGCTGACCGGCGCGTCCGCCATCAGCGGCACTGGCAACGATGGCGCCAACACGCTGGTGGGCAACGCTGCGGCCAACACCCTCAATGGCGGGCTGGATGCCGATCTCATGAGCGCCGGCATGGGCGACGACATCTATGTCGTCGACAATGCCGGTGACGTGGTGGTCGAGGACGTCCTCAGCGGCACTGATACGGTGCAATCCAGCGTTTCGCTAAGTCTTGCCAGCAACGTCGAAAACCTCACGCTGACGGGTTCTGATGCCATCAACGGCACGGGCAACTCCCTGACCAACGCCCTTGTCGGTAACAGCGGCAACAACCTGCTCAACGGCCTGGGCGGCGCGGACAGCATGTCTGGCGGCGCGGGTAACGACACCTACCAGGTCGACAACGCCGGCGATACGGTCTCGGAGGCCGGTGGTTCAGGTACGGATCTCGTGCTGTCCAATATTGCCTTCACCTTGGGCAGTGATCTGGAAAACCTGACGCTGATCGGCTCCGCCGGTGTCAGCGCCACGGGCAATGCACTGGACAACGTCATTACCGGCAACAGCGGCGTCAACACCCTGACCGGTGCAGCTGGTAACGACAAGCTCGATGGCGGTGTTGCGGGCGACACGATGGTGGGCGGTGCGGGCGACGATACCTATGTCATCGACAATGCCGATGACGTGACCACGGAACTGGGCGGCGAAGGCAGCGACACCACGCAGGCGGTCATCTCGCACACGCTGACGACCAACATCGAAAACCTGACCCTGATCGGCACGGCTGCGATCAACGGCTTCGGCAACGACGGCGACAACGTCCTGATCGGCAACATCGGCAAGAATCTGCTCAACGGTGGGCTCGGTGCCGACACGATGAGCGGCGGCCTTGGCAACGACACCTATGTCATCGATGCCTCCGACACCATCGTCGAACTGGCCGGCGAAGGCATCGACAACGTCGAGGTGGGCTTCGCGTCCTACACCCTGCTTGCCGAATTCGAGAACCTGAAGCTGACCGGTACTTCTGCCATCGACGGCACCGGCAACGATCTGAACAATACCCTGCTGGGGAATACCGGCATCAACACCCTCACCGGTGGGCTGGGCAACGATCTCTTCAACGGTCTGGCGGGGGCGGATACCCTGGTCGGCGGGCAAGGCAATGACACCTACATTGTCGATGGCAGCGATGTGATCACCGAGGCCGCGGGCGAGGGGACCGATAGCGTCCAGTCCGGCGGCACCTTCTCCCTGGCGACATTCACGGAGGTCGAAAACCTTACCCTCACGGGCACCAACGTGGCCAACGCCGTCGGCAATGCGCTGGACAACGTGCTGATCGGCAACGCTGGCAACAACATCCTCAACGGTCTTGCGGGTGCGGACACCATGTCCGGTGGCAACGGCAACGATACGTTCAATGTTGACAACATCGGCGATATCGTTACGGAGACTGCGGGCCAGGGCACGGACCTGGTGAAGTCGGGCATCAATTTCACTCTGGGCACCAACCTCGAGAACCTGGAGCTGACCGGTACCGCCGTCAACGGCTCCGGCAACAGTGCCGACAATGTCCTGCTCGGCAATGCCACCGGCAATTTCCTGAATGGCCTGGTTGGCGTGGATACGATGACGGGCCTGGGCGGTGACGACACCTACGGCGTCGACAACGCACTGGACGTTGTCAATGAGAGCGCCGGCGCAGGCACCGATACGGTCCGTGCCAGCATTACCTACGTGCTGGCCGCCAACTTCGAGAACCTGATCCTGACGGGCAGTGCCGTGATCGATGGCACCGGAAATGACGTTGCCAACGTGCTGACTGGCAACACGGCCGTCAATACGCTGACGGGCGGGCTGGGGAATGACACCCTCGACGGCGGCACCGGTGCCGATATCCTGATTGGTGGCGCCGGTGACGACACCTACATCCGTGACAACGGCGGCGATTTTGTCGACGAAACTGCGGGGGCGGGGGGCGCAGGCACCGATACGGTCCTGTCCAGTGTCGGCTACACCCTGACTGCCGAGCTCGAGTACCTGACGCTGACCGGCAGTGCCGGCGCCAGCGGCACCGGCAACGCTGGCGCGAACACCATCCTTGGCAATTCCGGCAACAATGCCCTGAGTGGCCTCGGTGGCGATGACACCATTGACGGCGGTCTCGGCGCGGACTCGATGAACGGTGGTGACGGCAACGACACCTTCATCGTCGATACCAGCACCGATACGGTCATCGAGGCGGCTTCGCAGGGCGTGGATCTGGTGCTGTCCAGCGTGACCTACACGCTCTCGGCGAACGTCGACAATCTCACACTGACCGGCACATCCGCCATCAATGCCACGGGCAATGGCGACAACAACATACTGACAGGCAACACCGGCAACAACGCCCTGAACGGCATGGGCGGTGCGGACACGATGTCCGGCCTCCAGGGCGACGATACCTACACGGTCGATAACGCCGGCGACGCGGTCAGCGAAGCCGCGGGTCAGGGCAACGACTTGGTCCAGGCCAGCCTTTCCTACACACTGACCGCCGAGGTCGAGCGCCTGACCCTGACGGGCTCGACGAACATCGATGCCACCGGCAATGCCCTCGCCAATCTGCTGACGGGCAACTCGGGCAACAACGTCCTGGATGGCGGCACCGGTAACGACGCCATGTCGGGTGGCACAGGCAACGATACCTATGTCGTCGATGCAACCGGCGACACCGTCACGGAAGGCGTTGCAGCCGGCACGGATCTGGTCCTTGCCTCAGCGACACACACGCTGGCACAGAACGTCGAAAACCTTACGCTCACGGGCGCGCTCGACATCAACGGTACCGGCAACAGTGCCGACAACGTACTGCTGGGCAACGGCGGGGTGAACACGCTCAGCGGCGGGAGCGGCGCCGATACGGTCAACGGTGGCGCTGGCGCCGACACGCTGATCGGTGGCGTGGGCAACGACTCCTATGTCGTCGACAACAGCGCCGACTCCGTCGTCGAACTGGCCAATGAAGGGACTGACCTGGTCAGTGCTTCGGACTCGTTTACCTTGCAGGCCAACGTCGAGAATCTGACCCTGACCGGTTCGTCGGCGATCAACGGCACCGGCAATGATCTGGCCAACGTCCTGATCGGCAATAGCGGCGTCAACACGTTGACCGGTGGCCTGGGCAACGATCGCCTGGAGGGTGCCGGCGCGGCCGATATCCTGGTCGGTGGTTCGGGTAACGACACTTATGTCCTCAGTGGCAGCGACACCCTGACCGAAAGTGCGGGCGGCGGTATCGACACGGTCGAATCGGCTGGCACCTACAACCTGGGTGCGGGCAGCGAGATCGAGAATCTCGTCCTGACCGGTGCTGCCGCGGTCAATGCGGTCGGCAACGAACTCAACAACGTGCTGACCGGCAACTCCGGGGACAACATCCTGAGCGGTCTCGGCGGCTCCGACAGCATGGTGGGTGGCGCGGGCAGCGACACCTACAACGTCGAATCGGCCGGAGATGTGGCGACGGAACTGGCGAATAACGGAACCGACCTGGTGCAGTCGAGCGTCTCGTTCACGCTGGGCAGCAACGTCGAGAATCTGACCTTGACCGGTCTCGGGGCGATCAATGCCACCGGCAACACCCTGGCCAACGTCCTCACCGGAAATACCGGCAACAACCTGCTGAATGGCCTGACCGGCGATGACTCCATGTCCGGCGGCCAGGGCGACGACACGTATGTCGTCGATAGCCTCGGCGATACGGTGACCGAGGCCAGTGGTGGCGGCACGGATCTGGTGCAGTCGTCCGTTTCCCTC
Organism: Solimonas sp.; assembly: GCA_035476855.1. Lineage (GTDB taxonomy): Bacteria > Pseudomonadota > Gammaproteobacteria > Nevskiales > Nevskiaceae > Solimonas_A. The sequence continues at coordinate 11,396 of DATILC010000244.1, read as the reverse complement.
GTGCTGGGGGCCGACGTCGAGAATCTGCTCCTGACGGGGGCCGCCGCGCTCGATGGTACGGGCAATGACCTGGCGAACACGCTGACCGGCAATAGCGGAGCCAACGCCCTCGTTGGCGGAGATGGCAACGACACCATCAACGGCGCTGGCGGCATCGACGCGATGAGCGGCGGAGCGGGTAACGACACCTACGTCGTCGACAATGCCAGCGATCTGGCGAGCGAGGCGGCCGATGAAGGTACGGACCTCGTGCAGTCGAGCGTCACCTACGCGCTGACCGGCGATGTCGAAAACCTGACCCTGACGGGTGGTGGAGCGATCGGAGGCACGGGTAACGGCGAGGACAACATTCTCATCGGCAATACCGGTGCCAATGCCCTTGCTGGCGGTGATGGCAACGATACGATCAACGGCGGCAGCGGTTCCGATACGATGAGCGGCGGTCTGGGCGACGATCTGTTCGTGGTCGAAATCGCCGGCGACATTGTCAACGAAGCGCTGGACGCGGGCACCGACTCGGTGCAGTCCAGCGTGAGCTTCACGCTGGGCAGCAACGTCGAGAACCTCACGTTGACCGGCGTGGCGCTGATCAATGCCACCGGCAATACACTGGCCAACGCCCTTGTCGGCAACAGTGCTGCCAACACGCTGAATGGCGCTGCAGGTGCCGACACCATGGCGGGCGGCGCCGGCAATGACACCTATGTCGTGGACAACGCAGGCGACGACGTGTCCGAGGCGGCAGATGCAGGCACCGACCTTGTGCAGTCGAGCGTGACGTTCACCCTGGGCAGCGACATGGAGAACCTGACGCTGACGTCGACCGGCAACATCAACGGCTCAGGCAACAGCCTGGACAACGTGCTGGTGGGCAACAGCGGTGCCAACCTCCTCAACGGCGGTACGGGCGCCGACGCAATGTCCGGCGCCACCGGCAACGACACCTACGTGGTGGATGTTGCGGGCGACTCGGTGTCCGAGGGCGCGAGTGCCGGCACAGACTTGGTCCAGTCCTCTGTCAGCTTCGTCCTTGGCGTCAATGTCGAGAACCTCACCCTGACCGGTTCGTCTGCGATCGATGGCACCGGTAACAGTGTGGCGAACGTGCTGACCGGCAACAGCGGCTTCAACCTGCTGGACGGCGGCACGGGCGCGGATTCGATGTCGGGTGGCGACGGCAACGACACCTATGTCGTGGACAATGTTGCCGATGTGCTGACCGAGGTCGCTGGCCAGGGCACGGATTCCGTGATGTCCAGCGTGAGTCTCACCCTGGCTGCGAATACGGAACTCCTGTTCCTTACTGGCGTCGCTGTCATCAACGGCACCGGCAATGTGGAAGACAACACCATCGTCGGCAATGACGCTGCCAACATACTCAATGGCGGTGCAGGCGTTGACTTCCTCGAGGGTGGTCTCGGCAACGACACCTACATCGTTGATGATTCCGGTGACCTCGCCACCGAGTTTGGCGCATCCGGCACCGACTTGGTCCAGTCGACCGCGGCAAGCTTCACGCTCGGCGCCGAGGTCGAGAACCTTACCCTGACGGGCTCAGCCAACATCAGCGGCAGCGGCAACGATCTGGCCAACGTCCTCACCGGCAACAGCGGCGCAAACTCGCTCAGCGGCGGCCTTGGCGGCGATACGCTCAACGGCGGCACGGGCGCGGACACGATGGCCGGCGATGGTGGCGATGACACCTACGTGGTCGACAACACCGGCGATGTCGTCAACGAACTGGCAGACGAAGGTACGGATCTCGTTCAGTCCAGCGTCACCTACGCGCTCAGCAATGATGTCGAGAACCTCACGCTGACGGGCGCGGGCGCCATCAATGCCACAGGCAACACGCTCGACAATCTGCTCACCGGCAATAGCGGTGTGAACTTCCTCAACGGTGGCGATGGCAACGACACGCTCAACGGTGGCACGGGAGGGGACACCATGGTTGGTGGCCTTGGGGACGATTTCTACATCGTGGACAGCACTGGTGATGTGATCAATGAGTCCGTCGATGCCGGAACGGACACCGTGCAGTCCGGCGCGACCCACACCCTCAGTGCCAATGTCGAGAACCTGACGCTCACCGGTGTCTCCGCGATTTCGGGTACGGGCAACAGCGATGACAACGTCCTGACGGGCAACAGCGCCAACAACACCCTGAACGGCGGTGCGGGCGCGGACACCCTGGCTGGCGGTGCAGGCAATGACACCTATGTGGTCGACAATGCCGGCGATTCGATTGTTGAAGACACGGGTGCAGGTGTTGACCTGGTGCAGGCCGGTACCAGCTACACACTGGCCGATCACGTCGACAACATCACGCTGACCGGTACGACGGCCATTGACGGCACGGGCAATACGCTGGCGAACGTTCTGACCGGCAATACCGGTGCCAACGCGCTGAATGGTGCGGATGGCAACGACACGCTGGTTGGCGGCGCGGGGTTGGATACGCTGACCGGCGGTGCCGGCGCCGACACCTTCGACTTCAACGCCGTGACCGACTCTGCGGTCGACGCACTGCGCGATGTGATCGCCGACTTCCTGTCGGGTGAAGGCGACAAGGTGGACGTGTCGACCATCGATGCCAACACGGCGCTGGGTGCAGATCAGGCCTTCACCTTCATCGGCAGCGATGCCTTCAGTGCGGCCGGCCAGCTCCGCCTCGAGGACGGCGTGCTTTATGGCAGCAACGACGCCGACACCCTGGCGGAGTTCTCCATCGCGCTGACGGGTGTTGGCAGCATGACCGCTGCTGATTTCGTGCTCTGAACCACGACGCCAGGAAGTAAAAATTCACCGCGGACGGGCAACCGTCCGCGGTGTTTTCATTTGTGGGGCAGGGCAGGCGAGAGGGGCGCTGTTCCGGCGGACGCCGGGAGTCTTGCTTGCCCCGGGTTGTGCTGGCCGCGTTAACTTCCGGACAAAGAAAAAGCCGGGCAATGCCCGGCTTTTTCTTTGTAACTCTAGGACTTAGCCCAGAGCCTTGATGTGTGCGGCGAGACGCGACTTGTGGCGCGCGGCCTTGTTGCGGTGGATCTGGCCCTTGTCGGCGTAACGGTCCAGAACCGGTACCATTTCCTTGTAGGCGGCTTCGGCGGCGGTCTTGTCCTTGGCCTCGACGGCCTTGACGACCTTCTTGATCGTGGTACGGATCATCGAACGCTGCGCCACATTGTGCTCGCGGCGCTTGACGGACTGGCGGGCGCGCTTTTTGGCGCTGGCGATATTGGCCAAGGTGCAACTCCTGAAGGATTGGGTTCAAACGGACTTTTGAAGGGGGCGAATTCTCCGGGCTATGCGTCCATTTGTCAACCGCAAGCGCAAGAAACTAAAGCCTTTCCATTACGGCCCCAGTACACTGCGCGCCCTATGTCGAAATCGCTCCTGAAGTCTTCCGGCATCGTCAGCCTGATGACCCTGCTGTCGCGGGTGCTGGGCTTCGTGCGGGACGTGATGTTCGCCGCGTCATTCGGCGCTTCGGCGGGCATGGATGCCTTCCTGGTGGCGCTGAAGATTCCCAACTTCGGCCGTCGCCTGTTCGCCGAGGGGGCCTTCTCGCAGGCCTTCGTGCCGGTGTTCACCGAGACCAAGGCCACCCGGCCGCACGAAGAAGTGCGGGAGCTGGTTGCGGTGACCATGGGCACCCTGGGCGGCGTGCTTGCGGTGATTACCCTGATCGGCTGCCTGGCAGCGCCCTTGCTGCTCTGGCTGTTCGCGCCCGGCTTTGGCAGCGATCCGGCCAAGCAGGCCCTGGGAACGGAGCTGCTGCGCTGGACCTTTCCCTACCTGATGTTCATCTCGCTGACGGCCATGGCCTCCGGTGTGCTGAACAGCTATGGCCAGTTCGCGATCCCGGCGGTGACGCCGGTGATCCTCAACCTCTGCCTGATCGCCTCGGCCTTCATCGACAACGATTCGGTCCAGGTGCTGGCCTACGCCGTGTTCGTGGCCGGCATCCTGCAGTTCATGTTCCAGTGGCCGTCGCTGCGCAAGCTTGGCTTGCTGCCCCGGCCGCGCTGGGGCTGGAGCGACCTGCGCGTGCGCCGCGTGGTGACGCTGATGCTGCCGATCCTGTTCGGCGCCTCGGTGCAGCAGATCAGCCTGCTGCTGGACACCATCCTGGCGTCCTTGCTGGTCACCGGCAGCGTCAGCTGGCTGTACTACGCCGACCGCCTGATGGAGTTCCCGCTGGGCATCTTCAGCATCGCCGTGGCGACCGTGATCCTGCCCAGCCTGGCGGCGCAGCATGCGAAGAAGTCCGCCGAGGACTTCTCGGCGACGCTGGACTGGGGCCTGCGCACGATCCTGGTGATCGGCGTGCCCGCTGCCCTGGGCCTGTTCCTGCTGGCCGGCCCGCTGACGACGACCCTGTTCCAGTACCGCGCCTTCAATGCCCACGACGTGCGCATGACCACCATCGCCCTGATGGCCTACGCCATCGGTTTCATGGGCTTCTCGCTGGTCAAGGTGCTGATCCCCGGCTTCTACGCCCGCCAGGAGACGCGCCTGCCGGTGCGTTTCGGCCTGATCGCGATCGTCTCCGGCATGGCGATGAGCGCCGGCTTCGTCGGCCTGTCGCTGTGGCTGGACTTCGACGCCCCGCACGCGGGGCTGGCACTGGCGACCTCGCTGTCGGCCTGGATCAATGCCTCGCTGCTGTTCACGCGACTGAAGCGCGACCGGATCTACCAGCCGCGCCCGGGCTGGCGTGCATTCTCCCTGCGCCTGCTGGCCGGCAATGCGGCGATGACGGTGCTGCTGCTGCTGGCCTGTCCGGGGCTGGCGGATTGGCTGGCGGCCGGTCTGCAGCAGCGTGGCCAGTGGACGCTGGGGCTGGTGGTGGCGGCAATGCTGGCGTATTTCGGTACGCTGGCGCTTTGCGGCATGCGCCTGGCCCATTTCCGCCGCCGTTGAACCCATGGAACTGATCCGCGGCTATCGCAATATTGCTCCTGACCAGCGCGGCTGCGTGCTGACCATCGGCAACTTCGACGGGGTGCACCTGGGGCACCAGGCCCTGATCGCCCGCGCCCAGGCGCTGGGGCGTGCCCAGGGCCTGCCGATGGCCCTGATGACCTTCGAGCCGACCCCCCGCGAGTTCTTCTGCCGCGACAGGCCGGCGCCGCGCATCAGCACCTTCCGCGGCAAGGTCAGGGTCCTGGGCGAACTGGGCGTCGACCGGCTGATCGTCCAGCGTTTCGGCCGGGCGCTGTCGGCCATGTCGCCGGAAACCTTCGTGCGAGAGGTGCTGGTCGAAGGGCTGGGGGTACGCGCCGTGGTCATCGGCGACGATTTCCGCTTCGGCCACCAGCGCGGCGGCGATCTCGCGCTGCTGCAGCGCATGGGCCCTGCACTGGGCTTCAGCGCGGAGGGAATGGGTACCATCAGTGTCGGCGTGGAGCGCTGCAGCTCCACCGCCCTGCGCCAGGCCCTGGGCGAAGCCGACCTGGCGCGCGCCGAGGCCATGCTGGGCCACCCCTACGCGATGACCGGCCATGTGCGCCGTGGTCTGCAGCTGGCACGCAAGCTGGGCATGCCGACCACCAACATCTTCCTGCATCGCGCGCCGGCCCTGAAGCTGGGCATCTACGCCGTGCGCGCCAGCGTCGGCGGGCAGCACTACGAGGGCGTCGCCGCCCTGGGCGTGCGGCCAACCCTGGGTTTCACCCGCTGCCTGCTGGAGACCCATGTCTTCGGTGAACCGGGTGAGCTCTACGGCCAGGCCATGACCGTGCAGTTCTGCAGGTTCCTGCGGCCCGAGGAGCATTTCGACTCGCTCGATGCCCTGGCCGCCCAGATGCAGCGCGACAAGGCCGACGCGGCTGCATTCTTTGCCTCATAATTCGTTTTTCCGCCAAAGCCTTGAAGCGGACCCCGTGCGGCCCTGCGCCATTGGTCCGCACCGCCAGCCGTAGCAGCCACGCCGTGAGCGACAAGAAAGACTACAAGCCGACCATCAACCTGCCGGACACGCCGTTTCCGATGCAGGCCAATCTTGCCAAGCGTGAGCCGGACTGGCTCAAGGGCTGGCAGGATCAGGATTTGTACAAGCAGGTGCAGCAGACCACTGCCGCCCGGCCGCCGTTCTGGCTGGTCGACGGGCCTCCGTATGCCAACGGCGACATCCACATCGGCCATGCCGTCAACAAGGTCCTGAAGGACATCGTCTGCAAGTCGGCGCGTCTGGAGGGCTACCACGTGCCCTTCGTGCCGGGCTGGGACTGCCATGGCCTGCCGATCGAGCTGCAGGTCGAGAAGAAGTTCGGCAAGGTCGGCGAGAAGCTGGATGCGAAGCAGTTCCGCGAGAAATGCCGCGAGTACGCCACCGAGCAGGTCGCGCGCCAGCGCGAGGACTTCAAGCGCCTCGGCGTGCTGGCCGACTGGGACCATCCCTACCTGACCATGGCGCCGGCCTTCGAGGCCGAGCAGCTGCGGGCACTGTCGCGCATCATCGACAACGGCCACGTGGTGCGCGGCTTCAAGCCGGTGCACTGGTGCCTGGACTGCGGCTCCTCGCTGGCCGAGGCCGAGGTCGAGTACGAGGACAAGAAGTCGCTGGCGATCGACGTCAAGTTCGCTGCCGCTGACGCAGCGGACCTGGCGCGGCGTTTCGGTGTCGCCGACGCGGCGGGCGCCGCATTCGTGATCTGGACCACCACGCCGTGGACGCTGCCGGCGAACCAGGCGATCGCCGCCGGTGCGGAGATCGAGTACGCGCTCGTCGAGTTCCCGGCGCAGGGCAGGGTGGTGGTTGCTGCACAGCTGCTGGAATCGATCGGCAAGCGCTTCGGCGCCGAGCCGCGCGTGCTCGGCCGCGCTGCCGGCAAGGCGCTGGAAGGTGCGCGTGCGCATCACCCCTTCGCCGGTCGTGACGTGCCGCTGATCCTGGGCGAGCATGTCACCCTCGAGGCCGGTACCGGCCTGGTGCACACGGCGCCGGCGCACGGTGTCGAGGACTATGTCGTCGGCAAGCTTTACCAGCTGCCGGTCGACAACCCGGTGCTGTCCAGCGGCAAGTTCAGCGAATCGACCCCGCTGGTCGGTGGCCAGCACGTGCGCAAGGCCGACGAGCCGATCGTCGCGGCGCTGCGTGAATCGGGCGCGCTGGCCAACCTCGCCGAGATCACCCACAGCTACCCGCATTGCTGGCGCCACAAGACGCCGCTGATCTTCCGCGCCACGCCGCAGTGGTTCATCTCGATGGACGCGCAGGGCCTGCGTGGCCAGGCGCTGGAGGCGATCCGCAAGACCAACTGGATTCCCGGCTGGGGCGAGGCGCGCATCCACGAGATGGTCAAGGACCGCCCGGACTGGTGCATCTCGCGCCAGCGTACCTGGGGCGTGCCGCTGGCCGTGTTCGTCGAGCGCGAGACCCAGACCCTGCATCCGGACAGCGCGAAGCTGCTGCTGCAGGTTGCCGACCGCGTCGACGCCGAAGGCCTCGAGGCCTGGTGGGGCAGTGCGCCCACCGACTGGGGTGTGGACGCGACACGCTACGAGAAGTGCACCGACACGCTCGACGTCTGGTTCGACTCCGGCGTGGTCCACCAGTGCTTCTTCAAGAGCAATGGATTTGCGCAGCCGGATTACGCCGCGCTGGACAGCGACGCCAACCGCAACACTCCGGGCGGCAAGAACGGCGCCAAGTCGGCGGTGTTCTACCTCGAGGGCTCCGACCAGCATCGCGGCTGGTTCCACTCCTCGCTGCTGGCCCGTGTCGCGATGGACGGCCATGCGCCCTACACGCACGTGCTGACCCATGGCTTCACGGTCGACGAGCAGGGACGCAAGATGTCGAAGTCCCTGGGCAACGTCGTGGCGCCGCAGCAGGTGACCAAGACGCTGGGTGCCGACATCCTGCGCCTGTGGGCCTCCAGCTCGGACTACTCCGGCGAGATCGCGATCTCCGACAAGCTGCTGCAGCGCATGGCCGACGCCTACCGCCGCATCCGCAACACCGCGCGCTACCTGCTCGGCAATCTGCAGGGCTTCGACCCTGTAGCCGACATGGTGGCGCCGCAGGACATGCTGGCGATCGACCGTTGGGCACTGCAGCAGGCCGCGAAGCTGCAGGAAGAAATCCGCGCCGCCTATGGCGACCGCGAGTTCCATCTGGTCTATCACAAGCTGCACAACTACTGCGTCGTCGACCTCGGCGGCCTGTATCTCGACATCCTCAAGGATCGCCTCTACACCTCGCAGCCGAAGAGCCTGGCGCGTCGTTCGGCGCAGACCGCGATGTTCCACATCGCCGAGGCGATGCTGCGCTGGATCGCGCCGATCCTGTCGTTCACCGCCGACGAGATCTGGTCGACGATGCCCGGCACCCGCGCCGGCTCGGTGTTCGGCCAGACCTGGTACACGCTGCCGGTGGCGCCGGAGGCCGGTATCGACTGGCCGCGCCTGGTCGCCGTGCGCGAGGCGGTCAAGAAACTGCTCGAGGACCTGCGTGCCGGCGGCCAGATCGGCTCAGGCCTCAACGCCGATGTCACGCTGCATGCGGATGGCGCCGTGGCCGCGGCGCTGGCTGCGGTGGGCGAGGAGTTGCGCTTCTGGTTCATCACCTCCAGCGCCGGCCTGCAGGATGCCGCGGCGCGGCCGGCCGATGCGATCGAGTCACGCCTCGACAGCGGCGAGACGCTGTGGATCCGCGCGACCCCGAGTCCCAATGCCAAGTGCGAGCGTTGCTGGCACCAGCGCGCGGACGTTGGCAGCCATGCGGAACATCCGACGCTCTGCGGTCGCTGCATCACCAACGTCGACGGTGCGGGCGAGCCGCGTCGCACCATCTGAGAATCCACCGTGTCCTTCCACTACAAGAACGTCTACTGGCTGTGGCTGTCGGCAGCCATCATCGTGATCGACCAGATCAGCAAGCAGCTGGTGGTCAAGCACCTGGCGTACTTCGAATCGCGCCCGCTGTTGCCGCACCTGAACCTGGTGCACATGAAGAACACCGGCGCGGCGTTCTCGATGATGAGCGAGATGCCGCCCTTCGTGTTCGTGCTGCTCGGTACCGCCGTGAGCATCGGCATCCTGGTCTGGCTGCGTCAGAACCCTTCCGGACAACGCCTGGTGGCACTGGCGCTGGCACTGATCCTCGGCGGCGCCCTGGGCAACGTCATCGATCGTGCCACGCGCGGACATGTGGTTGATTTCGTGGATTTCTACGTCGGAACCTGGCACTTCGCCGCGTTCAATGTCGCCGATATCGCGATCAGCTTCGGCGCGGCTTTCCTGATCCTCGACATGCTTCTGGACTTGAGGCGGAGCAGAATGGGCTCCGTAGCGGAGAAGTAGGCATGCAGATTCTTCTGGCCAACCCGCGGGGCTTTTGCGCCGGCGTCGATCGCGCGATCGAGATCGTCGAGCGTGCGCTGGAGGTCCTCGGCGCGCCGATCTATGTCCGTCACGAGGTGGTGCACAACCGCTTCGTGGTCGACAACCTGCGGGCCAAGGGCGCGGTGTTCGTCGAGGAAGTCGACGAGATTCCGGCAGGCGCGACCTGCATCTTCTCCGCGCATGGCGTCTCGCAGAAGGTCCGCGAGGATGCCGCAGCGCGTCGCCTGACGGTGTTCGATGCGACCTGCCCGCTGGTGACCAAGGTCCACATCGAGGTCAAGCGCTACTCGCGCGAGGGCAGGGAGGTGGTGCTGATCGGCCATGCGGGGCATCCCGAGGTCGAAGGCACGATGGGACAGTTCGACTTTTCCGCCGGCGGCAAGATCTACCTGGTGGAAACACCCGAGGATGTCGGGCAGCTGCCCGTCCGCAACCCGGCGCACATGGCCTATGTGACGCAGACCACCCTGTCGGTGGACGATACCGCGCGCGTCATCGATGCACTGCGTGCCCGCTTTCCAAAGATCGACGGGCCGCGCAAGGACGACATCTGCTATGCCACGCAGAATCGCCAGGATTCAGCAAAGGCCCTGGCGGACCGCTGCGACGTGGTGCTGGTGGTCGGTTCCAAGAACAGCTCCAACTCCAACCGACTGCGCGAGCTGGCTGAAATCCGCGGCGTGCCTGCCTATCTCATCGATGGTGCCGGCGACATCCAGCCGGGCTGGGTGGAAGGCAAGCGCTCCATCGGCGTCACCGCCGGCGCATCGGCGCCGGAGGTGCTGGTGCAGCAGGTGATCACCCGCCTGCGCGAACTCGGCGGCGAGCTGGTGACCGAGGTTCCCGGGCGCCAGGAACACATCGTCTTTTCGCTGCCGCCGGCCCTGCGCCGGGCCTCCCCCGCTGGCTGAGGCTAGCGCCGCATCACCAGCACTCGTCCGCGCCTGCGGGACCCGATACGGAGCGGTCTCCCAGCGAGGTCAGCAGCAGGCTGGCGCACTGGTGGTCGCGCACCTGCCCCTGTACCGGGGTCGCGATCAGCGTGAAGGTGTTGGCGGCGGAGAAAAGCATCGTGATGCGGTATAGCGAATTGGAGGTCGAGACCGTTTCCAGGTTCGAATTCTTCGACACAAAGAAAATATCGGCCGGGAATCCGAGGTCCGACATCTTCGTCGCGTAGGTTTTGCGGTCAGCCAGGAAGCTTTCCTGCTTTGACGCCACTTCCATCAGCCTTGCCTTGGCGACGCTGCGGTTGCCCTTGAGGACATAGGCTGTATACGTCGGGTAGGCGATGCTGGCGAGGATGCCGACGACCGCGACTGTGATCATCAACTCCATCAGGGTGAAACCCCGCATGCCCTGCCTGGTTCTCGACGGCATTGGACGAATTTCCATGGTCATTGTTCGAGGCGTTGCCAGAAGGTGCGGTAGCGATTGCTGACCGGCGGGGTGTCGATGTTGAGGTCAGGACGGATGTAGCTGAGGCCGGTGGAGCCGGCGGGAATGAACACCACCTGGGCCGGGATGCCGCCGGACGCGAGGGCGTCGATGCGGTCTGCCAGGCTATTCGAATCGCCCGTGGTGTCTCCCGGCACGTTGTCCGACTTGTTGAAGTCGAAGGCGGCCGCGCCGTCGTCCAGCGAAACCGCGTAGAGCGCACCGCTGCCTTCGCCGGGCCCGCAGGTGGCGGCCGCACTGGATTTCGGCGGCAGGTAGGAGGTGAAGAACACCGTGTTGCCGAAGGTGGTGGCCGTTGCCAGGACCTTCTCTCCAGTGCCCAGCTGCAGCTTCAGTTTCCAGCCCAGATCCACATTGACGTCACAGGCCACAGGGCTGTTGCGGATCAGGCAGGTATTGGTGCTGATGTCGGTCAGTTCCGAGAACGAGCGGTTCAGGTCGGCGCCGGTGCCCGGCAGCACGTTGCGGTCCTTGATCAGGAAGAAATAGTCGTCAGCCGAGCCGCCCGAGGCGGATGCGCTGCTGCGCGAGGCCTTGTCCAAGGGGTTCTCGCGGTCGCCGCTGCCTACCAGCACGCCGTCGAAGGG
>DATILC010000243.1:0-8127 GCA_035476855.1 Solimonas sp. | reverse complement strand
ATCGCGCCGGTGGCGGCGAAGCCGCCGAACAGCGGCGTCAGCAGGTTGGCGATGCCCTGGCCGATCAATTCCTGGTTGGAATCGTGGCGCGTGCCGGCCATGCCGTCGGCCACCACCGCCGACAGCAGCGACTCGATCGCGCCGAGCATGGCGATGGTGAAGGCCGCCGGCATCAGTGTCAGCAACTGGGCGAAGCCGATCTCGGGCAGGGCGAAGCGCGGCAGCCCCTGCGGGATGCCGCCGAAGGCGCTGGCGATGGTGGCCACGCCCTCGAACTGGAAGTAGGACTGCGCCAGCGTCGCCGCGAGCATCGCGATCAGCGGGCCGGGCACGCGCTTCAGGCCGGGCAGGCGCGGGCCGAGGATTACCAGCAGCAGGCTGGCCAGGGCCAGCAGCGTGGTCGGCAGCTGCAGCGCGGGCAGCGCCTGCAGCAGGCTGCCGAGCTTTTCGTGGAAGTGCTCGCCGGTGGCGGCGGGCAGGCCGAAGAAGTCCTTCCACTGCCCGACCCAGATGATCACGCCGATGCCGGCGGTGAAGCCGACGATCACCGGGTCCGGGATGTAGCGGATCACGCTGCCGAAACGTGCCAGGCCCAGCAGCACCAGAATGGCACCGGCCATCAGTGTCGCCAGCAGCAGGCCCTCCGGGCCGTGCTTGGCGGTGACGCCGGCGAGGATCACGATGAAGGCGCCGGTGGGGCCGGCAATCTGGAGGCGGCTGCCGCCGAACAGCGAGACGGCGATGCCGGCGATGATCGCCGTGTAGATGCCCTGTTCCGGCTTGACCCCCGAGGCAATGGCGAAGGCCATCGCCAGCGGCAGGGCGACCACGCCCACGACGATGCCGGCGACGAGATTCGGGAGCCAGTGACTGCGTGCAAACAGCCCGGCCCGGGCTGCGGCAACCACCGCGATCATGCTGCCCCCTTGTGGAAAGCAGTGATTCTAGGGGCTGTTGCCGCTGCAGTCAGCGGCCCTTCAGCTAAACAGGCTCGTCCGTATGGCGGAGTCTGTTCGGTCGGAGAAGGTTCAGCACCCCGGTGCTACGGTGGCTTCACTGGAAGTACCGGAGGTTCTGGAGTCATGGCAAGGGTGAATCTGAAGCAGGGTCGCATGCCGAGACGCGGCAGCACTTCGGCGCGCGGGGCGCCGGTTCCGGAAGTCCTGCAGCCGTTCCGCGGCTTTGCCGCGGCGATGACCGAACTGGCACGCGACCAGCAGGCCCAGCGCCTGTCGCGGCGGCTCTGAAGAGGATCCGGCGATGAGGTCCCTGCGCTGGACTGCCCTGTGGTCGGCATTTGCCGACAGGCCTGCTCCCGCAAGCGCGGCCCCGGCCGTACGGCGCGACATTCCCGCGATCGATCCCGTGGACATCGAGTTACCGCCCGTCCTCTCAACCCTGCCGCCGCCGACCCCGCGCCGCATCCTGCAATCGCCTCTCGGCATGCCCTAGGGCCTGTTAACGCTACCGCGGTCGCTGCGACGGAGGCCGTTTTGGCGCAGGGCAATGTCCTGAGACGCGTGGTGTACTCGAAGTACATAAGCGGCTCGGGATGCCGCCCTGCGCCAAAACGGCCCCGCCCTTCGGGTGCCCCCGTCTTTGCCGCCATGCTGTGTTACTCGTCGGTTACTTAGTCCCGCTAAGCGTCCTCCTCGCGCCTTGCCTGGCGGCAAATACGGGGGCATCGCAACGATCGCGGTAGCGTTAACAGGCCCTCATCGGCCGCTCTGGCACGGTTCGTGATGCGAGCAGCCGGCGGCACCCGCCGCGGTCGTCGGGGCGTTGCGACATGTTCATCTACCGGTACCTGCGGCAGCTCGGCACCGGGCGCATGGTGCTGTGGTGCTACCTGATCTGGTACCTGGTCACCTGCGCCTTCCACTTCGATCCCTCGCCACGCCTGTGGCTGAGCTCGCTGGGGCTCAGCGCGATCATCGGCTGCGGCCTGATGCTGAGCGTCACTGCGCCGCCCGACCGCTGGCAGACCCTGCGCCTGTTCCTGATGCCGTTCTGCGTGTCGAGCTTCGCCGCGCTGATCAAGGACCGCGGCTTCATCCTGATCGTCTCGCCGGTCTGGCAGGAGGCCGCAGTGACGGCCGGCGCCTGCCTGCTGTTCTGCGCCCTGGTCGTGCTGGCCCGGCAGGGGTCGTCGCCGGGACCCTAGGGCCTGTCACCCATTCCCCGATCGTTGTGGTGCCCCCGTATTTGCGGCCAGGCAAGGCGCGAGGAGGACGCTTGGTGGTTCCAAGTAACCGACGAGTAACACAGCATGGCCGCACCAACAGTAGGCGCCTCCAGGCGAAGACGGGGGCACCAGGAGGGCGGTGCTGCCTGGGCGCAGGGCGGCGTCCCGAGTCGCTGATGTACTTCGAGTACACGGCGCGCCTCGGGACATAGCCCTGCACCCAGGCAGCCTCCGCCACAGCGATCGGGGAATGGGTGACAGGCCCTAGAATGGCGCATCCCCTTCTGCGAGGCATGCGCCATGAAAGACACCGAATCCCCTGAGCGGCTGACGCTGGTCAAGACGCTGGACATCGACATCATCGAGATGACGAAGGAGCGCGTGGTCGCGCGCATGCCGGTGGCGCCCAAGGTGCACCAGCCCTTCGGCCTGCTGCATGGCGGCGCCTCGGTGGCGCTGGCGGAGACGGTGGCTTCGGTTGGCGGCTGGATGAACGTCGACCAAGACAAGGAGGGCGTGGTCGGCCTGGAGATCAACGCCAACCACCTGCGCGGCAAGCGCGACGGCGTGGTCACGGCGGTGGCGACGCCGGTGCATGTCGGCCGCCGTACCCAGGTCTGGGAGATCCGCATCAGCGACGAGCAGGACAAGCTGGTCTGCCTGTCGCGCTGCACCCTGGCCGTGGTGCCCAAGACGTGAGCCAGTCCGCAATCGGGCTCCATGGTCTGCGGCTACACTGCGCCCGTCCGGTTCACGACATGGGAGAACACTGATGCAGATGCGCAAGTGGATGCTGCTGGGCCTTGTGGTCTCGGGTGTGGCCTTCGCGGCCGATGGCCCGAAAGTGGGCAAGTGGGAATACAACAGCACGATGAAAATGGACGGCGGTCCGCAGATGCCGCAGATGCAGTTGCCGCCGGGCGTCCAGCTGCCCCCGGGCATGCAGATGCCGCAGATGGGCCCGCAGGGCATGAGCATGAAGTTCACGCGCTGCATCACCAAGGACGACATGGTGCCGAAGAACGACCAGGGCAAGGAGAAGTGCACCGTCACCAAGATGGACCAGAAGGGCAACACGGTGAACTGGGCCGTCAGCTGCGACACGCCGCAGGGCAAGGCGCAGGGTGAGGGCACCGCAACCTATACCGGCGACAGCATGACCTCGGTGATGACCACGACCATCAACGACAAGGACATGGGCAAGATCAAGATGACGCAGAACATGACCGGCCGTTATCTCGGCGCCTGTCAGTAAGTTTGGGCCATGACGCCCCGGCGATCGCAGGATCGCCGGGGCGTTGTCTTTTCCGCGGGGTCTATTCGGGCTTGCTGCGGAAGCTGCTGACCGCGATCTCGGCACTGAGGCCGGTCAGCAGGCCGGCACGGACGTCGATCACGGTGTCGCCCTCGTAGGACTGTGCGCTGATCTCGCCGCCATCGATGCCGTTGCCGACCTTGGCTACGAACTCGTTGCGTGAGGACCAGGCGAGGTTGCGGCGCAGGGGGCGTTCGATGCCGTCCTCGAACAGGCCCCAGGCCTCGGCCTGCAGCGTCTCGCGCAGGTCCAGATCGGCTTGCTCCGGGGTGACGCGCAGGCTGCGCAGCTCCAGTTCCCGGGCCTCGATCACGCGGCTGTCCACGCTCAGGCCACTGGATTCCAGGCTGAAGCGCAGCTGCTGCGGAACACCGGCGAACAACGGCCGCAGCAGCAGGCCGGTATCGTCGACGGCCAGTTCGGCATCGCCCTCGTCGCCGGCGAGTCGCTCCATCTCCAGCTGCAGGCCCAGTTCCTGCGGCTCGGCACTGTCGTCCTCGAACAGGCCGAGGATGCCGATCCAGGCGCTGTAGCCCAGCGGCAGCAGCGCGCCCTCCGGCTGCTCATGGCTGAGCCGCAGTTCGCGCAGGCGGCCCAGCTGCAGGCTGCGTTGCTGGTTGCGTCCGCACAGCGGCAGTGCCGCCTCCAGCACGAAAGCTGTGTCCAGCGGCCCGCTCAGCGCCGTGACGGTGGTGCCCTCCAGCGTCGCCGGCGCGCCGGCAGTGACCAGCTTCCAGGCGGCGACGCTGCTGAGGTCGACCGGCACCTGGCTGTCGAGCAGGGTGGTTTCCAGCCTGAAGGCCTGTTTTGTTTGCGGCGCGATCCGCGTCATCGCCGGCTCGATGCGCAACTCGCCGATCGGGTTGGCGCTGATGGCGTAGCGGGCGCGCAGGCCGGCGTACTCAGCGGTGATGGTGGCGGTGCCGGGCGCCAACACCACCACCGTGCCCTGCGCGTAGTACAGCCCCGAGCCATCGGGCAGCGGGATGTCGCCGTTGCTGACGCGCGCCACGCTGCTGTTGCTGCTGCTCCACAGCGCGCGGCTGCTGACCGTCTCCAGGCTGTCGCCGCCGTCGCCGGAGAAAGTGGCGACGGCGGCCAGTTCGACGGCGGCGCACTCATAGGTCTCGAGCGCGTCGCCGCCGGCCTGCGAAGTCAGCTGCAGTGCGGTCGGTCGGCGGCCTTCGCCGACGGTGCCGGAGCAGGCCGCCAGCGCCAGCAGCGCCAGCGCTGCGATCGGCGACCTCATTGCGGGAAAAACAGGATGCGGTTGTTGTTGCGGTCGCTGACATAGAGCACGCCGCCGTGGATCGCTGCGCCGGAAGCGCCGCTGAGGGTACGTGCCGTCGGCGTGTCGTCGGCCTCGCCATCCTGGTCGTCGTCGTTGGCGATCACCGCGGTGAGTTCCTCCTGGCCGTAGACCGCCGCGGCCGACAGCCCGTTCTCCAGCGGGAAGGCGTTGTAGCGCAGCACGCGGTTGTTGCCGGAATCGGCGATGTAGATGCGGGTGCCGTCGGAGCCGACGCCGAAGGGCGCGCGCAGCGTCGCCGCCGAGCTGCCGGCGGAGGAGCGGCTGAAGCCGCTCTGGCCGATGACGTAGTCGGCGTCGGCGCTGGACTGCTGCGGGAACAGTGCCCAGTACAGCACGCGGTTGTTGCCGGAATCGGTGACCAGCAGGCGAAAGCCGTCGCTCCACAGTCCGGCCGGCTTGTTCATCTCGTCGGCCTCGTCGTCGGCCTCGCGCGTGGCGAAGTCGGGCTGGCCCAGCACCAGGTCGGCGACGGCGCCGTTGGCGGTCGGCACCGTGTTCCAGACCAGCACGCGGTTGTTGTTCTGATCCGCCACCACCAGGCGGCCGTTGGCGATCACCGCCGAGGTCGGAAAGGCCAGCATGCCGGCGCTGGTGCCGGAGGTGGCGGAGGCGAAGTCGGCCTGGCCGACCACTACGTCCGGCGGCGTCGCCGCGGCGGGCACGCTGTTCCAGATCAGCACGCGGTTGTTGCCGGAGTCAGTCACCACCAGCTTGCCCTCGCCAAGGAACACCGCGGCGGGCAGGGCCAGGCGGTTCTGCGCGGTGGCTGGGGTGTTGGCCGTGGCATTGGCCTGGCCCAGCACGAAGCTGGCGGCGGTATCGGGGCTGGAGGGGATCGCGCTGAAGGCCAGCACGCGGTTGTTGGAAGTGTCGGCGATGAACAGGCGCGTGCCGTCGCTGGCGACATTGCCCAGCGGCTGCGCCAGGGTGTTGGCAGCAGTGCTCTTGCCGCGGTTCGGCGCGCTGTCGGTGAACAGCGCCTGGCCGTAGAGGCCAAAGGCCTCGATCAGCTCGGCGCTGTCGTCATCGCCCCCGCCCCCTCCGCTGCAGCCGGCCAGCAGTGCGGTGAGCAGGATCGGCAGGACAGGGCGCAGGCAGCGCGCGGGCGAAATCGCCGGCATCGGATTCTCCAGGGAAGGGGGCGGGAAACAGTGCGCCCTTGATTCCCCCGGCGCGTGGCCGGCAGCTGCAAGGCTTTGTATGGATCTGTATCGAAACCGCGGTGGTTGTATGTGTGATCCCCTCTCCCGCATGCGGGAGAGGGGTAGGGGAGAGGGCTTCTGTAAATGGTTGGGTTTGGTAGTTCAGGAACGTTCTACAGACGCCCTCTCTCCCGGCCTCTCTCCCGCATGCGGGAGAGAGGAGGTGCGCTAAGTCGGTAGCGGCAGACGCAGCTCCACTGCAAACGGTCGGTCGTAGTGGCGCTCGCGCAGTTGTAGCTCTGCGCCATGCGCCAGTGCCACGCGTTGCACGATCGCCAGGCCGAGTCCGGCGCCGCGGCCATCGCGGGCACGGTTGCCGCGCTCGAAGGGTTCGCTCAGGCGCGGCCACTCCCGGGCGTCGATGCCGTGGCCGTGATCCTCGACGCTGAGCAGCAGTTCCGTGCCTTCATGCCGGGTACGCACGCAGACCGGCGCGGCGCCATGGTGCAGGGCGTTGTCGGCGAGGTTGCGGATCAGGCGCTGCAGGCCCAGGCGGCGGCCGCCGAACTGCAGGCCGGGGCAGCCCAGCGCCAGCGTCAGGCCCTCGTGGCGCTGCAGTGCGCCGCGCACCAGCGCATCGAACTCCAGGGTTTCCAGCGGCTCGTCGCGGCCATCACGCACGAAGTCGATGCACTGGTGGACGATGTGGTCGATATCGCGGATGTCGGCCAGCATCGGCTGGAAATCGCCAGGATGGTCGGTGGCGTGCAGCTCGATCGCCGCCTGCAGCCGCGCCAGTGGCGAGCGGATGTCATGCGACAGCCCCGCCAGCATCAGCTCGCGCTCGCGCAGGCTGGCGCGCAGATGGCTGCCCATGCGCTGCAGCGCCAGGCCGATGCGGCGGAACTCGCCGGGGCCGCGCAGCGGGCCGGAGACCTCGGCGCCGCGCTCGATGTCGCCGATGCTGTCGAGCAGGCGCCGCACCGGGCGGCGCAGCAGCAGCGACAGCAGCAGTACCGCGGCCAGCATCAGGATGCCGATGGTGGCGAGGTTGATCAGGGTGAAGTGCTGCCGTATCGCCTGCATCGCCGTCTCGTGCTGCGCCATCTCGGCGGCGTCGAGTCGTGGCAGCGGCGGCGGCTTGCCGTCTGCACCGCGGAACACCCGTACCTGCGTGCGCGGCGGCATCCCGAAGCCGACCGCGCCGCCGAACAGGCCCGGGCCATCGGGGCCGGCGGCATGGCTGATGCTGAGGCGTGCGCCGGCTTCGGCCGGATGCGGGCCGGGTCCTTCCGGCGGCGGTGGTGCCGGCAGCGTGCGGAACAGCAGGTCCGGCGGCGGAAACAGCCGCAGCAGCGCCAGGTTCAGCAGGGGGCTGGCCAGCAGCGCCGCGGCGACGATCAGGCCGACCCAGTTGCGCAGGCTCATGGCGTCGCTTCCGCGGCGCCGTGGTCGGGTACGAAGATGTAGCCGCGGCCCCAGACGGTCTGGATGTAGCGCGGCTCGTCGGCATCCGGTTCGAGGACGCGCCGCAGTCGCGACACCAGCAGGTCGATCGAGCGCGACAGGGTTTCGCCGCGATTGCCCGAGACCATGCGATGCAGTTCGTCGCGGCCGAGCACGCGGCGGCTGTTGAGGGCCAGGGCCTCCAGCAGCTGGTATTCGCCGGTGGTGAGGCGCACCGCCTCGCCACCGCGGCTCAGCACGCGGCGCCACAGGTCCAGCTCGAAGTCGCCGAAGCGCAGCGTCTCGCGGCTCGCCGCGACTGCGGGCAGGCCGCGCTGCCGCGTGCGGCGCAACACCGAGTGGATGCGCGCTACCAGCTCGCGCGGATTGCAGGGCTTGGCCAGGTAATCGTCGGCACCGACCTCCAGGCCGATGATGCGGTCGACATCGTCGCCCCGGGCCGAGAGCATGATGATCGGCGTGCCCGGCGACAATTCGCGCAGGCGCCGGCACAGCGAGATACCGTCGCCGTCGGGCAACATCAGATCCAGCACCACCAGGTCGTAGTGATCGCGCTGCATATAGCGCTGCGCGGCAGCGGCAGTGCCGACCGCTTCGGCCTCGATGGCGTGCTTGCCAAGGAAACTGGCGATCAGGCTGCGCAGGCGCTCGTCGTCGTCGACCAGCAGGACTTTTGGACTCATGGACATTCCCGGACAAGCGTAGG
>DATILC010000242.1:0-21640 GCA_035476855.1 Solimonas sp. | reverse complement strand
CCTGCTGGACCATGTCCGCGCCACCATGGCGTTCTACCACCCGCGCTGCATCGATCCGGCGGGCGGCTTCCATCATTACTTCAAGGATGACGGCAGGGTCTACGACGCGCGCTCGCGTCACCTGGTGAGCAGCACGCGCTTCATCTTCAACTACGCGATGGCGTATCGCCACTTCGGCGACACGCAGTACCAGGACGCCGTGCGGCATGGACTGGCCTTCCTCAGAAACGCCCATCGCGATCCGCAAACCGGCGGATATGCCTGGACGCTGCATGATGGCGTTCCGCAGGACCGGACGAATCACTGCTATGGCCTGGCCTTCGTCATGCTGGCCTACGCCAAGGCGCTCGAAGCCGGCATCACCGAGGCCGGGGCATGGCTCGATGAAACCTGGGAGCTGATGGAGCAACGTTTCTGGGAGCCGGAATTCGGCCTCTACGCCGACGAGGCCTCGCCGGACTGGACCCTGAGCAGTTACCGCGGCCAGAACGCCAACATGCATGCCTGCGAAGCGCTGCTTGCCGCGTACGAAGCAAGCCACAACCCGCGCTACCTGCAACGCGCCGCGCTGCTCGCCGACAACATGGTGAACCGGCAGGCCGCCGAGACCAATGGCCTGGTCTGGGAGCACTACCACGCCGACTGGTCTCCCGACTGGGAATACAACAAGGGCGACCGCAGCAACATCTTCCGGCCCTGGGGCTATCAGCCCGGCCACCAGACCGAGTGGGCCAAGCTGCTGCTGATCCTCGACCGTCACCAGCCCTCGGACTGGCGCCTGCCGCGCGCCCGCGAGCTGTTCGATCGCGCGCTGCAAAGCTCCTGGGATAGCGAACACGGCGGCATGATCTACGGCGTCGACTGCGAAGAGCAGCCCTACGACCGGGACAAGTACTTCTGGGTCCAGGCCGAATCCATCGCCACCGCCGCGCTGCTGGCGGATCGCAGCCAGGATCCGGAGTACTGGCGCTGGTATGAGCGACTGTGGTCGTACAGCTGGCGGCACTTCGTCGACCACCGCTACGGCGCCTGGTTCCGCATCCTCGATCCCGACAACAGTCGCGTTACCGACGAAAAGAGTCCGGCCGGCAAGACCGACTACCACACGATGGGCGCCTGCTACGAAGTCCTGCAGGTCCTGGCTTCAGGAAACCAAAAGCAATGAGTCTTCCCCTCAAACCGCTGCCGAACGACTTCATCTGGGGCGTCTCCGCTTCCGGCTACCAGAGCGAGGGCGGCAACGTCGATTCCAACTGGGATCGCTACAACGCCGACACGCCGACCCAGGATCCCTACGGCACATCGGTCGATTTCCGCCATCGCTATCGCGAGGATGTCGGCCTGGCCAAAGACCTTGGCGTCAACACCTTCCGCATCGGCATCAACTGGGCGCGGGTGGAGCCGAAAAAGGGACAGATCGACGAAGCGGAGCTCGCCTACTACGACGATCTCCTCCTCGCCATGAAGCAGGCCGGCATTGCCCCGCTGATCACGCTGGACCATTTCGTCTACCCCGGCTGGGTGGCGGATCAGGGCGCCTGGAGCAACCCGCAGACCGTCATCGACTTCGTCAATTTTTCCCGTCTGATTGCACAGCGTTATCACGGCGACGTGAAACTGTGGCTGACCTTCAACGAAGCGGCGTTCTTCATCCTCATCGAGTGGAAGTACCGCAAGCTTAAATGGGCCGGCGTGAAGCTGATGCGCAAGCACATCGTCAGCGCCCATCGCCAGGTCTATGACCTGATCCATCAGCTGGATGCTGCCGCCGTGGTGTCGTCCAACATCGTCTGGTGCGGTGAAGGCCTGCGCTCGCGGATCCTGCAGAAGTTCACCGACTGGCTCTTCATCGACAGCGTCGTCGACAAGATCGACTGCATGGCCATCGACTACTACTACGGCGGGATTTCGGACGCGCTCCTCAAGGGACGCATGTGGGAGGCCGATCCCTGCCCTTCGGGCCTCGGCCGAGCGCTGAAGAAGCTGGCGAAGCGCCATCCCCGCCTGCCCCTGCTCGTTGCCGAAAGCGGCATGCCGACGCTGAATGCAGAGCCGCGCGCCGACGGCGTCCGCCGCGAGGACGCCCTGCAGGACTGCATCTACTGGGTGCAGCGCGTGCGATCGGAAGGGGTCAAGGTGATCGGCTACATGTATTGGAGCCTGACCGACAACTTCGAGTGGGGCCACTACGGCCCGCGCTTCGGCCTGTACACCGTCGATGTGCTGACCGACCCGGAACTGAAGCGCATCCCGACCGCGGCCGTGGCGGCCTACCGGAAGATCATCCGGGAACGCGGCGTGCAGGCTGACCATCAACCTGTTCTGGGCTGAGGCCTCGCGGCCGGCTCACCACAATCAAACAAGGAACGCGCGATGTCTCACGTCACCACCACCATCGATGGACATGTGCTGGAGATCAAGGTCAGCCGGCCGGAGAAGCTCAATGCGCTCTCGCCGCAGATGTATGCCGACATCTGTCTTGCGCTGGGAGAGCTCGATCGCAATGACGAGCTGCGCGTCGGCCTGATCCATGCAGAGGGCAAGCACTTCAGCGCCGGCATCGAGCTGGACAAGTGGGCGCCGATCTTCGCGGCCGGCAAAGGCTTCCCGATGCCGGAGGGCGGAATCGACATGTTCGCGCTGTCGGGTCCGCGTTGCCGCAAGCCCCTGGTCATGGCCGTGCAGGGTTATGCCTATACCTGGGCGGTGGAGATCATGCTCACCACCGACGTGCGCGTCGCCGCAGACGACACGCTGTTCGCGATGCTGGAGGTCAAGCGCGGCATCTATCCCTGTGGTGGCGCCACGCTGCGCCTGCCGCAGCAGATGGGCTGGTCCAACGCCCAGCGCTACCTGCTCACCGGTGAAGCCTGGAGCGCCGCCGAAGCGCAGCGCACCGGCCTGGTCCAGCAGGTCGTGGCAGCGGGTGAGCAGTACCAAGCAGCCAGGGCCATTGCCGACAGCATCGCCGCCGCCGCGCCGCTGGGTGTCAAGGCAATCCTGAAATCCTCCCGCCTTGCGCAGTCGGACGGAGTAGCGGTCGCGGCGAGCCGGATTTTCGACGACATGAACACGGTCATGAACAGCGAAGACGCGAAGGAAGGCGTGCGCTCGTTCATGGAGCGGCGCAGCGCGGTTTTCAAAGGGCAATAGAGAAAAACGGGATGACAAAGAACAACCCATCGCTTGCGATGGCAATGGCTGTCGCCAGCCTTGCCGCTCTCGCCGCGACCCTGTCCGGCTGCGGAAATTCCTCCGAGCCCGCGAGCGGACAGCAGCAACTGTCGCCATCGGCCTTGCGTGCCGACGATCCCGGCACCCAGCCATGGGCTCGCATCCCGCGCGACCAGGTGGCAGCCGCCTGCGGCCTGGATCCGGCACTCCTGGATGCGGTGGCGCCACAGCTTGCGGCAACGCCCTACGCGATCATCCGCAACGGAAAGATGTGCTGGTCGGGCGGCTATCCGGGCGGCACGACCACGCCGTACCAGGTGTGGTCCATCACCAAGACCTTCGGCGCGATCCTGTTCGGGATCGTTGCCAGCCGCAGCAGCCTCGACGACACCGATCCCGTCAGCGAATGGATTCCGGCGGCTGAGCTGGGCGAGATCAACCCGGACGCCACGCTGGCGCATGTGCTGGCCATGAGCTCTGCCAAGGCGGATCTGCGGCCGGGGCAGAAGGGAGCATGGAGCTACGACACGACCGGTGACCGCGAGATCAATGCACTGGTCGGCGTGATGAACCGCGTCATCGCTCAGGAACCGCAGGCCTTTCCCGGCGTGACCAATGCCAAGGAGCTGGCCGAGAAGGAACTGTTTGCACTCCTGGGCATGAACCAGTCGTCCTGGCCAGGCGACACCATCGGTGGCAGCCTGGTGACGACTGTCGAGGACATGTCCCGCCTGGGCCTGCTGCTGCTGCACAAAGGTCGCTGGAACGGCAGGCAGCTGCTGGACGAGTCCTACGTCTATCGCATGACGCATCCGGCGTTCGAGGACACCAACACCGGCTACGGCTACCTGACGCAGATGAATGCCGAGCAGGGCTGGACCTACTCTACCGGGACACCCGACCATGAGTGTTCCCCCTACGCCAGTTGGCCCCGCTATCCGCACGCGCCGTTCCACGAGCCCGGAAATGGAAATGGCGGGTCGCCATTCGAAAGCGCGCAGGACATCGGACTGGTATGGGCGGCGGGAACCGGCGGGCAGAAGATCTCTGTCCACCGCGGACTGGACCTGGTCATCGTGGTCCGCGATGACGTCATCGACCCCACGGCCCTGGACCCCGTTGCGGGCCAGGGCCTTTTCGAAGGACACAAGCGCGTCTGGCGCCTCATCCGCCCTGCACTGCTGGCGCATGACCCGGTTTATGCCGGTGACGAAGCGGGCTTCTGCGAGGCCTACCGGCGCAGCGAGTACGCTCCGACCCTGCTCAGTCCCTGGTCTGCGGAAGCCTCACAATAACCTCCAGGCGGTCCTCGCCCGGGTGGGGACAGCCACAGGATCCCCGCATAACATCCGCGACCCGCCCTGAAGGAGCGCCGCATGTCGATCATTGACGCATCCCTGCCACGATTCGTGGTCTTCGGCGAGGCGCTGACCGACTTCGTGCGCACCGGCGAACACAGCTGGCACAGCGCCGCCGGCGGCGCCTGCTGGAACGTGGCACGGGTCGCGGGAACCCTCGGCGTTGCCACCGGCTGGGCCGGCTCCGTGAGCAACGACTTCTTCGGCCACGAGATCGTCGACAAGTCACGCGCCGCGCGGCTGGACATGCGCTTCCTGCAGCAGGTGCAGCGCACGCCGCTGATCGCGATGGTCTACCAGCCGAACCCGCCGCTCTACTTCTTCCTGGGCAACGACGCAGCAGACCTGGCCTTCGACGAGCAACACCTGCCGGAAGGCTGGCAGGATGCCTGCGAGATCGCGCACTTCGGCTGTATCAGCATGGTGCGACAGCCACTGGGCCAGCGCCTGCTGCGCATCGCCGGTGAACTGCATGCGCGTGGCGTGAAGATCAGCTACGACCCCAACTACCGCAACCTGATGGGCCCCGACTTCCCTGCGCTGTTCGAGCGCATGGCAAGGCTGGCCAGCATCATCAAGCTGTCCGACGAGGACCTGTCGCAGATCTATCCGGGCGAGGCGCCGGAGACCGCGCTGGCGCGGGTGCTAGCCATGGCTCCCGCAGGACTGATCCTGTACACGCGTGGAGCCAGCGGCATCCGGCTGTACTCGCCGGAGGGCATCGTCGAGCAGCCGGCGTTCAGCGTCGCCGTGGCGGACACAGTGGGCGCCGGCGATGCCAGCATCGGCGGCTTCATCGGCAGCCTGCTGGGCAATCCCGGCCAGCCACTGCAGCACCACCTGCGCTTCGCCGCCGCCACCGCGGCCGTGGCCTGCATGCACGCCGGCGCGCATGCACCGACGCGTGCGGAAGTGGATGGCCTGCTGTCCCGGTAGTAGGCAGGCAGGCAGGTCCGCCGATTGTCCTGATCGCCCTCCCCCAGCGGCTGACGCGTGCAGCTAAAGCGGCTGATTCGGTACGTCTTCGAACAGCTGCTCGGTCGGCCCGACGGTCACCAGCCCCAGCATCTTGGTCGCGAGGTGCGGCGCGAAGACCGACAGGTAGACGACATGGCCGATGACGATCGCCGCTGCAATTGAAAGGAGCGAAGAGCGCAGTCGGCTTTTGGTCCTTGAGTCGGCCCAGACGTCGATCAGGGAACGCTCCAGCGAATCGGTTCGCCCCAGCAGGTAGGTGAATACCATCATCTGCACCCCCATCGCCAGGGCATCGTAAAGCGGGTACTGGTGCTTGGTGCCTTCGCGCAGGGCAAGGCCCTCGATGACGCGGCCGTAGTAGAAGACGCCGAGCTTCGCGCCGAGGCCGGCGTTGAACATGAGCGCCCAAAGGATGCCGACAAAGAGGCCCGTGATCAGCAAGGTCTGGGGCGCGCGCCACTGGAATGTCGAAATCAGCCAACGCCCCAGGGACACCCCGATCACGGCAGGAAGGACGAAGTAGGCAATGTAGCCCGGGGGCACCGATGCCGGCAGCCCGCCCCAGGTCATGTTCAGCGGCCACCAGGACGGCATGCGTGGAATGGCAGTTGGAAATTGCGCGTACACCGCCCAGTCATAGGGTGCCTCGATCCACGAGAACGAGATCGCGGATATGCACAGCAGCAGCAGCGCATGCGGCCGGCCCCGGCGATAACTCAGGAAAAGGCCGGCGACGACGAAGACGAAGGCACCAACGTAGGCAAAGCCGATCGACGCCTTCAGCAGCGGAGTGAGTTCGGACATTACTGCTCCCCCTGCTTCTTCGAGGGACCGCGCGCCTGCGGATCGTATCGAAGCACCAATCCGAAAATCAGGACGATCAGTCCGAACAGCGTACCCAGCATGATCAATGCGCCCACGGCAAGGTCCTCCAGGTTCTGATGGTCCGGCACTTCATCGAGAATCCGCCAGAGGTTCCGCGGTCGGTCCGGTGCGCGAGAACAGGCGCTGCCTGATCTCGTCCACGATCTCGAACACCACTGGCACCACCAGCAGGCTGAGCACGGTCGAGGTAACCAGTCCACCGATCACGACCATCGCCATCGGCTTGCGGAAGCTGTCGTCTCCGCCAAGATTCAGGGCGATCGGCAGCATGCCGGCGGTCATCGCCACGGTGGTCATGATGATGGGACGTGCGCGCTTGTGGCAGGCATCCATCAGTGCGTCAACGCGGTTCATGCCCAGGTCGCGGCGCGCCATGATGGCGTAGTCAACCAGCAGGATGGAGTTCTTCGTCACGATGCCGATCAGCATCAGCAAGCCGATCAGTGCCGACATCGACAATGCAAAACCGAAGATCCACAGCACTCCCAGGGCGCCGGTCGACGCCAGCGGCAGGGCAGCCAGGACGGTGGCCGGCTGACCGAAGTCATGGAACAGCAGCACCATCACGGCGTAGACGCAGAAGATGCCGGCCAGCATGGCCAGCGTGAAGCCTTCCATCATCTCGGTCATGTACTCGAGGTCTCCCGACAGGACCAGCCTGACGCCCGGCGGCAGCTTGGCCAGTGACGGCAGCGCCTCCGCCTCCTTCAGCACCTCGCCGATCGCGCGTCCCTCCAGGTCGATCGAGAGCGTCACGATGCGGCTGCGGTCATAGCGGTCAATCTGTGCCACGCCACCGTCAACGCTGATTTCGGCGATATTGCCCAGCGGCACCGCCGTTCCCTGGGCACCCACGACACGCAGCTGCGCGATCATCGCCGGGTCCGCGCGGGCTTCCGGCGCGAGCTGCACACGCACATAGAGCTGGCGACCCGGCAGGTTCAGGCGCGAAAGATTGAAGTCGTAGTCGCCGACCGTGGCGACCCGCACCACCTGGCCAATGGCTGCCGAAGTGATGCCGAGTTCCGCCGCGCGGGCGAAGTCCGGGCGGATCACCACCTCGGGGCGCTGCAGGCTTGCCGATGTGCTGACGGCACCGATGCCCGGCAGCGAGCGCAGTTCGGTCTCCAGCTTCCGCGCCGCCAGGGCCAGGGCCTTGGGCTCGTCACCGGCCAGCATCAGGTTCATCTTCTCGCCCGGCGATCCACGACCGATGGTGACGCGGGCGCCGGGCAACGTGGCCAGCGCCTCGCGCATCGCCACCCGGATCTGCTCGATGCTGCGCCGGCCATTGCCCGTGGGAGACAGCTTCACGGTGAGCTGCGCCTTGCGCACTTCGGCCGCGGCCCGGTCCGACCGGATGTTTCCGGTCTGCATTCCTGCGCCGATGGTGGTGTAGACGAACTCCACCTCCGGAATCTCCGCAAGCAAGCCGCGCGCCCGCTCGGAGAGGTCGCGCATCTGTTCCAGCGAGGTACCCGGGCGCCCCTCGATGGCGGCTACCTCATTGGTGGCGTCCTGGCCTGCGATGAAGGCCATCGGCAGCTGGCGGATCATCAGGATCGACGCCAGGAAGAACACGGTTGCGGCCGCCACCGTGGTGCCGGGATGTTCCAGGCACCAGCGCACGGTCACCAGGTAGCGGCGCATCACCGGGCCATCGACATGCTGGTGCGCAACCGGTCGCAGGATGTGCGCCGCCATCATGGGCGTGAGCAGGCGCGCGACCAGCAGCGAGAACAGGACGGCCGCCGAGGCGGTCCAGCCGAACTGGCGGAACAGGCTGCCGGTCATCCCGCCGGTGAACGCGGTGGGCAGGAACACGGCGACCAGGGTCAGCGAGGTTGCGATCACCGCGAGGCCGATCTCATCAGCGGCCTCCGTTGCGGCCTGGAGCGGCGGCTTGCCCATCTGCTGGTGCCGCATGATGTTCTCGACCTCGACAATCGCGTCATCGACGAGGATGCCGATCACCAGCGTCAGCGCCAGCAGCGTCAGCATGTTGAGGTAATAGCCCAGCGCCGAGATGACGATGAAGGTGGGAATTATCGACAGCGGCAGCGACACCGCCGACACCAGGGTGGCGCGCCAGTCGCGCAGGAACAGCCAGACCACCAGGATGGCGAGGATGCAGCCCTCGTAGAGGGCTCGCATGGCGGCCTCATACTCCGAGCGGCTGAAGTCCACGGTGTTGGTCACTTCGACCATGCGGACCTGCGGGTTTTCGCGCTGCAACTTTTCGATTGCCGCGTACACATGCTCCGCCGTGCCGACATCGTCATGGCCGCGGGCACGCATCACGTCGAAGCCGACCACGGGTGCGCCGTCCAGAAGCGCAAGCTGGCGGCGCTCGGCAAAGGTGTCCTTGACCTGCGCCACATCGGACAGCCGCAGGCGCCGCCCATCCTGCAGCGGCAGGGACAGCTGCGACAGGTCTACTGCTTCCCTGACCGTGCCCAGGGTGCGTACGGCCTGCTCGAGTCCGCCCAGGTCGCTGCGCCCGCCGGGCGCCTCCTGCTGCATGCTGCGCAGCTGGCTGCTGATTTCACCGGTGCTCACCTGCAGCGCCTGCAGCCGCAGGGGATCCAGTTCCACGCGGACTTCCCGCGTGATGCCGCCCTGCCGCCGGACCTGCGCCACGCCGCGGCTCTGCAGCAGGGTGCGCCCCACCACGTTGTCGATGAACCAGGACAGGTCGGCTTCGTCCATGGCGTCCGACGACACCGCCCAGGTCATCATCGGCAGGCTGGCGACTTCGACGCGCGAGACCACCGGCTCCTGCATTTCCGACGGCAGGCTGGAGCGGATCCGCGAGATCGCATCCCGCACGTCGATGACCGCTTCCTGGGTGTCCTTCTCGTAGGTGAACTCGACCATCAGACTGACCACGCCGTCGTTGACGGCCGTGGTCACGTGACGAACGCTGCCGATGCTCGAGATGGTGTCTTCGATCGGCCGGGCAACCTCCGCCTCGAGTTGCTCGGGGGATTGTCCGGGAACACTGACGACGACGGAGACCGACGGGAACTCCATGTCCGGCATGCTCTGCACGCCCAGCCGCTGGAATGCGATCAGGCCTGCGACCGTGAGCATGAAGAACAGCAGGAGCGACGGTGTCGGCTGCCGTATCGCCCAGGCGGAAAAGTTCATGAGCTGGACGGGCCCGCGCGAACGTCGACGAGGTCGCCGTCGCCGAGGAAGTCGGCCCCGGAATTGACGAAGCGGTCGCCCGGCTTCACCCCTTGGAGGATTTCGATCGCGCCCTCGTGACGACGCCCGACGATCACCTTGACCTGGTGCACGTGGTTCTGTGCATCGATGCGCATCAGGTAACGATTGCCGTCGCGCAGGACCACCGCTGATTCGGGGACCAGCAGCGCCTCGCGCCCCGGCAGGCTGAAGCGCCCACTGACATACATGCCGGCCGACAGTCCGGTCTTCACCGGCAGGTCCACGTAGGCGATGCCACTCTGTGTCCGCGCATCGATCGTTGGCGCCAGCTTGCGCAGCTTGCCGGCCACGCTCGTGCCATCGCGCTTGCGTACTTCTGCCGCCTGGTTGAGCTGCAGGCGCTCCATCGCATCGGAGGGCACTTCGGCACGCCACTCCAGGCGACCGCCCCGCACCAGGCGAAACAACTCGGCGCCCGGGGCCCCAACCGATCCCACCGTGGCGGTACGTGAGGAAATGACACCGTCATCGGGGGCGACAACGCGGGCGTTGCGCAGCTTGAGCGACTGCGCATTGCGCAAGGCCTTGATCGAGGCGAGCTGCGCCCGGGCGACCGCTGCCTGGGTCCGGTAGGACTCGATCAGCTGCTTGGCCATCGCCCCTGATTCCTCGAGGCGGTCTGCGCGGGAAGCATCCGACTGTGCCTTTGCCAGGTTGGCCTCGGCCTCGGCCACGTTGGCGTCGAGGCGCGTCAACTCCGCCTTCAGGTTGTCCTCGTTGTAGCGTGCCAGCAGTTGCCCCTTGGCCACCACATCGCCCACCTCGACCAGCACCTGGTCCAGGCGGACACCCGAGACCTCCGCACCGACGATGGCCTCATGCCAGGCCGCGATTCCACCACTGGCTTCGATGGACTCCGGCCAGACCGCTGTCGCAGGAGTGGCCAGCTCGACCGCCATCACCGCCCGCGGCGGCGCGTTCGCCTCCGCGCCGGACCCACTGCAGCCAGATATCAGCGCGGCAGCAGACGCAGCCATCGCTGCCATCAGGCGAGTGTGCCGGACAGTTCCAGAGCCCACGGTTCCTCTACCCTTTCCAGTTGCTTGCATGCTCATGATCCTCAGCCCCTGGGAAAGTGCGGTGATCGCCGCGCGATGAACCAGCCGGCCAGTGGCGAGGCCGCCTTCAGGAGCCAACGGGCGGGCCCCAGCGACACGCGCAGCTCATGGAGGATGTCGTCGAGGCTGTGTCGCTGGAAGTCGAGCAGGCGCTGGCTTTCGTCGGTATCGACCCAGTCGCCGAAGAACCGCGGCGGGCCCGGACGCAGCGCACGCGGATCGAGGGGCCCCAGGCCCATCGCCGCGAACATGCGGTTGTAGAAATCGAGCACATGGCTGCGGCAGCGCAGCCCGCCGCCGATATAGAGGGTGCGCCCGATCGCCTCGTCGCAGGTAGCGGCATTGGCGAAGGCCCGCCCAGCGTCGTCGGTATGCACCATCTCGATACGGCCGCTGGCACTGGTGTCGAAGATGTTGTTGAAGCCGTCCGCATCCTTCAGCGACAGCGCGGCCGGCGGGCAGACCGCCAGGCGCAGGATGCTCCAGCGCAGTCCGCTGTCCCGGATGTGTCGCTCGCATTCCGTCTTCGATCTGCCGTAGGCGTCCGCAGGCTGGGGCGGCTCCTCCACCCGCAGGGGCGGCTCGCGCCGGTGCTGCTCATGGCCGGCGACGACCATGCTGGAAGCGAACACCAGGCGCCTTGCAGTCGGCGACAACTCCATCTGCCTGATCAGCCCCAGAGTGGCCGTGAGGTTCACCGCCTCGGTCAGCTCGGTAGAACGTTCGGTGGCCGGCGGCAGCAGGGCCGCCAGATGTATGACGGCATCGACCCCGTCGAGCGCCGGCCCCCAAAGCGTCTGATCGCAGATGTTTCCCCATACGACCTTGATGCTGTCGCCGTAGCGCCCGGCAACCGCTTCGGTGCGGGCGGACCTGAGGTCGACGGCAACGACCTTGTGGCCCGAGGACAGCAGGTGGCGAACGGTGCTGCTGCCGACGTTGCCGAAGGCGCCGGTGACGAGAACGGTCTGAGGCATGTCAGTTTGCGGGGGCCGCGACAGGCGACGTCGTCATGGCCGACGCAGCCGCAGCGGCCTTCTCTGCAGCCTGGCGCGCCAGGCGCGCCTCGCGCCGTTTGATCAGGCCGCGATACTCGACCCGTTCGTACTTCGGCCTGGGCTGGGAGCTCCAGACGTCCTGCGCGGTTTTCTGGCCCTTGCCTTCCGACTCGGCAAACAGCGGGTACGGGTAGATGCACTCCCGCGATTCGTCAGCGAAGCGGATCTTCTCGAACTCGCCGCAGATCTCCTGCAGGGACAGCTGCGGCCATCCATACCAGATCGCCAGCAGCGGGAAGGTCAGCGCGCCCTCCAGCACCAGGGCGACGAGGCAGACGATCAGGCCGCGCTGCAGCCACTTGTGCATGCCGGCGAAGGCGGGCTCGGTGCCGGCCGGCAACTTGTCCTTGGCGATATCAGTCATGGCGCGTTCCTCAGTCCGAGAAGATTTCCCGGTTGACGGTGTGGAGATAGGGGATGGCCAGATAGGGCGTGATGTAGAAGATGTCGTAGAGCCACCAGCCGACCACCGGGAACACCACGCCGGCGTAACGCACGTCGAAGAAGATCGTCATGTTGGCGACATAGCCGGTCCAGGCGATCACGCCGAACCAGCAGGTCACCACCAGCCACTGGTGGCCCCAGCGCTTCATCTGCAGAAAGCCGATCGCGGCGGCAATGCGCATCGAGAACATCAGCGGCAGCAGCGCAATCACCCAGGCCTTCTCGCCCGGCGCGGTGGCGCCGCCGATCGCCAGCTCGTTGTAGTGCCAGAAGTAGCCGCCGTCGAACATGTTGCCCCAGGACATCAGGAACACGCGCGCCAGCAGGGTGTGGTTGCCGATCAGGTCCAGCGCCCAGCCGAGACTGTTGAGCGCGGCATCGACTGCGACGAGGTAGCCGATCAGGGTCACCAGGACCGGGCGCACCGACAGGCCCTCCTTCGCCGCGCGAATCTGCAGGGACAGGCCATACAGGAAGAACGGCAGGCCGATCAGGCCCAGGACCGCGGTGCCGATGAAGAAGACGCCAACCATCATCCACTTGTCGGCCCGCCACTGTTCCTGGCGGCTGCGCTCCTGGTGGGCGTCGTAGGCGGTGCTGCTGGAAGCCACTTTGGTCGTCATGATCGGCTCCTTACCAGTCACGGTTCGACAGCATGTACAACTGCAGGAGGAACATGCCCAGCAGGTACCCGTAGGCCACCAGTTGGAAGACGACCATTGCGCGCCAGCGGCGCCGGTCCTGCCGGCTCATGGTGAGCTTGTTCATCAAAAGGTCCCCGTTGAATCCATCAGCCAGTACCAGAACGCCACGATCAGCACGACCGCTCCGAAAGTGACAAACAACCGCAGGGCATCCAGCAACATGGCGCTTACTCCTCAATGTAGTGCGGTGGCAGGAAACGCAGACACCTACTCACCCCAGCGATATCCGACCTGCAGACCGATGATGCGCGGCTCCGAGTAGATCGAGCTGCGGAAGAACGTGAGATTCCAGACGCTGCTGTTGGAGAGGCGGTATTTCTCGTCCGTCAGATTGGTGCCGACGAGCTGGACGTCGAAGTTCGTTCCAAAGATCTGGCTCCAGCCCAGGCTGGCGTTGAGCAGGCCATAGGCCGGCAGCCAGGCGCCCGGCTCCGCCTCCGGCAAGGTCGTCTGCGCGCCGTAGCGCTGGTCGGTCCATGCGTAGGTGATGGCACCCTCGACCTGACCCGCCGACTCGGCGACGGGCAGGAGATAGCGGGCGGAAAGGCTGTACTGGCTGCGCGGGGTGTTCTGCACCGGCACGCAGCTCAGCTCGGCGATATCGCCCTTCTCGACCTCCGCGCCCGTGCAGTCCAGGTGCGGCAGGATGTCGCCGATCAGCAGGTCGAACTGCTTGTACTCGGCCCTGGTGTAGCCGAAGGTCGCGAGCAGCGTCAGGGAGTCGGTCGGCCGCAGCGTGCCTTCGAACTCGAAGCCCATGATGGCGGCCTTGCCGACGTTGAACACCGTCACGCCGACAGTCGGCGTCAGGTTGACCTGGTTGGGCGCGAGGTAGGTGTCGGTGCCGCTCTTCTGCAGGTCCGTGTAGTCGGTGTAGTAGATGCTGGAGTTGATGCGGGCCGGCATGTCGAGGATCGTGAAGTCGGACTTCTGGCCGATCTCGTAATTGAGGACGTACTCCGGCTCGTAGGAGCGGTGATCCGGGTTGACCGAAATCGGTGCGACGCCACCCGTCTTGTAGCCGCGGCTGACCTTGCCGTAGACCAGATGGCTGTCGAACTTGTAGTCCAGGCCCAGGGTATAGGTGAGCGCCGAATCCTCGACCGTGTCGCCGAACGCGTCATTGACCAGCGGCAGCAGCCCCAGCGCGGTTTGCACGAACGTCGCCTGGATCTTCGTTTCGTCGAAGGTGTAGCGCGCTCCGGCGGTCAGGCTGAGGCCCGAAAGCGATTCCGAGACCCCGCCCAGGTCGTAGGTGGCCTGGGCGAACGGCGCATACGACTGCTTCTCCATCTCGTAGATCGCGACCACGTTCTGGATGAACAGCGCGGTGGCCTCGGAATAGCCCTTGATCTTCGAGGCCTCGTAGTAGCCGCCTGCAACGAATCGAAGCTTGCCGTCCAGGGCGCTGCCCTGCAGCTGCAGTTCCTCGGTGATCGTGTCCAGGTCAGCCTCGAACTTGTCGTCGGGCGGTGCGTAGTCGGTGAAGGCGGCGCGCGAACCGTCGATGTCCCAGCGGTAGTAATGCCTGAACGTCGAGTAGCTCGCCACGTTTCGCAGCATCAGCTCGTCATCGAGTTGCCAGTTGAAGTGATCAATGACGCCGCCGGTCTTGATGATGTCCTTGGGATCACCGCTCAGCTGCACGCGACGATCCCCTCGCGCGTTCTGCTCGTCGAGGATGTCCTGGCCGCAGTTCGTGGACGGCCCGAAGGTGTTCAGTACCAGGCAGCCCAGGTTGGCCGTCTGGCTCAGATCCAGCCCCGGGATCTGGGACAGCACGCCCAGGCCAGCCGAGGCGGCGATACCCTGGTTGAGTCCTTCCCTGTTGATTTCCTCGATGACCGCACCGGTGCCGTTGTCGTCACTGTCGGTGTAGTAGGCGAGCAGATAGTTCTCGACGCCATCGGTCGGCTTGAAGCTGATTCCGAGGCGCGAGGTCCAGAAGTTCTTGTTGTCATAGTCCTTGCCGGTGGCCACGTCGCTGGTGAAGCCATCGCGTTCGAAGACCTTGACGGCGGCTCGCGTGAGCAACTTGTCGGAGATCAGGGGAAGGTTGAGGACGCCTTCGTAGCCCCGACCCGAGAAACTTGTTCCTTCGGCCCTCAGGGAGCCCGAGAATCCCTCCTCCGGCTTGCGCGGTTCGAGCAGCATCGCCCCGCCTGTCGTGTTGCGCCCGAAGAGCGTTCCCTGGGAACCCTTGAGGATCTGGATGTTCGACAGGTCCAGGAACTTGCCGGGGCCACCCTGGTTGCTCGCGATCGGATCGGAGGGCTGTGGCGTCTCGGCGAAGTAGATGATGACGCCAGGGCTCGATCCGAAATCCGTTCCCTGGCCGCGAATCGCCGGGGCTTCCGTGTTGCGCATCTGGGAGCTGGTGCCGACGACCAGAGAGGGGACGCGACCCTGCAGGTCCTGCGGGGAGTTGATCGCGTCCCGGCGCATGTCGTCGGCGCTCATCGCAGAGATCGCCACGGGAACATCCTGCTGGCTCTCCGCGACCCTGCGGGCGGAAACGACGATCTCCTCGATCTGCCGCAGCGCGGGCGCAGGAGCCGCCGCCTTCTTCAGCGGCGCTTCGGGCTGCGGAACCTGGATCACCGGCAGCACTTCCGCGGCCTGCTGCTCTTCGGCAGGAGTGGCAGGCGCGACGCTCTCTTCCAGCAGTTCGTCCAGCTCGCTCGATTCGGCTGCCTGCGCGGCCGCGGCGAACGGCACGCAAAGCCCTGCCAACGCGGCCACCATGCTGGCCGCTGCGACTCTTTTCCCCGACATCACTTTGCTCCCTCCGGCATAACGGGTCTTGAGCCCGGCATGCGCTGCTTTTCGGATCCGACTAGGGTGAGGCCGGTGCGGCGCCGGTCGCGGCCCAATCCGTCGGAGATGCGTTCTTCACCTGCTCCCGGAGTTGCGCGGCGGCCGCTTCGCGTGCCAGCCGCTCGTCGCGGAACTTCACCAGGTCGCGGTAGCCAATGCGCTTGTACTGCGGCCTGGGCTGGATGCCCCAGATGTCCTTGGCCGTCGTCTGGCCGTAGGCTTCGGAGGCGGAGAACAGCGGATGAGGCACCTTGCACTCCATGGTGTCGCTGGAATACCGGACCTTGGTCATCTCGTGGCAGATCTCGGTCATGGTCAGTGTCGGCCACCCCATCCAGACCGCGATCAGCGGCAGCGACAGCGAGGCTTCGATGACCAGCACGACCAGGCAGACGAACAGGCCGCGCTGCAGCCATTTGTGCATGTTGGCGTAGTGCGGGGTGGTGCCCAGCGGCAGATCATTTTCCGTGGTTTTCATCGGGCGTCCTTCAGTCGGAGAAGATTTCGCGGTTGACCGTATGCAGGTACGGCAGCGACAGGAAGGGCGTGACGTACCAGATGTCGTAGAGCCACCAGCCCCAGACCGGGAAGGCGAC
Source organism: Solimonas sp. (assembly GCA_035476855.1). Lineage (GTDB taxonomy): Bacteria > Pseudomonadota > Gammaproteobacteria > Nevskiales > Nevskiaceae > Solimonas_A. Next base: position 5,337 of record DATILC010000242.1, on the reverse strand, counting down.
GCCGGAGTAGCGCACGTCAGCGAAGATCGTCATGTTGGTGTTGTAGCCGGTCCAGACGATGACCCCCATCCAGCAGGTCACGATCAGCCACTGCTGGCCCCAGCGCTTCATCTGCAGCAGGCCGATCGCCGCCGCGAGGCGTGCACAGAACAGCACGGGAATCAGCGCGATCTCCCAGGCCTTCTCGCCGGGTGCGCCGGCACCACCGATCCACAGTTCGTTGTAGTGCCAGAAGTAGCCCCCATCGAACAACGCACCCCAGCCGACGGTGAGGACGCGATTGATCAGGGTGTGGTGCGCGAACAGGTCCAGCGTCCAGCCCATGCTGTTGAGCGCCGAGTCGATGATCACCAGGTAGCCGATCAGCGTGACGATCAGCGGCCGCATCGACAACCCCGCACGCGCAGCAGTCTTCTGCAGGTGCAGGCCCCAGAAGAACATGGGGAGGCCGATGATGCCCAGCACACCGGTGCCCATCAGCAGGGTACCGGCGATCATCCACTTGTCGGCCTGCCACTGCGCCGCCGAGCTGTCGGCCTGGTGCGCGTCGTAGGCACCGAAGCCCGAAGGTTTTTGCGTGATGCTGGTCATGGTCGTCTTACCAGTCGCTCTTGGAATAGAGATACATCTGCACCAGGAAAGTCCCGAAGATCCAGCTGTAGATCAGGATCTGGAAGACGATCATGGCTTTCTTGCGCCGCCGGTCCTGCTCGGACACGCTGTGGTTGCTCATGCCTTGTTTGCTCCCGTGCTTGTGCTGCTCCCCAGCAGGCTGGCCGAGGCCAGTTCCCGCAGGCCGTCGGCGATGGCGCCGTCGTTGCTCAGCGGCGCCAGGATGCAGACCTCGGCCGCCTCCAGCTCGCTGGCGCCGGCGGCCACCAGCTTGGCCGCCGTGACCAGGACGCGCGTCGACGGCGGCTCGAAGTGGAAGACGTTGTCGGCCTTGCGGATCGCCATGGCGCAGTTGATCAGCCGCTTCGCCACCGCCAGATCGACGCCCGCCTCGGCCACCAGTACCTCCGCCTCGCGCTCCGGCGGCAGGTAGCTCATCGCCACGGTGACGAAGCGCTGGCGGAAGGAAGGCTTCAGTTCCTTCAGCGAGCTGCGGTAGGCCGGGTTGTAGGAGCAGACCAGCATGAAGGAGTCCGGCGCCCTGACGACCTCGGCGGCGCGGTCGAGATAGAGCGTGCGCCGGTGATCGGTGAGCGAGTGCAGCACCGCCAGCGAGTCATGACGTGCCTCGACCACCTCGTCCATGTAGCAGATCGCCCCCGCTTTCACCGCACGGGTCAGCGGGCCGTCGTTCCACACCACGTCACCGCCGGTGACCATGAAGCGGCCGACGAGATCGGAACTGGTCAGGTCGTCATGGCAGCTGATGGTCACGACCTCGCGGCCCAGCACTCCGCCCATGTATTCCACGAAGCGCGTCTTGCCGCAGCCCGTGGGCCCGGTCAGCATCACCGGCACTCGCTGCTCGGCGGCGCGGCGGAACATGGCGACCTCGCTGCCGTTGCTCTGGTAGTACGGTTCCCTCATGAACGCCTCGTCTTTTCCCATCAGTTCGCCACCAGTTCGCGGTGGACCTGGGCAAGCACGCGCGGCAGTTCTTCCACCCGCCGGATACGCGTCGACCGCCGTGGTCCGAAAATGTCCGGCAGGGGATCAACCCTGGTCTGCCCGACGCCTATGTAATAGATGGAGACTCCGGCCTCTTCCGCCTCCTCGACCGCGTGGGCCGCATCGGCCCAGGCGTAGCGACCCTCGTAGCCTTCGTCGGAGAGTTGCCCGTCGCCGATCACGATCAGCAGGCGCCGTTCCGAGGACTGCGCCAGCAGGCGGCTGGTCAGATGCCGCAGCGGCGCGCCCAGGCGGGTGTAGCCGCCGGTCAGCAGGCCGAGGTCGCTGGGCATCACCGAACAGGCATCGCGGAAATCGCGCAGGCAGGTGACATCCACGCGGTGGCGGGTCTTGCCGTTGAAGACGAACAGGCCATGCCGCTCCCGCGCCAGCGACATCGCGTGGCACAGCGCGTCAGCGCAATCCAACTCCAGCTTGAAGATGCGGCCGTTCTGCCCGCCCAGCGAGGCGCTGCCATCGAGCAGCAGGGCCGTGGTCACGTCGCGGAACGCCGGCTTGAGATCGCGGAAGACGCGCGCCTGCGCAGCCTTGCCGGTGAGGCGATCGACATGGAACTCGATGTACTGGTCGATATCGAGATCGGAGCCGTCCTCGAGCCGACGCTGCATGACGCGGTGCGTGTGCTCCTCGAACCAGCGACGCAGTTCCGCCGGCACCGGGCGTGTGGCGGCCTGCTTCGCCGGCAGCTTGCGCTCCAGAACGGCGACATGGTCCGGCAGGAATTTCTTGGTCCACAGGTTCCATTCGGGATAGGGCACGCCCGCGCGCTGGTCCGCGCGGATCTCGGGATCGTCGTCCTCGGGCCGGCTCGGCGGTGGAATGCGCGAACTCTTGATGTTGCCCTCGCCACCGACAGGGATCGTGTCGTAGCCCGGCGAGAGATAACGTTTGGTCTTGGACCAGGGCATGCGGCCCTGGCGGCGGCGCAGCGCTTCGAGCAGGCCACCCTTGGCGGGGATGCCCAGAGGCAAGGCGCCCAGCAGCGGGTGGTACTCCAGCTCGCGCTCCGACCTCGCCAACGTCATTGCGCCTTCGAGGATCGCAACGCCGTCCAGTTCGGCGCTTCGCATCTCCAGGTCCGGCAGGAAGCGCCGCAGTTCGGGCACGAGGCCCGGCCAGCGCGAGCCCATCCAGCCCAGCGCCACGCCGCCTTCGACCAGCGACAGCGCGGTGATCTGCCGCGGCGACAGCGCCTTCAGGGTGTAGGGCGCGATGCGCCTCTTCGAGGGCGAGCACTGCATCGCGATGCCGCAGGTCCAGGTCCGCAGCGTCCAGTCCCCGGTGACCGCCGGGTAGGGAACGTTCATTACCGTGCGTCCCGTATTCATGCCGAACATGCGCCGCTCGCCCGACATCAGTCGCACGCTCTCGCACTGGCCGTCCGACAGCGCGGAGGCCACGACGGCGCAACTGCGCTCGATGCTCAGGGCATCCTCGGAGCCGAGTGACATGGCGGGGTTCGGGCGCGGAACGGATCAGAACGTGCCGACCGATTCCATGAACCAGTACCAGAACCAGATGACCAGGCCGCAGACGCCGAAGGCGAAAGCCAGGCGCAGGGAGTCCAGAAGGATCAGTTCCAGCATGTTCAGTCTCCTCGTGATGAGAGCGTGGATTGCAGAACCCCGGATGCCTGTGGCCAGATTTCGGACACGGGTGTTCTACTCACGAGTAAAACAGTATTCTACTGTCGAGTCAATGGAAATTTGACTGGCAAGTAAAGGGCTTCCGCCCCACCGCGTTCGGGTATGGAAATTCGCCTATGGACAGGTAGCTTTTTCAGGGCGTGGAAGGCCGCAGGACCCGGGCGACTGGTTACAGATCGGCGCGGCCGGAAGGCGTCGAGGCAGAAGAATTCGAGGAGTTCCCTGCCCTGCAAGACGGCAGCCGAACGCAGAACCCGGTTCGCCGGACGCGGTCAGCAAGTGGGGACGTCAGCTTCAGAATGCCGACAGGGCGTCATGTATCATCGCCGGAGAATTCTACTTGAGAGTCATTCGTTCAAAAGTGCAGAAGACCAAGAGCCCCCGCCCGTTGCGTTCGACCAAGGTCACCCGAAGCGCCATCCTGGAAGCCGCCGAGAAACTGTTCGCCCGCCGCGGTTACGCAGTTGCACGCCTTGAAGACGTGGGAGACGCGGTCGGCCTGACGAGGCCCGCGCTTTTCTACCACTTCCCGGACAAGCAATCGCTCTACAACGCCGTGCTCGAGGAGGCCTTCAGGCCACTGGTCACCCAGATCGACGCGGCCTTGTCATCGTCGAAGCCGATCCCGCAGCGCATCGAAGACGCAGCCGAGGCCTGGGTCGACGGAATCGCCGCGCGGCCGACGCTCTCGCGCCTGATCCTGCGCCATGTCGCGGATGCGGAAGAGCACCCGATGCAGAGCATCTACCCCGACTCGGACCGGTTCATCAGCACGGCCTGGGGCCTGTTCCAGAAAGGTATCGCCAGCGGCGAGTTGAAGCCGCTCCACGATGATCCTTTCCACGCGGCCAGCGCGATCATTGGAACAACGGTCTTTTACGTCAACGCATTGTCGGTGCTCATTCCCAACGGCACCTACAACCCGCTGGAGCCGCATGAAATCGCGGCCCACAGGGAAGAGACCATCAACTCCGTCCGGCGCCTGCTGGGCATCGCTGCGCCTTCGTCCAGAACGAAGAGCCGCCCCGCCACAAAGCGCGCTGCGAAGAAGTAGGCCCCGCCGGGCGGCAGGCCCGGCGCGAGGCTGAGGCGCCTTGCGCCTCCCTACCCGCCCAGATAGACCTCGATCATCTTGGCCAGACCGCTGCTGACCCGGGGGTCGTCGCTCAGGGGACCGGCGATGGCGGCCCGGGCGGCCTCGGCAGGCGTCAGCCCCTCCACGACCAGCCGGCCGGCAGCGATCAGCACGCGGGTGGAGGCCACCTCGCGCAAGCCGCCCGTTTCCAGGCGGCGAATCGCCTGCGCCAGGCGCACGAAGCTCGCGGCCTGCGGTGCGTCGATGCCGGCCTCCTTCGCGAGAATCTTCTCTTCGACCTCGGGCGACGGATAGCCGAACTCGATCGCCACCATGCGCTGGCGCGTCGAGTCCTTCAGGTCCTTGAGCACGCTCTGGTAGCCGGGGTTGTAGGAGACGACGAGGCAGAATCCCGGCGCCGCCTCCAGGGTCACGCCCAGGCGCTCCAGCGGCAGCTGGCGGCGGTGGTCGGCGAGCGGATGCAGGACGACGGTGGTGTCCTGCCGCGCCTCGACCACTTCGTCGAGATAGCAGATCGCGCCCTCGCGCACCGCGCGGGTCAGCGGGCCGTCCGTCCACTTCGTCTCGCCGCCATGCAGCAGGTAGCGGCCGACGAGGTCGGCGGTGGTCAGGTCGTCATGGCAGGAGACCGTGATCAGCGGCCGGCCGAGGTCGTGGGCCATCGCCTCGACGAAGCGCGTCTTGCCGCAGCCGGTGGGGCCCTTGAGCAGGATCGACAGGCCCTGGCGGTAGGCGGCCTTGAAGACCTGCTCCTCGTTGGCGACGGCGACGTAGTAGGGGCGGCTGCTCTTCTCGATGCTGTGCATTTTTGCGTGCATGGTCGGTGGTATTCGAGATGGATTGGATTATGCGCGGACGCGGGGCTGGAAGTGGGCAAGAGCTGAATGGCACTTGCTCAGCATGGAGCCGAATTTCTCCGTCTCCCTCTCCCCGCTTGCGGGGAGAGGGTCGGGG
>DATILC010000241.1:0-3957 GCA_035476855.1 Solimonas sp. | reverse complement strand
ACCTGCGCCTGATCGTCACCGACCTCTGCGTGATGGACTTCGGTGGCCCCGACCACGCGATCCGCGTGAAGTCGCTGCACCCGGGCGTGACGTTCGAGCAGGTGCAGGCCGCCACCGGCTTCCCGCTGCTGCAGGCGCCGGGCATGGGCGAAACCCCGCTGCCGACCGCCGAGCAGCTCGCGGTGATCCGCCGCATGGATCCGCACAACCTGCGCGCGATGCAGCTGAAGAACAATCCGCCTGCCGTGAAGGCCGCCGCATGAATGCTGTTCTGAACGAACAGCCGTCGCGCGTGCCGGTGCTGGAAGGCTGGTTCACGCTCGATGAAAAGCAGCCGCACCTGCTGGGTACGCGCTGCACGGCCTGCGGCACCTACTACTTCCCGAAGCTGAAGGGCTACTGCCGCAACCCGGACTGCAACAGCGAGACCTTCGAGGAAGTGCCGCTGTCGCGCAGCGGCAAGCTGTGGTCCTTCACAAATGCCGCCTACCAGCCGCCCGAGCCCTATGGGCAGGTCGACAAGGAAGCCTTCCAGCCGTTCGCGATCGCCGCGGTCGAGCTGGCGAAGGAAAAGATGATTGTGCTGGGCCAGGTGGTCACCGGTGTCGGCGTGGAATCGCTGCGCGCCGGCCTGGAGATGGAACTGGTCCTGGAGCCACTGGCCGACGGCAAGCTGACCTGGAAGTGGAAGCCTGCCGCATGAAGACTTTCGATGTGTTGACCACCGTTCGCACTGAGCCTGTCGAAGTGCGGGTTTGGGTGGCGGACCGTTCACCCTTCGACAAGCTCAGCACGAACGGTCAGGCTAGGTTCGTGGCATGAGTACGAATAGAGACATCGCCATCCTCGGCGTGGGCATGCACCCCTGGGGCAAGTGGGGCAAGAACTTCGTCGAATACGGCGTGAAGGCGGCGCGCGACGCGCTGGCCGATTCCGGCGTGAACTGGCGCGACATCCAGTTCGTCTCCGGTGCCGCGACGATCCGCAACGGCTACCCGGGCCAGGTGGCCGGCGCGACCTTCGCGCAGGCGCTGGGCTGGCAGGGTGCGCAGGTCAACACCTCCTATGCCGCCTGTGCCTCCGGCTCGCAGGCCCTGGCCGCGGCGCGCTCGAAGATCCTCTCCGGCGAATGCGAGGTCGCGCTGGTGATTGGTTCTGACACCACGCCCAAGGGTTTCCTCAAGCCGCAGCCGGGCGACCGTCCGGACGATCCGGATTGGGTGCGCTTCCGCATCGGCATCACCAATCCGACCTATTTCGCGCTCTACGCGCGTCGCCGCATCGAGATGTACGGCGACACGCTGGAAGACTTCGCGCAGGTCAAGATCAAGAATGCGCGGCACGGCCTGTCGAATCTCAACGCCCGCTACCGCAAGGCCTTCAGCGCCGCGGACGTCGCCGCCTCGCCGATGGTCGCCGACCCGCTGCGCCTGATGGACATCTGCGCCACCTCCGACGGTGCCGCCGCGATCATCGTCTCCAGCGTCGCGTACGCGAAGAAGATCGGCAAGGCCAATGCCCCACGCATCGCCGCGATCTCCACGGTGACCCCGAGCTTCGCCTCGGCCCTGGTCGAGATGCCGGACATTGCGACGGATTCGGCTGTGGCCGTGCCGGCGCAGAGCTTCCGCGCCGCCCTGCCGAAGAAGGCCTACGAGGAAGCCGGCATTGGCCCCGAGGACGTCAGCGTCGCCGAGGTCTATGACCTGTCGACCGCGCTGGAACTGGACTGGATCGAGGACCTGCAGCTCTGCGCCCGCGGTGATGCGGCGAAGCTGCTGCGCGAGGGCGTGACCACGGTTGGCGGACGCCTGCCGGTGAACCCCTCCGGCGGCCTCGCCTGCTTCGGCGAGGCGGTGCCGGCGCAGGCGCTGGCGCAGGTCTGCGAACTCGCCTGGCAGCTGCGCGGCCAGGCCGGCGAACGCCAGGTGGCGAACGCCAGGGTCGGCATCACGGCGAACCAGGGCCTGTTCGGCCACGGCTCCTCGGTGATCGTGAAAGCATGAACCAGCCGGCAGACACCGACAGCGCGGACGTGGTTCTCTACGAGGTCCGCGACGGCATCGCCACGGTCACGATGAACCGTCCGCGCTACCACAACGCGCAGAACTCGAAGATGACCTACGCGCTCGACGCCGCCTTCCGGCGCGCGGTCGACGACGATGCGGTCAAGGTCATCATCCTCGCCGGCAACGGCAAGAATTTCTCCGCCGGCCATGACATCGGCACGCCGGAGCGCGACGCGCACGAGAGTTTCGAGCGCCAGCACCTCTGGTACGACCACGTTGGCAAGCCGGGCGGCGAGTTCCAGTACGCCCGCGAGCAGGAGGTCTACCTCGGCATGTGCCGCCGCTGGCGCGACATGCCGAAGCCGACGATCGCGATGGTGCAGGGTGCCTGCATCGCCGGCGGCCTGATGCTGGCCTGGATCTGCGACCTGATCATCGCCAGCGAGGACGCCTACTTCCAGGATCCGGTGCTGCAGATGGGCATCCCGGGCGTCGAATACTTCGCCCATGCCTTCGAACTGCATCCGCGCATCGCCAAGGAATTCCTGTTCCTGGGCGAGAAGATGAAGGCTGATCGCGCGCAGCAGATGGGCATGGTCAACCGCGTCGTCGCGCGCGAGCAGCTCGCGGAGTCGGTCTACGCCGTCGCCGCGAAACTCGCAGCGCAGCCGGGCTTCGCGGTGTCGCTGGCCAAGCAGGCGATCAACCATGTCGAGGAACTGCGCGGCAAGCGCACGGCGATGGATGCGGCCTTCGGCTGGCATCACTTCGCGCATGCCCACAACCAGCTGCTGACCGGCAACAACCTCGGCGGCCTCGACGCCAAGGCGATGGCTGCCGCCAACAAGAAGAACCAGGCATGAGCGCCATCCTGCAAACCGAACTCACCCGCCTGCTGGGCTGCCGTTATCCGATCGTCCAGACCGCGATGGGCTGGGTCGCCGATGCGAAGCTGGTCGCGGCCACGTCGAACGCCGGCGGCTTCGGCTTCCTCGCCGCGGCGACCATGTCGACCGCGCAGCTGGAAAAGGCGATCGAGGACGTGCGCGCGGCGACCAAGTCGCAGTTCGGCGTCAATTTCCACATGTTCCAGCCCAATGCGCTGGAAGTGATCGAGCTGTGCCTGAAGAACAAGGACCGCGTGCGCGCCGTGTCCTATGGCCGCGGCCCGGATGCGAAGACGATCAAGCGTTTCAAGGATGCTGGCATCCTGTGCATGCCCACGGTCGGCGCGCTGAAGCACGCGCAGAAGGCCGTGGAGCTGGGCGCCGACATCATCACCGTGCAGGGCGCGGAGGGCGGCGGCCATACCGGTTCCGTCCCGACCACGCTGCTGCTGCCGCAGGTGCTGGACGCGGTGAAGGTACCGGTCGTTGCGGCCGGTGGCTTCCACAGCGGCCGTGGCCTGGCTGGTGCGCTGGCCTTCGGTGCCGCCGGCATCGCCATGGGCACGCGCTTCCTGATGACCGCGGAATCGCCGGTGCCACGCGCGACCTTGCAGAAATACATCGAGGTGAAGGAGCCGGCCCAGATCCGCGCCTCCACCGCGGTCGACGGCATGCCGCAGCGCATGATCGACAACCCCTTCCTGCTCAAGCTGGAAAGCGGCGGCCTGGTGCATCGGTTGTTCGTGGCGCTGAGCAGCGCCTGGAAGTGGCGCCAGCACACCGGCATGTCGGTCGCCCACATGATCAAGACCTTCTTCGCCGCGTTGAAGGAAGGCGACTCGGCGATCCAGACGATGATGGCCGCCAACGCCCCGGTGCTGATCCAGCGCGCGATGGTCGAGGGCCGCCCGGACGAGGGCGTGCTGCCCAGCGGCCAGGTCGCCGCCGTGATCGGCAGCCTGCCCAGCGTCGCCGAGGTGATCGGTGGCATCGTTGCGGAAGCGGAAGCCAGGCTGCAAGTCCTCGTGGGAGCGGCTGCTAGCCGCGATGGAGCTCCATCG
>DATILC010000240.1:0-24265 GCA_035476855.1 Solimonas sp. | reverse complement strand
ACCGAGGTGATCAGCGCGACCTTGGCATCCTCGCCTCCCTGCGGCTCGCGCTGGATGATCGCCTCGACGCTGATGTCATGCGCGGCGAGGATCGCGGTGAGCTTCGACAGCACGCCCGGCTCGTCGGCGACGCGCAGGCTCAGGTAGTTGGCGCTCTCGGTCTCGGCCGCGGGCACGATCGGCAGCGACTTCACCGCGTCCGGCTGGAAGGCCAGCGCCGGCACGGCATGGCGCGCGTCCACGGTCAGTGCGCGGGCGATGTCGACGATGTCGGCAACCACCGACGAGGCGGTGGCCTCGCTGCCGGCGCCGCGGCCGTAGAAGCCGACCTGGCCGACCGCGTTGCCCTTGACCAGCACCGAGTTCAGCACGCCGTCGACCTTGGCCAGCAACTTGTCCTCGGGAATGAAGGTCGGCTGCACGCGCAGCTCGACGCCGTTCTCGCTGCGCTTGGCGATGCCGAGCAGCTTGATGCGGTAGCCCAGCTGCTTGGCGTTGGCAATGTCCTGCGCAGTGACACGGGTGATGCCCTCGGTCGCGACATGCTCGAAGGACAGCGGGATGCCGAAGGCGATCGACGCCAGGATGGTCAGCTTATGCGCGGCGTCGACGCCCTCGATGTCGAAGGTCGGATCAGCCTCGGCATAGCCCAGCTTCTGCGCCTCGGCCAGCGCGTCGGCGAAGTCAGCGCCCTGCGTGGTCATCTGCGTCAGGATGTAGTTGCAGGTGCCGTTGATGATGCCGGCGACACCCTCGATGCGGTTGCCCGCCAGGCCCTCGCGGATCGCCTTGATGATCGGGATGCCGCCCGCCACCGCGGCCTCGAAGGCCACGACAACGTTGGCCGCGCGCGCGGCCTCGAAGATACGGTTGCCGTCCTCGGCGATCAGCGCCTTGTTGGCGGTGACCACCGACTTGCCGCGGGCGATCGCGGCGAGGATCAGCTCGGCCGCCGGCGAGTGGCCGCCGATCAGTTCGACGACGACGTCGACATCGGCATCCCTGGCGATGCCCATCGAGTCGGTCGAGACGGCGATGCCGGAAAGGTCGACGTCGCGCTGGCGCGACAGGTCGCGCGCGCTGGCATGCGTGACCACCACCGGGCGGCCGACGCGGCGGGTGATTTCACTGGCGTTCTCGCGCAGGACCTTGATGACGCCCTGACCGACGGTACCGAGACCGATGAGACCGATTTTGACGGGACTGCTCATTCGCTATCCATTCTCAATGTGTTCCGTTGACGCCATCCATGGCGCGACACCAGTTCCCGATTGAACCCCAGCCCGCACATCCATGTGCGGGCGTTCGCCGGGGCTGACTGCCATTCAAGGCAGTCAGCCTGTTTCCGGCTCACCCAATACGGACAGGCTTCATGCCTTCGGATCCTTCAACATCTTCTTGATGCCGCGCATGGCCTGGCGGGTGCGGTGCTCGTTCTCGATCAGCGCGAAGCGCACGTGGTCGTCGCCGTACTCGCCGAAGCCGATGCCCGGCGATACCGCGACCTTGGCCTCGTTCATCATCAGCTTGGAGAACTCCAGGCTGCCGAGCTTGGCAAACGGCTCCGGAATCTTGGCCCAGACGAACATGCTGGCCTTCGGAATCGTGACGTTCCAGCCGGCCGCGTGCAGGCCCTCGCACATCACGTCGCGACGCTCCTGGTACATCTGCGCGATCTCGTGCACGCAATCCTGCGGGCCTTCCAGCGCGGCGATCGAGGCGACCTGCATCGGCGTGAACGTGCCGTAGTCGAGGTAGCTCTTCATGCGCGACAGGGCGTAGCACAGCTCCTTGTTGCCGCACATGAAGCCGGTGCGCCAGCCCGGCATGTTGTAGCTCTTGGACAGCGTGAAGAACTCCACGCCGACGTCCTTGGCACCGGGCACCTGCAGGAACGACGGCGCTTTCCAGCCGTCGAACACGATGTCGGCGTAGGCGATGTCGTGGATCACCCAGAAGTCGTATTCCTTGGCCATCGCCACGACGCGCTCGAAGAAGTCGAGCTCGACGCACTCGGCGGTCGGGTTGCCGGGGAAGTTCAGGATCAGGAACTTCGGCCGCGGCCAGCATTCCTTGATCGCCTTCTCCAGCTCGGCGAAGAAATCCGTGCCCGGCGTCAGGCGCACGTGGCGCACGTCGGCGCCGGCGATGACCGCGCCGTAGGGGTGAATCGGGTAAGCCGGGTTCGGCACCATGACGACGTCGCCGCGATCCAGCGTGGCGAGCATCAGGTGCGCCAGGCCTTCCTTGGAACCGATCGTGGCGATCGCCTCGGTCTCGGGGTCGAGATCGACGTCGAAACGCTGCTTGTACCAGCGCGTGATCGCACGGCGCAGGCGCGGGATGCCCTTGGACACCGAGTAGCGGAACACCGCCGGGTCTTCGCGCTGCACCACCTCGACCAGCTTGTCGACGATGTGCTTCGGCGTCGCCTGGTCCGGATTGCCCATCGAGAAATCGATGACGTCCTCGCCACGGGCTCGGGCACCCTTCTTCAGTTCGCCGATGACGTTGAAGACGTAGGGTGGCAAGCGCTGGATGCGCGGAAAATCGTTTTTCATGAGGGTGCCTGCACGGCGGTTTTCACAGGGTTCCGGCCAGAGCCGGAAAAAGGGCCGCGTATTATTGGGTCGGCGGGCCCAATGTTCAATGTACAGAAGGCCTTGGATCGGCCCGGTACGGACCCAGGGCCTGTTAACGCTACCGCGGTCGCTGCGATGCCCCCGGATTTGCGGCCAGGCAAGGCGCGAGGAGGGCGCTTGGTGGGCCAAAGTAACCGACGAGTAACACAGCATGGCCGCAAAGCCGGGGGCACCCGAAGGGCGGGACCGTTTTGGCGCATGGCGGCGTCCCGAGTCGCTTATGTACAGTCAGTACACCGCGCGCCTCGGGACATAGCCCTGCGCCAAAACGGTCTCCGTCGCAGCGACCGCGGTAGCGTTAACAGGCCCTAGTCAGCCGGCCTTGGCCGCCAGCTTGCCCTTGGCGGGCAGATACCCCACCGGATTCACCGGTTTGCCGCGCTCGCGGATCTCGAAATGCAGCAGCGGCTTGTTCTCCGGCCCCAGGCCCATCTCGCCGATCGGCTGGCCGGTGGTGACCACATCGCCTTCCTTGACGTGGCGCTGGCGGTTGTAGCCGTAGGCCGACAGGTGCACCTCATCGTGCTTGATGATGATGAGTTCGCCGTAGCCCTTGAGGGCGTTGCCGCTGTACACCACCCGCCCCGACGCTGCCGCGAACACCGGCTGGCCAAGCTTGCCGGTGAAATCCAGGCCCTTGCTGCCCTGCGAGGGCTCATAGCCACGGCCGACCACGCCATTGGTCGGCCAGACCCACTGGAAGCCCTCGGCGTCGACCACCACGGCACCCGGCGCCTCCAGCGGCGGCGGCGGGGTCGCTGCGGTCACCGGTTCGGCCTTGATCGGCACGTCGACCTCGGGTGCCGCCTGGGTCTCGACGTCACCCTCGGTGTAGCGCGCCGGCGGCGGGGCCGGCGGCGGCTTCAGGCGCAGCACCTGGCCGGGGCGGATCAGGTAGTCCGAGCCAACGCCGTTCCACTTCGCCACCTCGCGGAAGTCGAGGTTGTTGCGGAAGGCGATCGAGTAGACCGTGTCGCCGCGCTTGACCAGGTGGTCGTCGGCGCCAACGTTGCGCTCGGGCTTGGGCGCGGGGCCCTCGGGCGGCGCGTTGTAGACCTCGCGACGCCCCTGCTCCCAGCTGCCCAGGCCGGCGCAACCCGTCAGGGCCAGGACGGCGAGCAGCAGCAGGGGGCGCAGTGACTGGCTCATGCCGCGTTGCGCCGCCTGAACAGGAACCAGGCGATGAACAGGCCCAGCGCCGCCACCGCCAGCAGGCCGACCTCGTGGGAATAGCTGCTGACCAGCTGGATTGCCGGCTCGCCCAGGTAGTAGCCGAGCAGCACCAGCACCGCACACCACAGCGTGGCGCCCAGCGTGGTGATCAGCGCGAACGGCAGCAGGGCCATGCCGAACACGCCGGCAGGCAGCGAGATCAGGTGACGGATCACGGGCAGGAGGCGTCCGACGAAGGTGGCCATGTTCGCGTTCTTCAGGAACAGCGCTTCGGCCTCATGATACTTGCGCTCGTTGACCAGGAAATACTTGCCGTAGCGCAACAGGAAGGCGCGCCCGGCGTAGCGGCCGAGGACGTAGTTGGCGCTGGCACCGATCAGCGAGCCGACACCGCCGGCCAGCACCGCCAGCACCGGGTTGAGCTGGCCCTTGGCGGCGAGATAGCCGGCCGGGATCATCACCAGCTCCGAGGGCACCGGGAACAGGCTCGATTCCAGTGCCATCAAAAACACGATCTCGGCATAGCCGAGCTGGCTGACGATGCCCTGCAACCAGGCGCCGAAGGCTTCCATTAGGGCCTGCTAGCGCTATGGCCGTCGCTGCGACGGAGACCGTTTTGGCGCAGGGCTATGTCCCGAGGCGCGCCGTGTACTGAACGTACATCAGCGACTCGGGATGACGCCATGCGCCAAAACGGTCCCGCCCCTTGGGGTGCCCCCGGATTTACGGCCATGCGGCGTTGCTCCTCAGTCATTTGGAACCACCAAACTCCTTCGTCGCGTCTTGCCTGGCCGGAAATCCGGGGGCATCGCAGCGACGTCCATAGCGCTAGCAGGCCCTAGACCTTCCCCGACAGCAGCGGCACGAAGCTGACCGCGGCCACATCCTGCTCCTTGAAGGAGCCGGTGATGCGGCGATCGATCACGCGCAGGACCTGCGCACCCTGCGGACCGACCGGGATCACCAGGCGCCCACCCTTGTCGAGCTGCTCCAGCAGCGCCGGCGGCACGCTCTCGGCACCGGCAGTGACCAGGATGCCGTCGTAGGGCGCATAGGGCATCCAGCCCTGCATGCCATCGGCGTAGCCGAAGTGGATGTTGCGATAACCCAGGCCGCTGAGGCGCTGGCGCGCCACCTCGGACAACGGCTTGATGCGTTCGACGGTGAACACCACGTCGACCAGCTGCGACAGCACCGCGGTCTGGTAGCCGCTGCCGGTGCCGATCTCGAGCACGCGCTTGAGCCGCTTGCCCTGCAGCAGGGTCTCGGTCATCAGCGCGACGATGTAGGGCTGCGAGATGGTCTGGGCATGGCCGATCGGCAGGGCCTTGTTCAGCCAGGCGCTGCTGGCCAGCGAATCCGGCAGGAACTCATGCCGCGGCACCTTGGCCATCGCCGCCAGCACCTTCTCGTCGTGGACGCCGTTGCGGCGCAGCTCGTCGAGCAGGCGCGAAACCGGCAGCGGCAGGCTGCTGCCGCTGCTCCGGGACTCGGCCGGCAGCTTCTGGCGCAGGTCGTACCTCACAGACGCGACGCCCATTGGCCAACCCGTTCCAGCAGGTTGTGGCGCGTCAGGTCGACCAGCACCGGGGTGATCGCGGCACGGTTCTGCGAAATCGCATGGAAATCCGTCCCCGGCCCGCAGTCAGCCTCGGCGCCGGCGGCGCCGATCCAGTAGATCGGCCGGCCGCGCGGATCGGCCGATTTGGTCACCGATTCGGCGCGGTGGCGGTTGCCCAGGCGCGTGACTTCATAGCCCTGCAAGGCTTCCCAGGGGATGTCCGGCACGTTGACGTTGAGGATGGTGTCGCCCGGCAGCGGCTCTTCGGCCAGGCGCTCCAGCAGGCGCAGGGTGACGCGGGCGGCGGTGTCGAAATGCCGCGGGCTGTGCGAGACGCAGGACACGGCGATCGCCGGGTAGCCCAGGTGCCGCCCTTCCATCGCCGCCGCCACGGTGCCGGAATACAGGGTGTCGTCGCCGAGGTTGGCGCCGGCGTTGATGCCGGAGACCACCATGTCGGGCTTGTGCTCGAGCAGGCCGGTCAGCGCCAGATGCACGCTGTCGGTGGGCGTGCCGTCGACGCAGTAGACGCCGTCGGGGTGACGCTGGACGCGGAGCGGGTTGAGCAGGGTCAGCGAATTGCTGGCGCCGCTGCGATTGCGGTCCGGCGCCACCACGGTGACCTCGTGGCAGCTGCGGAGGTGTTCAAGCAGGCAGCGCAGGCCGGGCGCCATGCAGCCGTCGTCGTTGGAGAGAAGGATTTTCATGCGGACCGGATTTGCTCACCGTAGTTTACCGGTTTGAGGCGCTATGATGCTGTCGTCGGAAGGAATTTTTCCCATGTCCCGCCCTCCCCTCAGCGACGACGACATCGCCCTGTTCCGCGACGCGGTGCAGGACGTGCAGCGCAAGGCTCCCAGCGAGCACATCACCCGCGACGGCCGCCGCCTGTCGACCCGTCCGCGCTCGCGCGAGGCCGACGACCGCGAGGTCATGCAGGAACTGCTGGCCGATCCGCCGGAGCTGTTCGAAAGCGGCGACACCCTGTCCTATCGCAGCGACGGCATCCAGGACGCGGTGCTGCGCAAGCTGCGTCGCGGCCAGTACCACATCCAGCGTGAACTCGACCTGCACGGCCTCAACCGCAACCATGCCCACGCGGAGGTGAGCCAGTTCCTCGCCCTGTGCCGCGACCAGGACCTGCGCTGCGTGCGCGTCATCCACGGCAAGGGCAATGGCTCGCCCAATTCCGGTCCGGTGATCAAGACCCTGCTCGACGGCTGGCTGCGCAAGCGCCGCGAGGTGCTGGCGTTCTGCTCGGCACGCCCGGTGGACGGCGGCACCGGCGCGGTCTACGTGCTGCTGCGGCGTGGCGGAGCCGGGGCGTGAACCCGGCCGGCTGGCGCGCGCTGCTGCGCCTGGCCTGGCCCCTGCCCTGGACCTTGGCCGGCCTGTTGCTGGCGCTGCCGGCCCTGGCTGGCGGCAAGCTGCAATGGCGGCGGATCGGCGACACCCATGCGCTCTGCGCCTGCGGCGGCCTCACCGGGGCCGCGCTGGCGCTCAGCTGGATCAGCGCGATCACCTTCGGCCACCTGGTCCTGGCCCGGGACGACGACGCCCTCGAACGCACGCTGGCCCATGAACTGGCGCATGTGCGGCAGTACGAACGCTGGGGCCTGCTGTTTCCGTTTCTCTACCTCTGGGCCTCGTGGCAGGCCTGGCATGCCGGCGGCCGCGCCTACTACGACAACCGCTACGAGGTCGAGGCGCGTCGCGCGGAGTCCGCCTGACCCCGCATTCGGGTGTTGCGGTCGCGGGCCCCGCACCTGATCATTCCATCAATAAATCCGGGGATGGCATGAACACCAGCGGCATTGGCGGTCGGGGCTTGTTTGCGTTGCTGCTGGTCGGAACCATGGGTTTGTCCGGATGCGCCGCCGGCCGCGCCCTGGATAAGCCGGCCGAGAAGGACTACGACGTCCTGGAAGTTGGTACCGATCGCGACCTGGTGCGCGCCGAACTGTGACAGCCGATGGTCTCGGCGGTTTCCAGCAGCTGCGACCTGTTTGCCTTCGAGGAAGGCTCCGGCGGGTTCAAGTACCTGCGCGCCGCAGGCTATTCGCTGCTGGCGGTCGGCACGCTCGGCATCAGCGAAATGGTGACCAATCCGGTCGAGGCCGCGGTCGGCAACGACAAGGTCCGCGTCCGCGTCTGCTACGACCAGCGGCAGAACGTCAGTTACTCCGAGGTATTGCGCGTCGGCAAACCCGCGAAACTGATGTCGGGCAGCTACCCTCCCCCGGAACCCGTCAAGGCCGCGGAAGTTGTCGCCCCGCCACCGGTCGCAGCTCCGGTTCCGCCGCCTGTGCCGGCTGCAGTCGAAGCCGTCGCAAGCGAACCCGCTGCAAGCGAGCCCGCCACAGGCGAGCCCGTAGCGGAGGCCGAAGCGACGGCAACGGCGGCGCTGCAGGCGGTGGAAGCCTCGCTGGTCGAGGATGTGGGCAACGTCGAGACTCCCCAGCCCACCGCATCAGAAGCCCCCACGCCCGCTGCGCCTGCAACGGCTACACCGGCAAACTAAGGCGGCTTCGCGCTCACAGCCGGCGCTCCGCTACAGCGATCGCAGCCAGAACTCCATCGGCGCGAATCCCTCGCCGAAGCCGCAGGAGCGGTACAGCTGCCTTGCGCCTTCATTGTCCAGGCGCACCTCCAGACTCACGGCCGAACAGCCCGCCGCCCGCGCCCGCTCCGCCACCGCCTCGACCAGCGCCCGGCCCACGCCGCGGCCGCGGAAGCGCGGCAGCACGGACAGGTCGTGGAGATTGAGGCGCGGCCGTGCCGCAAAGGTCGAGAAACCCATCATGCAGACCGCAGCGCCGGCGATCTCGCCATCGCACTCGGCCAGCAGCACGGACGCCGCGGGCGTCGCCCGCAGGCCGGGCACCATGTTCACCCTGACCTCAGGCGCCAGCGGCCGGCCACCGCCCATGGGGTCCGCGGCATAGGCATCGATGCAAGCCACCACCGCCGCCGCGTGTGCTGCGTCGGACAGGTCCGCGTCGAAGATGCGGATCATGCCGCCGGCGCGGCGCCCAGCAGCACCACCGCATGCGCCGCAATTCCTTCCTTGCGCCCGATATGCCCCATGCCCTCGTTGGTCGTGGCCTTGAGGTTGACGCGGGAGGTGTCGACGCCGAGGTCGGCGGCCAGATTGACCTGCATCGCCGCGGTATGCGGCGAGACGCGCGGCACCTGCGCGATCAGGGTCAGGTCGGCATTGACCACGCCGTAGCCGGCGGCGCGCACGCGACGCATCACTTCGGCCAGCAGCCGGCGGCTGTCGATGCCCTTGAACTGCGCGTCGGTATCCGGGAACAGCTTGCCGATGTCGCCGCCGCCGATGGCGCCGAGCAGCGCATCGCAGAGCGCGTGGATCAGCACGTCGCCGTCGGAGTGGGCAATGATGCGATACGCGCAGGGGATGTGGACGCCGCCGAGGTGGACACCCTCGCCGGCCTCGATGCGGTGGGCGTCGAAGCCGTGGCCGATACGGAAATTCAAGGACTGCTCTCCTGCTGCGACAGCCAGAATTCCGCCAGGCGCAGGTCTTCCGGGTAGGTCACCTTGATGTTGCTCTCGCGACCGCGCACCAGGCGCGGCTTGTAGCCGGCCCGTTCCATCGCGCTGGCCTCGTCGGTGACTTCGAGGTTGCGCTCGTCGCAGTCGCGCAGCGCCTGCATCAGCAGGTCGACGCGGAACAACTGCGGCGTCTGCGCGCGCCAGACAAAGTTGCGGTCCACGGTGCCCGCGACCTTGCCCTTCTTGGCTTTCTTCAGCGTGTCGGTGACCGGCAGGGCCAGCAGGCCACCGTGCTCGTCGGCCGCCTCGTCGCAGAGCTTCTCGATGTCGTTCCAGACCACGCAGGGCCGTGCGGCGTCATGCACCAGGGCATAGACCTCGCCGAAACCGGCGCTGCGCGCAGCCACCACCTCCAGCCCGGCCCGCACCGATTCGGCACGGGCAGCACCGCCGATGGTGGTGACGATCTTGGGGTGGCGTGCGATCGGCAGTTTCGCGTACTCGGCATCGCTCTTGGCCAGCACCACGACGATGCCGTCGATCCAGTCGGTATCGAGGAAGGGTGCCAGGCTCCATTCCAGCAGCGTGCGCCCGCGCAGCGGCAGGTACTGCTTGGGCCGGTTGAGGCCCATGCGCGTGCCACCGCCGGCAGCGGGAAGCACGGCCCAGTAACGCGTAGTGGAATTCACGCGGACGACGCCGCGATTACTGCGACACGACGAGGTAGAAGGTCTCGCCCTGCTTGATCATGCCGAGCGTGGTGCGCGCACGGGCCTCGATCGCGGCAGTGCCGGTGCCGAGGTCGCGCACCTCGGCATCGCGGGCGGCATTGCGGACGCGCAGCTTCTCGTTTTCATCGGCCTGCACCTGGACCTGCACGCTGAGCCGGTGGTTGTGGGCGACGCCGCCGTCAGCCACCCACAGCCGCCACTGCAGCCCCGTCAACATCAGGGCGAGCACTGCAATGGCGACGCGGCTGGACATGGACTCAGCTTACAGGACCACCGGGAAAGCGCCAGCGCCCGGGTAGCGGGCGCGCTTGCCCAGTTCGCGCTCGATGCGCAGCAGCTGGTTGTACTTGGCCATGCGGTCCGAACGGCACAGCGAGCCGGTCTTGATCTGGGTCGCGTTGGTGCCGACGGCGATGACGGCGATGGTGGCGTCCTCGGTCTCGCCCGAGCGGTGGCTGACGACGCTGGTGTAGCCGGCGTCGGTGGCCATCTGGATCGCTTCCAGGGTCTCGGTCAGGGTGCCGATCTGGTTCGGCTTGATCAAGATCGAGTTGGCGACGCCGCGGATGATGCCTTCGGCAAGGATCCGGGTGTTGGTCACGAACAGGTCGTCGCCGACCAGCTGTACCTTGTTGCCGAGCTTCTCGGTCAGGTACTTCCAGCCCTTCCAGTCACCCTCGGCGCAACCGTCCTCGATCGAGATGACCGGGTACTTGGCGCAGATGCCGGCGAGGTAGTCGGCGAACTGCTCGGAGGTGAAGGACTTGCCCTCGCCGTGCAGCGTGTACTTGCCCTTGGCGTAGAACTCGGTCGAGGCGACGTCCAGGCCCAGGTAGATGTCCTTGCCCGGCTTGAAGCCGGCCTTCTCGATCGCCTGCAGCAGCACGTCGAGTGCGGCGACGTTGGACGGCAGGTCCGGCGCGAAACCGCCCTCGTCGCCCACCGCGGTGTTGAGCTTGCGCGCCTTGAGCACGCCCTTGAGCGTGTGGAACACCTCGGCGCCCCACTGCATGGCCTCGGAGAAGCTCTTGGCGCCGACCGGCAGGATCATGAATTCCTGGATGTCGACGTTGTTGTCGGCATGCGCGCCGCCGTTGATGACGTTCATCATCGGCACCGGCAGGGTCACGCTGGAAATACCGCCGAGGTGGCGATACAGCGGCAGGTAGTTCTCTTCCGCCGCGGCCTTGGCCGTGGCCAGCGACACCGCGAGGATCGCGTTGGCACCGAGGCGCGCCTTGTTGTCGGTGCCGTCGAGCTCGATCATCGTGCGGTCGACCAGGCCCTGGTCCTGCGCATCGAGGCCCATCACCGCCGTGGCGATCTCGGTCTCGACGTTCTTCACCGCCTTCAGCACGCCCTTGCCCAGGTAACGCGGCTTGGCCTTGCCCTTGGGCGCGCCATCGCGCAGTTCGACCGCCTCGCGGCTGCCGGTGGAGGCGCCGGAGGGCGACGCGGCACGGCCGCGGGCGCCGGATTCGAGGACGACCTCGGCCTCCACGGTGGGGTTGCCGCGGGAGTCGATGATTTCGAGAGCAGAGACTTTGACGATGTGGGACATGTGCTTGGGCTTTTTATGATCAGGCGAGTTGTGTTTCGAGCAGGCCGCTCTTCTTGACGACGCGGTCGAGCTCGACCAGCGTTTCCAGCAGGTTGCCGATGAGCTTCAGCGGCAGCGAATTCGGGCCGTCGCAGAGCGCCGAATCCGGATCCGGATGGGTTTCCATGAACAGGCCGGAGATGCCGGCACCGACCGCGGCGCGTGCAAGTACCGGGATCATCTCGCGCATGCCGCCGGAAGCATTGCCCTGCCCGCCCGGCAGCTGCACCGTGTGCGTGCCGTCGAACACCACCGGGGCGTACTTGCGCATGATCGCCAGGCCGCGCATGTCGGCGACGAGGTTGTTGTAGCCGAAGGAGAAGCCGCGCTCGCAGAGCATGAACTGATGCGGGGCGACGGCAGTCATCTTCTCGATGACGTTGCCCATCTCCCAGGGCGACATGAACTGCCCCTTCTTGACGTTGATCGGCCGGCCGGTCTTCGCCACGCTCTGCATGAAGTTGGTCTGGCGGCAGAGAAAGGCCGGCGTCTGGATCACGTCGATCACGCTGGCCACTTCCGCCAGCGGCGTGTCTTCGTGCACATCGGTCAGCACCGGCACGCCGATCTGCTTCTTGACCTTCTCCATGATCTTCAGGCCGCCTTCGAGGCCCGGACCGCGGTAGCTCTTGTGCGAGCTGCGGTTGGCCTTGTCGAAGCTGCCCTTGAAGATATAGAGAATGCCGAGCTTCTCGGCGAGCGGCTTGATGTGGCCGGCGACGTCCAGCGCCAGCTGCTCGGACTCCAGCGTGTCCGGTCCAGCGATCAGGAACAGCGGCTGATCGAGGCCGATTTCGCGTCCACAGAGTTTCATTAGGCTACCTTGGCGGCTGCAACGTTGGTTTGGCCGGCCTGGTTGGCCAGATGATGCTCGCGTGCAGCGCGGATGAAGCCCTCGAACAGAGGGTGACCGTCGCGCGGCGTGGAGGTGAATTCCGGATGGAACTGGCAGGCCAGGAAGAACGGGTGATTCGGCAGTTCGACCATCTCGACCAGTTCGTTCTCGGTCGATTCGGCAACCAGATCCATGCCGTTTTCCGACAGGATCTGCTTGTAGTTGTTGTTGAACTCGTAGCGGTGACGGTGACGCTCGGCGATCATCTCGGAGTTGTACAGCGCGCGCGCCTTCGAGCCGGCCTTGAGGCGGCAGGACTGCACGCCCAGGCGCATGCTGCCACCCTTGCCGGTCTGGCTGCTGCGCTGGTGCACCGAGCCGGTGGCGTCGCGCCATTCCGTGATCAGGCCGATCACCGGATGCGCGGTATGCGGGTTGAACTCGGTGGAATGCGCACCGCCAAGGTTGCAGACATTGCGCGCGTACTCGATCACCGCGACCTGCATGCCGAGGCAGATGCCGAGGTAGGGGATCTTGTTCTCGCGGGCATAGCGCGCCGCGGCAATCTTGCCTTCCACGCCGCGCTCGCCGAAGCCACCGGGCACCAGGATCGCATCCATGCCCTGCAGGATGCGCACGCCCTGGGTCTCGATCGCCTCGGACTCGATGTAGCGGATCTTGACGCGAGTCGCGGTGTGCAGGCCGGCATGCGCCAGCGCCTCGTTCAGCGACTTGTAGGCATCGGCCAGGTCGACATACTTGCCGACCATCGCCACCTGCACGTCGAGGTCGGTCTTGCCGCGGGCTTCGACCAGCCAGTCCCAGGCCGACAGGTCCGGCTTGCGGACCTCGATGCCGAAGTGCTCGACCACCAGCTGGTCCAGGCCCTGCTGGTTGAGCCAGGCCGGAATCTTGTAGATGTCGTCGAGATCGATCGCCGCGATCACGGCCTGATAGGGCACGTTGGTGAACAGCGCAATCTTGCGGCGCTCGGTATCCGGCAGCGGGCGCTCGGAACGGCACAGCAGTACGTCCGGCTGGATACCGATGCCGCGCAGCTCCTTCACCGAGTGCTGCGTCGGCTTGGTCTTGAGCTCGCCGGAAGCCTTCACGTAAGGCACCAGCGTCAGGTGCATGTAGAGGGCGTTCTTGCGGCCCAGCTCGTGGCCGAACTGGCGGATCGCCTCGATGAACGGCAGCGACTCGATATCGCCCACCGTGCCGCCGATCTCGACCATGCAGATGTCCGCGCCGGCCGCACCCTTGCGGATGGCCTGCTGGATTTCGTCGGTGATATGCGGGATCACCTGCACCGTCTTGCCCAGGTAGTCGCCGCGGCGCTCCTTCTCGAGCACGTTGCGGTAGACCTGGCCGGTGGTCAGGTTGCTGTAGCGCGTGGTCTTGCCACGCAGGAAACGTTCGTAGTGTCCGAGATCGAGATCGGTTTCGGCACCGTCTTCGGTGACGAAGACCTCGCCGTGCTGGAACGGGCTCATGGTCCCTGCATCAACATTGATGTAGGGGTCCAGCTTGATCATGCTGACCTTGAGACCGCGCGATTCGAGGATCGCGCCCAGGCTGGCAGCGGCGATGCCTTTGCCAAGAGAGGACACCACGCCCCCGGTTACAAAAATGAATCGCGTCTGTTGCGGCGCGTCGGGCATGGGAGTCATCGGCGAGGAGTTTGCGGGATTTTAAAGGATGCCCCTCCCCCTCTCAATGTTTACGTTGCGTGACTTGTTCCGGAACACCCGGCAAATCGTGGTTCCACAGCAGTTCAGGGCCGTCCTCGCGACGCCAGAAGCCGGCCACCGCGACCAATTCCCCGCCGCGATGGACCAGCGGCGTGCGTTTGCGCACCCAGATCGGGATGCCGGCCTCCTGGAACAGGTTCTTCAGGCTGCGGCTGCGCTGCGAGCCGGCCGGCCGCAGGCGTTCGCCGCCGGACGGGAACGACACCTCCAGCGGCACCTTGCTGGCGCGCAGCAGGCGCAGGCGGCCGCAGCCAGGCGGCAGTTCCAGTTCACGGCCCCGGCCCCAGGCCAGCCGCGGGCCCGGAACCGGTGCCGGCGGCAGCAGCGGCAGCAGGTAGAGGCCGTCGCGGTAGCGGCGGAACTCGCGTTCACCACAGCGCAGACGTGGCGTGGCATCGGGGCTGGCGCCCAGCAGTTCGGTGTCGAGACGGTCGAGCAGGCCGGCAGCCGGTGCCTCCTGACCCTGGCTGCGCAGCCAGTGACGCAGCGTGTTGCGCCGGCGTCCCGGCGACATCGCCAGCAGGCCGGAAACCGACAGGCCATCGCCCTGCGGGACCCGGGCGAGGTCCTCGGCGGCCAGTTCGTCGAGCAGTTGCTGGGCCTCGGCGGCATGGCCGGCGAACCGGGCCAGCGACTCTGCCGCCCGCGGCCAGCGCTGCTCCAGCCGCGGCATCAACTCGCGCCGCAGCCAGGAGCGGCTGTAGACGGGATCGAGATTCTGCGGGTCCTCGACCCAGTCGAGGTCCAGGCGCAGGGCATAGGCGCGCAGTCCGGCCCGCGGCAGGCCCAGCAACGGCCGCCACAACCAGCCCGGCTCGAAGGCCAGCAGCGGCCGCATCGCCGCCAGGCCGGCAATGCCGGAGCCGCGCAGCAGCCGCAGCAGCACCGTTTCGGCCTGGTCGTCGAGGTGATGGGCGGTGACCAGGCAATCGCCCGGCCGCAGCAGGCTGCGCAGCGCGGCATAGCGCGCCTCGCGGGCCGCCGCCTCGGGGCCGCCCGGATGCTCAGGATCGACCTGCACGCGCAGCAGCTTCAAGGGCACCGCGAGCTGGCGACAGACCCTGCGGCAATGCGCCGGCCAGTCGTCGGCCGCAGCCTGCAGACCATGGTGCACATGGGCCGCGTGCAGGCGGCGAGCGCCGGCCCGCTTCAGCAGGTGCAGCAGCACGGTGGAATCGCAGCCGCCGCTGAACGCGACCCAGAGCCGCGCCCCGCGCGGCAGGTCCGGCAGGGGCGGCAGTCGAAGTTCGTCAGCGCTCATCCGGCAGGCCGAGCGCCGCGGGGGTCAGTTCAGCGTGTCGTGCGCGCCGTAGGACATCAGCCGCTGGTAGCGGTTGGCCAGCAGCTGCGGCATCGGCGTGTGGCGCAGGCGCTCGAGGTTGGAGATGAGCTTCTGCTTGAGCGTGTTCATCATCGCCGCCGGATCGCGGTGGGCGCCGCCCAGCGGTTCCGGCACGACCTCGTCGACCAGCTTGTGCTGGAACAGGTCGCGCGAGGTGATGCGCATGGCCTCGGCGGCCTCGGAGGCACGCCCGGCGTCCTTGAACAGGATCGAGGCACAGCCCTCCGGCGAGATCACCGAGTAGATGCTGTACTGCAACATCATGACGTGGTCGGCGACGCCGATGGCCAGCGCACCGCCGGAACCGCCCTCGCCCGTCACCGTCGCCAGCACCGGCGTGCGCAGGCGCGATAACTCGAACAGGTTGCGCGCGATCGCCTCGGACTGGTTGCGCTCCTCGGCACCGATGCCCGGGTAAGCGCCCGGGGTGTCGATGAAGGTGAGGATCGGCAGGTTGAACTTCTCTGCCAGCTTCATGATGCGCAGCGCCTTGCGGTAGCCCTCGGGCTTGGGCATGCCGAAGTTGCGGTAGACGCGCTCCTTGGCATCGCGGCCCTTCTGCTGGCCGATGATGCAGACCGCGCGGCCTTCCAGCCGGGCGACGCCGCTGACGATGCTGGGATCGTCGGAGTAGTGGCGGTCACCGTGCAGTTCCTCCCACTCGGTGAACAGCGTCTTGATGTAGTCGAGCGCGTAGGGGCGCTGCGGGTGACGCGCCAGCTGTGCGACCTGCCAGGGCGTGAGGTTGGCGAAGATCTGCTCGGTCAGTTCACGGCTCTTGACGTCGAGCCGGGCGATTTCCTCGGTGAGGTTGACGCCGCTGCCAGAGGTGGCGAAGCGCAGCTCTTCGATCTTCTGCTGAAGCTCGGCGATAGGCTGCTCGAAATCGAGGAAATTCAGGTTCATAGAGGTGATTTTATTCGTCGTCTCCACCACCGGCGAAGGCGCGCTCGAAGCGCCGCTCTGTGACCGGGGGCACATAACGCTTGTACGACACTCTAACGCAGTCCGGGCCGGCAATCTGCTGCAAGCTGGTCAGGACCGCCTCGTCCAGTCGCAGCTTCCAGTCGCCGGGCAGGTCCAGTGTGCACGACTGTTTGCCATTGCTGTAGTGCAGGACCACCGGCACGCCAGCCGCGTGGGCATGCGGTTTGAGCGCCTTGTGCAGGGCCTGGACATCGGCCAGCGGCTTGCGCCATTCCAGCGAAATGCGTTGCGGGTGTTCGCGCAGGATGTCGCCCAGCGAAAAGAACTCCGCGCGGTACATGCGCGGCTCGGATTCGCGCCCCTCGCGCGCCGGCGAGGCACCGATCTCGGCGATCACGAACACCAGGTGGTCGAGCTTGACCACCGGCGCCAGGCGCGGCCAGGCGTCGACGTCGATCCAGGTCGACAGCTGCGCGGTCTGGTCGTCGAAGGTCAGCTTGTAGCTGGCACGGCCGCCCTTGCCCTCGGCGTTCTTGTCGCCCTTGAAGAAGCGCACGTCGGTGACCCAGGCGGCGAACATCACCTTCTGCCGCGGCTGCCACTGGGTCTTGCCGTCGGCGCCGACCGCCGGCGGCTGGCCGTACTGGGCGATCAGCGGCCGCATGCGCTCGGTGCAGACCTGGTCGATGATCTCGCCATAGGCGTCGATCGGATGCCCGGACAGGTAAAAGCCGAGGGTGTCGCGTTCGTGCGCGAGCTTTTCGCGCTTGAGCCAATCCGGCACCTGCTCCGGCGGCTCGATGCGCTCGGCCGGCGTGGCAGCGACTCCGCTGCCGCCGAGGCCGAACAGGTCGACCTGGCCACTGTCGGCCGACTGTGCCGCCTTTTCCGCCAGTCCCAGTGCCTTGGGCAGCGAGGCCAGCAGCGAGGGCCGGTTGAGGCCAAAGCCGTCGAGCGCGCCCGAATAGATCAGCGCTTCCAGCACGCGCTTGTTGGCCTTCTTCAGATCAATGCGGCGGCAGAAGTCGAACAGATCGGCAAACGCCCCGTTCTTCTCGCGCTCGGCAATGATGCCTTCCAGCGCCGCCTCGCCGACGCCCTTGATCGCGCCGAGACCGTAGAGGATCTGGTTCGCGCCGGGAACGGTGAAGCGGTAGTAGCTGCGGTTGATGTCGGGCGGAATCATTTCCAGCCCCATGCGCAGGCATTCATCGCGCATCAGCACGACCGCATCGGTGTGCTGCATTTCACAGGACAGCACCGCCGCCATGAACTCGGCCGGGTAATGCGCCTTGAGCCAGGCGGTGTGATAACTCACCAGTGCGTAGGCGGCCGCATGCGACTTGTTGAAGCCGTAGTCGGCGAACTTCGCCATCAGGTCGAAGACCTTGCTCGCGACTTCGCCGTCGATGCCGCGGCCGGTGGCGCCGCCGGTGAAGATCTCGCGCTGCTTCTCCATCTCGGCGCGGATCTTCTTGCCCATCGCGCGCCGCAGCAGGTCGGCGCCGCCGAGCGTGTAGCCGGCCAGGCGCTGCGACATCTGCATCACCTGTTCCTGGTAGACGAAGATGCCGTAGGTGGGCTGCAGCACCAGCTCCATCTCCGGGTGCAGGTACTCGATCTTGCTGGTGTCGCGCTTGTTCTCGCAGAACGTCGGGATGTTCTCCATCGGCCCCGGGCGGTACAGCGACACCAGCGCGATGATGTCCTCGAAGCAGTCCGGCTTGAGGTCGCGGCTGGCCTTCTGCATGCCCGGAGATTCCATCTGGAACACCGCCGAGGAATCGCCGCTCTGGTAGACCTTGCGGAAGGTTTCCTGGTCATCGAGCGGCAGGGCCAGCATGTCCAGCTGCCGGCCATGCAGATGAACGATGGTATCGACCGCCTCCTGGATCACGGTCAGGGTCTTCAGGCCGAGGAAGTCGAACTTCACCAGGCCGACGACCTCGAGGTCCTTCATGTCGAACTGGGTGCGCATGCCGGCGCCGCCCGGTTCGCAGAACAGCGGCGCATAGTCGGTCAGGGCCTGCGGCGCGATCACCACGCCACCGGCGTGCACACCGACGCCGCGCGTGGTGCCCTCCAGCGCCAGGCCCAGGTCGACCACCGCGCGCACTTCCTCGTCGGTGTCGTAGAGACCCTTGAGTTCCGGCACCGTGTCCAGCGCATCGACCAGCGTGGCGCCCGGCGTGCCGGGCACCAGCTTGGAAATGCGGTCGCCGAAGCCATAGCCATGGCCCAGCACGCGCGCGACGTCGCGGATCACGCCGCGCGCCGCCATCGTCGCGTAGGTGATGATCTGGCCGACATGCGGACGCCCGTACTTGTGCGTGACGTACTCGATCACGCGGTCGCGGTTGTCCATGCAGAAGTCGACGTCGAAGTCCGGCATCGACACGCGCTCCGGATTGAGGAAGCGCTCGAACAGCAGGTTGTAGGGCAGCGGATCGAGGTCGGTGATGCGCGTCGCGTAGGCCACCAGCGAGCCGGCACCCGAACCGCGGCCGGGTCCCACCGGGCAACCGTTGGCCTTGGCCCACTGGATGAAGTCGGCCACCACCAGGAAATAACCGGCAAAGCCCATCTTCTCGATGATGCCCAGCTCGTAGTCGAGGCGATCCCAGTACTCCGTCTCCGGCTTGGTCCCACCGGGACTCCCTTCGGTCGCCAGCGAAATGCTTTCGGTGAAGCGGCGCTTGAGGCCCTCGCGCGATTCCTGGCGCAGCCAGGAGTTGGTGTCATGCCCTTCCGGCACCGGGAAGTTCGGCAGGTGGTAGGGCGGCGCGAACTTCAGCGTCAGCGAACAGCGCCGCGCGATCTCGACGGTGTTGGCCACCGCCTCCGGGATGTCGGCGAACAGTTCGCGCATCTCGTCGGCAGGCTTGAGGTACTGCTCCGGCGTGTAGTCGCGCGGACGCTTGTCATCGCCGATCACACGCCCCTGCGAGATGCAGACACGCGCCTCGTGCGCATCGAACTCCTCGCGCGACAGGAAGCGCACATCGTTGGTCGCCACCACCGGCACCTGGGTGTGGCGCGACAGCGCACAGGCCGACTGCACCCATTCCTCGTCGCCCGGCCGCTTGCAACGACTGATCTCCAGGTACAGGCGCTGCGGGAACAGCGCCTGCAGTTCGCGAATCACCGCCAGCGCCGGCGCGACCTGGTCGGCCGCCGCCGCACGGAACACGCCGCCATCGCGGCCGGTGATCGCGATCAGGCCCTCGGCATGCGGGCCCAGCCATTCGCGCTTGACCAGCGGCTGGCCGCGGGCCTGGCCTTCGGTGTAGGCCAGCGAGATCAGCTTGGTCAGGTTGCGGTAGCCGGCGTCGTTCTGCACCAGCAGGGTCAGCCGCTCCGGCGCCTCGCCGGCGGCACGCTCTTCCAGGCGGATGTCGGCGCCGATGATCGGCTTGACCCCAGCGCCCTCGGCGGCCTTGTAGAACTTCACCATCGCGAACAGGTTGTTGGTGTCCGTGATGGCGATAGCCGGGAACTTCAGCTCGGCGGCACGCGAGGTCAGCGTCGCGCCGACGCCGCCGCCCTTGCGCTTGGGCGGCTCGACACGCACCACGCCGTCGGTCAGCGAGAACTCGGTGTGCAGGCGCAGGTGGACGAAGCCTGTCCTGAGCTCGGTCGAAGGGCTCATGACGCGACCGCCCCTGCGAACAGGTCCGGCTGCGCGCAGGGCGCGAAGCCCATGCGATGAATGCTGCTGGGACCCTGCCGGCGCAGCGCCGCCAGATGATCCGGCGTGCCATAACCCTTGTGCTTCGCAAAACCGTAGCCGGGAAACTCGGCGTCGAGCCGCTGCATCTCGCGGTCGCGCGCGACCTTGGCCAGGATCGAGGCCGCCATGATCGGCGAGTGGATGGCATCGCCCTCCACCACCGCCTCGGCGCTGCAGCTCAGCTTCGGCAGGCGGTTGCCGTCGACCAGGCAATGCAGCGGTGCCGGGTCGAGCATCTCGATCGCACGCTGCATCGCCAGCATCGAGGCATGCAGGATATTGAGCTGCTCGATCTCGTCGACCTCGGCGCGGGCGATGGCCCAGGCCACGGCGCGGCGCTGGATCTGTTCGAACAGCTCCTCTCGCACCGCCGGCTTGAGCTGCTTGGAGTCGTCGAGGCCGCGGATACCATGCCCCTGGTCGAGGATCACCGCGGCGGCGTACACCGGCCCGGCGAGGCAGCCGCGGCCTGCCTCGTCGATGCCGGCGACGAGCGCATGGGTATAGGTCGAGATGGCGACGCGGCGGGGCATTGCGGGATTTTAGGGGGTACTGACGCGGACGTCAGCGTGCCGGCAGCAGCGTCGCGATGGCTTCGGCGGCGCGCTCGGCGGCGTTGCGGCGCAACTCCTCGCGCACCGCCCGGAACTGGCCCAGCTGGCGTTGCCGCGCCGCAGCATCGTCCAGCAGGCGGCGGACTTCAGCCGCCAGGTTCTGCGGGGTCGCCGCCTCCTGCAGCAGCTCGGTGACGGTCGGTTCGGCGGACAGCAGGTTCGGCAGGCTGACGTACTTCGTTTTCAGCAGGCCGGCCTTGAGCATCAGCCAGGCGGTCAGCGCCGCAGCGCGGTAGGCCACCACCATCGGCCGGCCCAGCAGCAGGCATTCCAGCGTCGCCGTGCCTGAGGCCAGCAGCACCACGTCGGCGGCGCGCATGCAATCACGCGAGCGGCCTTCGACCACGGTCCAGTCGGCCTGCGGCGCGTGCTGGCGAATGACCTGCTCCAGCCCGGTGCGCAGCTTGGGCTTGGCCACCGGCGTGACGAAGCGCAGGCCGGGATGGCTGGCGCGCAGCAGCTCGGCAGCAGCGGCGAAGGGCTCGCCGAGGTACTTGAGCTCGGAACCGCGGCTGCCCGGCAGGATCGCGACCAGCGGGCCGGACTCCGGCAGGCCCAGTGCGCGGCGTGCCTCGCCCGGATCGCTCAGGTCGTCCAGTTCATCGGCCAGCGGGTGGCCGATGTAGTCCGCCGGCACGCCGTGCCCCGCATAGAACTGCGGCTCGAAGGGAAACAGGCAGAGCATGCGGTCGACCGAGCGGGCGATGGTCTTCACCCTACCCTGGCGCCAGGCCCAGACCGAGGGGCTGACCACGTGCACGGTCTTCAGCCCCCGCTCGCGCAGGCGGCGCTCCAGGCCGAGGTTGAAATCCGGAGCGTCGATGCCGATCACCACGTCCGGGCGATCGGCCGTAAAACGCTCCAGCAGCATCGCGCGCAGCCGGAACAGCCGCGGCAGCGCCGGGATCACCTCGGCAATGCCCATCACCGACAACGTCTCGATCGACTCGATCGCCTCGCAGCCCGCCTCGATCATCCGCGGCCCGGCCACGCCATAGCACTGCGCCTGCGGGAAGCGGGCCTTCAGCGCGCGCACGATGGCCGCGCCGAGGATGTCGCCGGACAGCTCGCCGGCTACCAGCGCGATGCGCATGGTCCTAGCGCTGCAGGGGGCGTTTGCCCGAGCCGAGGAAATCCGAGATCAGCTTGAGATTCGGCGAAGTCGCCGCCAGCTGCGCCATCTCCGCCTTGACCTCGGCCATGAGCTTGCCGGAGCGGTAGATCAGCTTGAAGGCCTCCTCGACCGCTTCCATCTCCACCGCTTCGAAGCCGCGGCGGCGCATGCCTTCCTTGTTGATCGCACGCGGCTCGGCCGGGTTGCCCTGCACCATCACGAAGGGCGGCACATCGCCGGAGATGCCCGAGGAGAAAGCGGTGAAGGCATGCGCGCCGAGGCGGCACCACTGGTAGACCAGGGTATAGCCGCCGAGCACGACGTGATCGCCGATCTCGACATGGCCGGCAAGGCTGGCGTTGTTGGCAAAGATGGTGTCGCTGCCGACCCAGCAGTCGTGGGCGATATGGCAGTAGTTCATGATCCAGTTGCGGTCGCCGACCTTGGTCGCACCGCGCTTGGTCTCGAACTCCTTCATCGTGCCGCGCTGGATGCTGACGTATTCGCGGATGACGTTGCCGTCGCCGATGACGACGCTGGTCGGGTCATCCGGCTTCGAGGTCTTGTCCTGCGAGATTTCGCCGATCGAGGCGAACTGGAAGATCTGGTTGTCGCGGCCGATGGTCATCGGGCCGCGCAGCACCACATGCGGACCGATGCGGGTGTTGGCGCCGATCTCGACCTTGCCGTCGACGATGCTGTAGGGGCCGACCTCGACGCCCTCATGGATGATCGCAGCGGGGTCGATGATCGCCGTCGGATGGATGCGAGCCGTCATCAGTCCCCCCCGGTATCGCGCTTGGCGTCCTTCAGCACGCAGATCATCTCGGCCTCGCAGGCCAGCGCCTCGCCGACCTTGGCCTGGGCCGAGAACTTCCACAGGTCGCGCTTCTGCTTGTCCAGCTTCACATGGAAGGTCAGCTGGTCGCCGGGAATTACCGGCCGCTTGAAGCGGCAGTTGTCGATGCCGGCGAAATAAAGGATGAACCCGGAGTCCGCGCGCAGGCCGGACTTGAGGATCGCCAGCAGGCCGCAGGCCTGGGCCATCGCCTCCAATTGCAGCACGCCCGGCATGGTCGGCAGTCCGGGGAAATGGCCCGGGAAGAAATTCTCGTTGTAGGTGACGTTCTTCAGCGCCACCAGTGTGCCGGCCTCACCGTCGACGGACAGCACCCGGTCCACCAGCAGGAAGGGATAGCGGTGCGGCAGCAGCTTGAGGATGTCGCGGATATCAAAGCTCGTTGGGGTCATGATCCTGTTCCCTGGAATCGACGTGCAGCTGCTGTTCGACAGCCTTCACCCGTTCTTCGAGGCGCGCGAGGCGCCGTATGCGTGCCACGGTCTTGCGCCACTCGCGGGCCTCGCTGAGCGGCAGGCCGGAACCGTAGACGCCTTTTTCCGTGATCGAGCCGATCACCATGCCGCGACCGAGGATGACCACGTCGTCGGCAATGGTGAGGTGGCCGGCCATGCCGACCGCACCGCCGATCAGGCAGCGCGCGCCGATCGTGGTGCTGCCGGCGATGCCGGTGCAGGCGGCAATCGCCGTGTGCTCGCCGATGCGGCAGTTGTGTGCGATCTGGATCAGGTTGTCGAGGCGCACGCCGTTGCCGATCACGGTGTCCTCGATCGCGCCGCGGTCAATGCAGGTGTTGGCACCGATCTCTACATTGTCGCCGATGACCACGGTGCCCAGCTGCGGCACTTCCTCCCAGCCTTCGGGGCCGCGGGCATTGCCGAAGCCGCGCGAGCCGATCACCGCACCCGGCTGGACCGAGCAACGCTCGCCGATGCGCACGCGCGCACCGATATGCACCTGCGCCACCAGGCGGGTCTGCGCGCCGATGCGCGCATCGCGCCCGATGATGCAGCCAGGGCCGACGTAGACCCCATCGCCCAGCTCGGCACCGGCCTCGATCACCGCAGTGGCACCGACATGGCAACCGTCGCCCAGCTTTGCCTGCGGCGACACCACCGCCCCCGGCTGCACGCCGGCAAGGAAGTGGCGGTCGGGATCGAACAGCTGGGCCAGCCGCGCATAGGCCAGGTACGGATCCTTCGCCACCAGGCCGGGCGTGGCCAGGCCCGCGGCATCGCGCGGGCCGACAATGACGGCTGCGGCCTGCGTATCGGCCAACTGCGCACGGAACTTCGGATTGGACAGGAACCCGATGCAGCCCGGCTTGCCCGGATGCATCGAGCAGACGCCGGAGATGGGGGTGCTGCCCTCCCCCTTCAGTTCCAGACCGAATTTGTCGGCCAGCTCGGCCAAGGTATGCGTGGTCATGGGGCGATTATCGCAGTTCCAGCCACTAATCGCCGCCACCCTGGCAGGGGACGCCAATGAAAAAGCCCGCGCATTGCGCGGGCTTTTCTTCCACGGAACAGTCGTTTACTTGCCGGCACCCGTCGCCTGCAGGCGCTTGAGCACCTCGGCGGTGATGTCGACGCTGTCCGATGCATAGATCGGATCCTGCACCACCAGGTCGGCGCCCTGTTCCTTGGCCACCTGCATGATCACGCCCTTGATCTTGGCCATCATCTCGGTGGTCAGCTGGCGGTCGCGGTTGGCGAAGTCTTCCTGGAACTGGCGCTGCTTGTACTGCAGGTCGACCTGGCGGGCCGAGAGGTCCTTCTCGCGCTTGGCCAGATCGGCAGCCGACAGCAGGTCGCGCTCCTTCTTGAACTTCTCGGCGTCGTCGACGAACTTCTTGGCCTCGGCC
>DATILC010000239.1:0-5344 GCA_035476855.1 Solimonas sp. | reverse complement strand
GTGCGCTCCAGCAGCTTGAAGATGCGCGGCGTCAGGATGTAGCGGCCAACCACCGCCAGGTCGCTGGGCGCGTCTTCCTTCTTCGGCTTCTCGACGATGCGGCGCACCTCGCCCAGGCCCGGTGCCACCGGATGGGCCTCGACCACGCCGTAGCTGGAGATGTCTTCCTTCGGCACCTTCTGCACCGCGATCACGCTGGTGCCGTATTCCTGGTAGACGCGCTGCATCTGCGCCAGGCAGGGGCGCAGCTTGCCGTCGATCAGGTCGTCCGCCAGGATCACCGAGAAATCCTCGTCGCCCACCGCGGGCCAGGCGCAGAGTACGGCGTGACCCAGGCCCAGCGCCTCAGCCTGACGGATGAAGATGCAGGTGACGCCAGGCGGCAGCACCTCGCGCACGATGGCGAGCAGCTTCTCCTTGCCGCGCTGTTCCAGCTCGGTTTCCAGCTCGTAGGCCT
Organism: Solimonas sp.; assembly: GCA_035476855.1. Classification (GTDB taxonomy): domain Bacteria; phylum Pseudomonadota; class Gammaproteobacteria; order Nevskiales; family Nevskiaceae; genus Solimonas_A. The sequence continues at coordinate 4,887 of DATILC010000239.1, read as the reverse complement.
TGTCGAAGTGATCCATGATGGAATTCTTCGAACGGCCGGTGATGAAGATCAGTTCCTCGGCGCCGGCGCTGATCGCCTCCTGTACGGCGTACTGGATCAGTGGCTTGTCGACGATCGGCAACATTTCCTTGGCGATCGCCTTGGTCGCCGGCAGGAAGCGGGTGCCGAGACCGGCAACCGGGAAAACAGCTTTACGGATCCGCATGCGGGCTCTCCGGGAATCCTTTGTATTGTCGTGGCCTTAGCGGAATATTCTAGCGCAGCGAGCCGGCCAGATGGACCTTGTCGGAGTTGCGCGCGAGCAGCGCGAACTCGACCGTGTCGCCCTTCTTCTGGTGCTTGATCGCGACCTTGCCCGGCAGGAACAGCGGCTGCTTGAAGGAGACGTCCAGATAGCCCGGCTCCTTGCCCAACTGGCCCTGCAGCAGGGCGGCGCAACGCGCCAGCGACCACATGCCGTGGGCGATGTGGCGGTTGAAGCCGAGCAGCTTGGCGGTCGGCGCGTAGAGATGGATCGGGTTGTAGTCGCCGGAGACGGCGGCGTAGCGGCGGCCCTGGTTCTCCGGCACGTCGAAGGCAACGTATTCGGACAGCTGTGCCGGCGGTGCCGGCGGCTTGCCGCCACCCGCCTGCTTCGGGCCCGGGATGCGGTGCAGCACCGTCATCACGCACTTGTACAGGGCCTCGCCGTCGAGGCTGAACTCGGACACCAGCTGGAACTCCAGGCCGGCCTTGACCCGCTGGGTCTCGCCGGTGCGCACGCTGACGGCATAGGACTCGTCGGCGCGCAGCGGGCGCTTCTGCTCGATGGTGTTGCGCACGTGCACGATGCCCAGCATCGGCAGCGGGAATTCCGGCTGCGCCATCAGGTGCATCGCCAGCGGGTTGGCCAGCACCGCCGGGTAGGTGATCGGCAGGGTCTCGCCCGGCTCGAAGCCGCAGACCTCGTTGTAGGCCGCCAGCTTGGCCGGGTTGGTGCTCAGGGTGGCGATGCCGGTCGACAGTTCCGGAATCTGCGGCTCGCGACCGGGCTTGCGCTGCGCGGTGCCGGCAGCCTTGAGCATCAGGGGGAGCGCGGAGGGAATTTGAGTGAGCATGGTTGTCTTGTGAATCGTCAATTTTGAAATGACTTTGGGCTCAGGGTACGACCCGGTCGATCACCAGGGCGACAGGCTGCGCGGATTCTACTCTCGAAACCTTGCGGCTTCCCTCCCAATCGCCGGGTTCGGCCTTGACGCTGCCGCCGGCGGTGATGCGGGCGGTCACGACCCAGTTGTCGAACTGGGAAAGCTTGAGCTGCGGCATCATGCCCATGCTGTCGTCGAGGCTGATTTCCAGCGGCAGCTTCGCCCCGGGCAGCTTCTGCACCGCCAGCGGCATCGGCGGACCCTGCTCGGCCTTGGCGAAGACGAACAGCGTCGCCCCCGGCGGCGCCCTGGCGACCAGTTCCGGCGACAGCGAAACCTTCAGCTTCAGGCGCGTTTCACCCTTTGCAGCCGCAGGCGCGGCGGTGGGCAGCGGCATCGCCGGAGCCGGCTGGCCGGCCAGTTGCGCCAGCTGCTGCAGGCGCTCGGCCAGGGCCGTACGCAATTCCTCCGGCAGGTCCTGCCGCTGGCTCAGGCGCAGCCAGTGGTCGCGAGCGGCGGCGTAGTCCTGGGCCTGGGAGGCGGCGAGGCCGGCATACCACAGGGCCTTGCCGTGGTCGGCGTCGATCGCCAGCGCCTGCTGGAACAGCTGCTGCGGCCGGCCCATCAGGTCGCGCTCGCGGGCCATGGCAAGGGCCTCGCCCTCGCTGACCAGCAGGTCGGCATCCGGCTGCGGCACCCGGCGGTTGGCCTCGCCGTAGGCCGTGGCGGCGTCGTTGTAGCGGCCCAGCACGGCATAGGAGCGGCCCAGCATGGCCCAGCCCTCGATGTCGTCCGGCGATTTCTCCAGACGCGCCGCCAGCTTGGCGACCATGTCCTCGACCGCCAACTGCCGCCCCGCTTCCGGGTTCTGCGCGGCAACGGCCACCATCTGCTGGGTGCGCCAGCTGCCCTGCTGCCAGTAGGCCGCCACAGCAAAGCCGGCCAGCAGCACCGACAGCAGCAGGGCCGGCTGCCAGGCGCGACGCGGCGCCACGGCGGGCTCCGACGCCTCGGCCGGTGTTTCCGCATCCCGCAGCAGCCGCGCCGCCAGTTCCTGGCGCAGCTGGGTCGCGGCCTCGGCCTCGACCAGCCCGGAGGCCGCCTCGTTCTCCAGTTCCGCCAGCCGCGAACGGTACACCGCGACGTTGGCGGCCTTGCGGCGCAGTTGTGCCACGCCGGAGCGCGACCAGAACGGCCGGGTCAGCCAGACGGCAGCCAGCAGCAGGACCGCTGCCATGCCCAGGTAGGCGCTCACTTCTTGTCCTCGTCGAGCAGGCGCTGCAAGGCCTGCGGGTCCACGCTCGGGGTCGGCGCTGCGCTGCTGCCGCGACGACGCAGCATGCGCAGGGCCATGACCAGCGCCACCGCCAGCAACAGGAAGGGGCCGATCCAGAGCAGCAGGGTGCTGCCCTTGACCGGCGGCTTGTACAGCACGAAGTCGCCGTAGCGCGCGGTCAGGTACTGCTTGATCTCGGCATCGCTGCGGCCTTCGCGGATCTGCTTCTCGACCTGCTGGCGCAGGTCCTGCGCCAGCGGCGCGTCGGAATCGGCGATGGTCTGGTTCTGGCAGACCAGGCAGCGCAGCTCGTGGATCATCTGGCGATAGCGCGCCTGCTGGTCCGCATCCAGGCTGTCCTGGGCGAACCCGGGCAGACTCAGCAGCAGCGCCAGCAGCAGCCCGGCGAACCTCATGACTTGCTCCCCTGCAGCAGCGGCAGGATCTTTTCCTTCCATGCCTGCTCGGTCATCGGACCGATCTGCTTGTAGACGATGGTGCCCTGCGCATCGAGCACGAAGGTCTCCGGCACGCCGTAGACCCCCCAGTCGAGCCCCGCCGTACCTTCCGCATCGGCCACGATGCGGCGATAGGGATTGCCATGCCGCTGCAGCCACTTCTGCGCATCGGCGTCGGTGTCCTTGTAGTCCATGCCGATGATCTCGACGCCCTGCTGCTGCGCCAGCTGCATCAGCAGCGGATGCTCGACCTGGCAGCCGGCACACCAGCTGGCCCAGAAGTTCACCAGCACGGGGCGTCCCTTGAGGTTCTCCTGCGAGAAACGCGCGGCATCGCCGACCTGTGGCAGGTCGAAGGCCGGGGCCGGCTTGCCGATCAGGGGCGACGGCACCTCGCGCGGATCACGCTTGAGGCCGATACCGAGGAACACCAGCAGGACGACCAGCAGGGCCGCCGGAATCAGAAAGCGCATCAGGCCGTCACCACGTTGTCCGCTGCGGGCGCCTGCGCCATTTTCGTCAGGCGGTAGCGCCGGTCCGAAGCCGCCAGCAGTCCGCCGAAGCACATGATGAAGCCGCCCCACCAGACCAGCTGCATCGCCGGCTTGTAGTACAGGCGCAGGCTCCAGTCGCCGTCGTCGAAGGCCTCGCCCAGCGCCACGTAAAGGTCACGGGTCGGCAATTCGTCGACCGCCGCCTCGGTCATGACATTGCGCTGGGCGCGGTACAGGCGCTTCTCCGGATTCAGCAGGGCGACGCTGGCGCCCTCGTGGGTGACCTCGACGGTACCGCGGTCGGCATCGTAGTTGGGCCCCTGCAGCGGCTCGACCCCACGCAGGAAGAACTCATAACCGTGCAGGTTCGCCGACTCGCCCGGCGCCAGGCGTACATCCTTCTCGACGCTGTAGAGGCTGACGAAGGCCACGCCCAGTACCCAGATGCCGAGGCCGAAATGCGCGAGCGTCATGCCCCAGACGCAGCGCGGCACGCTGGCCAGGCCGGCGGTCCAGCTGGCCCTGGCACGCACGCGCTGCCAGACATCCTGCACCGAGCTCATCAGTACCCAGACACCGAGCAGGGCGCCGGTGAAGGCCAGCAGGCCGCTGGTGCCGACCCACAGGAACGGCAACACCAGGCCGGCGACGACCGCCACCGCGCCGGGCCAGCGCAGCTGGCGCAGCACCTCGGACAGCTTGGCGCGCTTCCAGCCCACCGCCATCGCCAGTCCCACCAGCGCCGCCAGCGGTGCCATCAGCGGCAGGAACACGGCATTGAAGTACGGCGGCCCCACCGAGATCTTGCCCAGGCCCAGCGCATCGACCAGCAGCGGATACAGCGTGCCCAGCAATACCGCAGCGGCCGCGACCACCAGGAAGACGTTGTTGAGCAGCAGCAGGCCCTCGCGCGAGAACAGCGCGAGATCGCCCTCGCTCTGCAGCTTCGGTGCGCGCCAGGCATAGAGCCCGAAGGCGGTACCCAGCACCACGGCGAGGAAGCCGAGGATGAACACGCCGCGCGCCGGGTCGGTGGCAAAGGCGTGCACCGACACCAGCACGCCGGAGCGGACCAGGAAGGTGCCGAGCAGCGACAGCGAGAAGGCCAGGATCGCCAGCAGCACGGTCCAGGACTTCAGCAGGCCACGCTTCTCGGTCACCGCCAGCGAATGGATCAGCGCGGTGCCGACCAGCCAGGGCATGAAGGAAGCGTTCTCGACCGGATCCCAGAACCACCATCCGCCCCAGCCCAGCTCGTGGTAGGCCCACCAGGAGCCGAGCGTGATGCCCATGGTCAGGAACAGCCAGGCCGTGGTCGTCCAGGGTCGCGTCCAGCGCGCCCAGGCACCATCGAGGCGGCCGGAGATCAGCGCCGCCAGCGCGAAGGAAAAGGCCACCGAGAAACCGACGTAGCCCATGTAGAGCATCGGCGGATGGATCACCATGCCGGGGTCCTGCAGCAGCGGGTTGAGATCGCGACCGTCGGCGGCGGCCGGAAACAGGCGGTCGAACGGGTTCGACGTCGTGAGCAT
>DATILC010000238.1:0-4131 GCA_035476855.1 Solimonas sp. | reverse complement strand
GAGGCGATCTCCGCGGGAAGGCTGGCCACCGCCAGGCCCTGGCGGTGCAGCGCATCCACGGCCAGTGCACAGCCGCCGGCGCCATTGCCGACCACGGCGATGCGGCCATCGGCGGGCACCGGCAGGCGGCTCAGGGCCGCGATGGCGTCGAACAGCCCGCCCAGCGTCACGCATTCGACCAGGCCGGCGCGCCGGAACGCCGCCGAACGTACCGCAGCATCCCCTCCCGGCCGGTAGATCGGCTGCGTCTGCAATACCGCGACCGGCTTGATCCGCGCCACCGCACGCGCCGCCGACATGAACTTGCGCGCACAGCGCACCCGCCCGAGTTGCAGGGCGACGGCGCGGGTCTGCGGGTCCAGCGCCGCGTGGTCGAGCAGGTCGGCGACGTCGACATCCGCCTCGCCCCCGGTGATCGCCAGCCAGGAAAGCCCGAGGTTGCGGCCCAGCATCCAGTCCACCGCGGCCGCGGCGACCGAGTGCGACTGCGCGATCAGGGCGACATTGCCGGCCTGCGGCTGCAGCGGCAACGACGACAGGCTGTAGCCCGGACCTGCAGCGCAGCTGAGCCCGCCGCGGGGCCCCAGCACGCGCAGGGTGGATGCGCGGGCGGCCTCCCACAATTCATCGGGCACCGCCGCGGCCAGCGGCCAGACCAGCGCGCGGCAGCCGCAGTCGGCAAGCCGCCGCACCACCGATGCCGTTGCGTAGCGCAGGTCCATCAGCACCGCGACGGTCGTCGCCGGCCAGGGATCGTGTTCGGCGATGCTGCACCAGCCCGGGTCGTTCGCGCCGACCAGGGTCCGGCGGTCCGAGGGCACGGTGTGAGCGATGTTGTGCAGCACCTGTCCGGCAATGCCGTCGGCACTGCTGCCCAGCACCAGCACACGCTGCGGCCGCAGCAGGGCGTCGATATTGCGTACCGTCACAGCGCGCCGCCGAGATAGGGCTGCAGGAAGCACTCGACGCTGCGCGCCAGCGCGGGCAGGTCATAGCCGCCCTCGAGCATCGCAACCACACGTCCCTCGCAGCATTCCTCCGCCAGTTGCTGGGTCACCATGCCCAGCCAGCGGAAATCCTCGAAGCCCAGACGCAGATTGCCGATCGGATCGGCCGCGTGGGCATCGAAGCCGGCGGATACCAGCAGCAACTGCGGACGGAACACCTCCAGCGCCGGCAGCCAGTGCTGGGTGACGGCGGCGCGGAAGGCGGTACCCGCGGTCGATGGGGCCAGCGGCACGTCGACCAGCCCCGGCGCATCGCCGGCACCTTCCCAGTACGGATACAGCGGATGGCCGTAGGTGGAGCACAGCAGCACACGCGGATCGTCGCGGAAGATGTCCGCCGTACCGTTGCCGTAGTGGACGTCGAAGTCGAGGATCGCCACGCGCGTGAGGCCGCGTGCCATCGCGTGGGCCGCGGCCACCGCGATGTTGTTGAAGAAGCAGAAGCCCATCGCGCGCGCACGTTCGGCATGGTGTCCCGGCGGTCTTACCGCACAGAAGGCCAGGCCCGCACGGTTCTCCAGCACCGTATCCACCGCCAGCACGCCGGCGCCGGCGGCGCGCAGCGCGGCACGCACCGTGTACCGCATCAGCACGGTGTCCGGATCGATGTGCAGCGGCGGCTCGCCGACCGCTTCCAGCATCTGCCGGACATGATCCGCCGTATGGACGCGCTGCAGCTGTTCCACGCTTGCGGCCGGTGCCTGCAGGTGTTGCAGGAAGCCGTCGACACCAGTCAGCATCAGCCGGTCCTGGATGCTGTGCAGCCGCAGCGGACTCTCCGGGTGGTCCTCGGCCATCTGGTGCAGCAGGCAGTCTGGATGGGTGATCCAGGCAATCGGTTTGGCGTTCATGGCTGCACCTTACTCCCCCGCCACGGCGCCGGGCTTGACGTGCGTCAATGACCCGCAGCCGCCGGCAGAGCGATATTACCCAGGCGGCTCATGCCGACGACGCTGCAGGCAAACACCGATGAAGACACGACCCGAAGCCCCCTCGACATCCCGGCACACCGGCAGGGAAACATGCGCGCCCATGCCGGCATGATGGAGATTTCGCTGCGCAGCCTGTCGCAGCTGTTCAACTCCATGGACCCGTCGCCGTTCAACGAGCGCGACCTCGACCAGCATGCCGAGCAGTTCCTGGTCAGCTGGGCGCAGGAGATCCCCGCCTCTTCTCCGCTGGAACTGCTGGTACACCTGCCGGCAGCGGAAGCCACCCCGCAGGCGGAGCGCTGCATCCGCGAGGGCCTTGAACACTACTTCTCGGAACGCGCCCGCCTGACCCGGGCGCAACTGCAGCAACTGCTGCGGCAGGGCCGCACCAGCCTGCTGATCGGGCTGGCATTCCTGTTCGCCTGCCTGACGCTTGGCAGCCTCTACAGGGATACGGCAACGGGCAGCCTCGGCCACCTGGTCTACGAAGGCCTGATCATCGTCGGCTGGGTCGCGATGTGGCGTCCGCTGGAAATCTACCTGTACGACTGGTGGCCGCTATGGCAGCAGATCGCGCTGTTCCGCCGCCTGCAGCGGATGCCGGTGCAACTGCGCGCCGCCGGCGACGACCCTTTCAGCCGCGATAGCGCAGCGTCGCCTGCCGCCAGGCGTCCAGGTCCACGTGATGGCGCAGGGCTGACTCGAACTCCGGCTCCTTGACCATCAGGATGTCGCGCCCGCTTTCCGCCAGCAGCTGTTCGGCGGTGGTGCCGAGCATGAAGCGGTCCCAGGCTGAGCGGTAGACCGAGCCGATCGCCAGCAAGTCGGCGCCGATGCGCCCGGAAAAATCCTTCAGGCTTGTTGCCGTTTCGCCGGACAGCATGTGGCAGCGATCCCCCGGTACCTGCAGACCCTGCGCGAAGCGCCGGAACGCCGCCACATCGCGCTCGACCATGGTCTCGTAGCTGAGCTGCATGCGACTGTCGACCAGCCCCCCGGCGGGAATGTAGGGCGCCACGTGGGCCAGGTGCAGTTCCGCCTCGGCGTAGCGGCCGATGCGCAATGCGCCGCGTACCACGGCTTCGTTGAGCGGCGCGGGATGGGTGGCGCTGTCGCAGGTATCGACCGCGGCGACGATGCGGCGCGGCAGCGCCCCGGAGTCGCCGTGGACCAGCATCAGGTCGGCAGGCACCAGACGCAGCAGCTTCCAGTCGATGGGACGCAACAGCAGGCCGTGTGGAGCACTCTCGTCGACGTTCTTGATGACCAGCTCGGGACGGATGTCGATGGCCCTGGCAACGATCGCCTGATGGGTGGCAGGAGCCCAGACCACGTCGCATTCCACGCGCACTCCGCCACTGGCAACCTCGGCGGCAATGGCGTTCAGACGCTGCAGCCGCTGGTCCAGGAAGTGGGTGATGGCAGCCCGGCGCACACCTTCCTCCAGGTCTTCGCCGTAGATCTGGATCATCGGATCGTGGTCGAACAGGTACAGGTGAAGGACAGCACCGCTGCGCCGCGCCAGCTCGATGCCGCGGCGCAGCGCGGCATTGCGGCGCAATGCCGGATCCATCACCACCATGATCGCTGCAATGGCGTTCATGACGGCGATCCTCCCTGCTGCTCGACCGGGGCGTCAGGAACCGGCCCGGACCGTTCGGAGGACACCAGTTCCATGGCGAACGAAAAGCGGTCGCGACCCTGTTCCTTGGCACGGTACAGCGCCGCGTCAGCCGACTCGTAGACCTTCTCGAAGGGCATCCGAGGGTGACCCACCCAGATGCCGGCACTGGCGGTCGCACGAATGCGGGAGCCCTGGTGCTCGACCTGCAGCTGGCGCAGGGCCTGCAGCAGCTTGGTCACCGTGGCGGAGGCGCCGCGACGGTCGGTACCCGGCATGAAGACCATGAACTCCTCGCCACCCCAGCGGCCGACGACGTCGGTGTTGCGTACCGTCCGCTTCAGGGCTTCGCCGACGGCCTTGAGATAGTTGTCGCCTGCAGCATGTCCGTAGCGGTCGTTGACCTGCTTGAAATGGTCGATGTCGATCAGCGCCACTGCGCAGGGCTGCTTGAGCCTTCGCAGCAGGTTGATGTTCTGGCGCACGATCTGCTCGATCACCGGCCGGCTCAGCAGGCCGGTCAGCCCATCGCGGCTGTAGGCCTCGTCCATCGGCACGTGGAATTCGAGTA
>DATILC010000237.1:0-32286 GCA_035476855.1 Solimonas sp. | reverse complement strand
TCCTCTACAAGTCGGCGATCGCCCGCTTCAACCGCACCCTTTCGACCATGTTCGCCGCGGGCGTGCCGCTGGTGGAAGCCATGGAGTCGGTCGCCCGTGCTGCCGGCAACATCGTGTTCGAGGAAGCCATCCTGGTGATGCGCGACCGCGTATCCACCGGCCAGCAGTTGCAGCTGACGATGCAGCAGTCCGGAATCTTCCCGAACATGGCCGTGCAGATGGTGGCGATCGGCGAAGAGTCCGGCGCCCTGGACGAAATGTGCGCCAAGGTGGCCGACTTCTACGAGGCCGAGGTCGATGCCATGGTGGACTCGCTGTCCAGCCTGCTCGAACCGATGATCATGGCCATCCTCGGCGTGCTGGTCGGCGGCCTGGTCACCGCCATGTACCTGCCGATCTTCAAGCTCGGCCAGGCCATCTAAGAACAACCCAGAATCTCCATGACGTTCATCGAGGGGCTGCAAGGCAGCCCCGTTTTTTTGACGTTCGCGCTAGCCGTATTCGGTCTGCTGCTAGGCAGCTTCCTCAATGTCGTGATCCTGAGGCTGCCGCGCATGATGGAGCTGGCGTGGAAACGCGAGTGCCGGGAGCTTCTGGAACTGCCGCAAGAGCCCCAGGAACGGTTTTCGCTGATGTACCCGCCCTCGCGCTGCCCGTCCTGCGGCGCGGGAGTGAAGCCCTGGCAAAACGTGCCGGTGCTCAGCTGGCTGGCACTCCGCGGACGCTGCGCGGGCTGCCGCAGCCCGATCTCGATCCAGTACCCACTGGTGGAAGCCGCCAGCGGCCTGCTGTCGGCAATCTGCGCCTGGCACTTCGGCTGGGGGCCGCAGCTTGCGGGTGCCCTGCTGCTGACCTGGGCACTGATTGCGCTGGCGGTGATCGACCTGCGCACGATGCTGCTGCCAGACTCCATTACCCAGCCGCTGCTGTGGCTGGGGTTGGCGGCGGCCCTGCTGCCGGTGTTCACGGATCTGCGCTCTGCCCTGCTGGGCGCGATCATGGGATATTTGAGCCTCTGGCTGGTCTATCACCTGTTCAGGCTGGTCACCGGCAAGGAGGGCATGGGCTATGGGGACTTCAAGCTGCTCGCTGCGCTCGGTGCCTGGCTGGGCTGGCAGGCGCTGCCGATGATCGTGCTGCTGTCCTCCCTGGTGGGCGCTGTGGTAGGCATCGGGCTGGTGCTGCTGCGCCGCCACGGTCGTGAGGTACCGATTCCGTTCGGCCCCTACCTGGCTGCGGCGGGCTGGCTCTCCCTGGTCTGCGGCGACACGCTGCAGGGCCTTTACCTCAACGCCGCCGGCCTGCGCTGATGCCGCGCCTGACCATCGGCCTCACCGGGGGCGTTGCCAGCGGCAAGTCGCTGATCGGCGACTTCTTCGCCGAGCTGGGCGTCCCGGTGCTGGATGCCGACCAGGTGGCCCGGGACGTCGTCGCACCGGGCGCGCCGGCACTGCTGGAGATCGCCCGCAGCTTCGGCCGGCAGTTCCTGCAGGCGGATGGGCAGCTGGACCGGCGCCGCATGCGGGAGCGCGTGTTCGGCGATGTCGAGGCGCGGCGCTCGCTGGAGGCGATCACCCATCCGCACATCCGCAAGCGCCTGACCCAGTGGCGCGATGCCCAGGCCTCCGCCTATTGCATCCTCAGCGTGGCGATCCTGGTGGAAGCCGGCATGCGCGAACTGGTGGACAGGGTACTGGTGGTGGACGTGCTGCCGGAAACCCAGCTGCAACGCCTGACCGCCCGCGACAATATCAACGAAGATCTGGGGCAGAAAATGATCCAGGCACAGGCCTCGCGACGCGAACGGCTGGCAGCGGCGCACGATGTCATCCTCAACACCGGATCGATCGCCGCGGCCCGCACGGCGGTCGAGGAACTGCATGCGTACTATCTCGGAATTGCCCGCACCGGCGAGATTTATGCACGCGGTTTGAGTTTGCCCAAAACTGTGATCTAAGACACAATCCTGTCTTACTTGTCATTCTTGCGCCGTGACGCACGGAACCGAGCTGGTCACCTTCGAGCAGCCTCTGACCGAGAAGGTCAGGACATTCCTGCGCCTCGAATTTCTCTTCGGCCAGCACCAGCATCATCGCCGTGACGAATCAGCCTTCGGCGCCCGCACGACACTGCACGCGCTGCTCGACATCCTCGTCGTCATCTCCCGCTCGGATCTCAAAAACGAGATCCTGAAGGAACTGACCGACCAGCACGCCCACCTGCTGCGCCTGAACACCAAGCCCGGCGTCGATCCGGAGCTGCTCAAGGGCGTGCTCGCCGAAATCACCCAGGCGGTCAGCGGCATGCAGCAGCTGGCCACGCAGTTCGCCAACTCGCTGCTGCGCGGCAACGATTTCCTCACCACGGTGATGAGCCGCGCCAGCATCCCCGGCGGCACCTGCGCCTTCGACCTGCCGATCTATCACCATTGGCTGGCCCGGCCCTACGCGCAGATCCGTCGCGACCTCGATACCTGGTTCGCCGACCTGCGGCCCTTCGAACAGGCCGTGAACCTCTACCTGAAACTGCTGCGCAACAGCGTGCCGACGCAGCAGACCGTTGCCCGCGGCGGCATCTACATCCAGACCCCGCAGGCGCCCTGCCTGCTGCTGCGCGTCACCGTGCCGGTGGCGGCAGGCGTGTTTCCGGAGATCAGCGCCGGCAAGCACCGCTTCACGGTGCGCTTCATGTCGGCCAACGACGTCAACGCCCGCAGCCACCAGGCGGCGACAGACGTTTCCTTCGGCATCCAGTGCTGCGCGCTATGAAGCCGACCCACCGTTGCCGCCAGTGCGGGGGACCGGCCGAGCTGGAAGCCTCCAACCCCTGGCGTCCGTTCTGCTCGGAACGCTGCAAGACACTGGATCTGGGCGACTGGTTCGCCGGCCGCTACGGCATTCCGGCCGAATCCCAGGAAGACCCGCTGCTGATGGATGAGCCGGCTGCGCCGCAGCCGCCGCGTCACCAGTAGGCCGAAATCCCCGCCGTACCCTGCGCATAAGCCGCGCAGGCCTCCTGCCGCTGCTCCGGGCCGACACCGCCCAGGCCATACACCGGCAGCGCCAGATTTTCCGTCAAGCCCGCAAAGGCAGCCCAGCCCAGGGGAGCCGCGCCCGGATGGGTCGCCGTGGGGCGTACCGGGCCCAGTACCGCCGCGCTGAAGCCCAGGCGCCAGGCCTGCTCCAGGCCGGCGGCACCATGGCAGGACGCCAGGCACAGCAGGGACTCCGGCAGCGGGCGCTGCGACAGCCCGGCCAGCACCGCGGAGCGCGCATGCCAGCCGGCCGCGCCCAGCTCGCTCACCTGCGCCGGATCGCGATCCAGGACCAGTCGCAGGCCCAGCGGCGCGCACTCAACCAGCAGGCGGCGTGCGAGGCCGGCATAGGCCGTGTCATCCATGCCCGGCAGGCGCAGGCGCAGCAGCGCGCCCGGCGGCAGGCGCGGCAGGCGCTCACGGATCCAGGCCTCGTCCGCCTCTGGCGGGGTGAAGACGTAGTCGCCGGGCAGGCGCAGGGCCATCGCGATCGGCGCCACGGTGGGCAGCTGCTGCGGCTGGGCCAGCAGCTGGTCGATCGTCAGCCAGGCCAGCGCCTGCTCCTCGCGGCCATGCGGCTCGCCGTCGAAGCCGCTGACCAGCCAGGTGTCGAGCAGCACCGTGCGGTTGCTGTACTCGTGGCGGAAGCGGATCAGCGGGCGGGCTTCACGCACCTGTACGCCCAACTCCTCCTGCAGTTCGCGATCGAGGGCATGCCGCGGCGTCTCGCCGGGCTCGATCTTGCCGCCGGGGAATTCCCAGTAGCCCGCGGCGATCTTGCCGACCGGCCGCTGCGCCAGCAGCACGCGCCCCGCAGCGTCGGTCAGCACGCCGCAGGCGACCCGGATCAGTGGGTGAGGCGGGGCTGTCGCGGAGCACTGCTCCGCGCCGCCGAACGCCCCGCCATGGATGGCGGGGCCGGGGCCAGATCGGGTCACGGAAGTTGCGCCATGGATGGCGTCGCCAAAGCGATCACGTCCGGTACTCGGCGTTGATCTTGACGTAGTCGTAGCTGAAGTCGCAGGTCCACACCGTCACGCCGGCGTTGCCGCGGCCGAGGTCGATGCGGATCGTGTACTCGGGTTTGGCGAACACGGCGGCGCCGCGCTCCTCGCGATAGTCCGGATGCGGCTCGCCGTTGCGGATCAGCTCGACCTCGTCGATGCGGATGCTGATGCGCGAGACGTCGAGCCCCGCGATACCGCTGCGGCCAACCGCCGCGAGGATGCGGCCCCAGTTGGCGTCGCCGGCGAAGGCCGCTGTCTTGAACAGCGGCGAGTGCGCCAGCGCATAGGCGGCGAGACGCGCCTCGGCCTCGCTGCCGGCCGATTGCACGTCGATGGTGATGAAGCGCGTGGCGCCCTCGCCGTCGCGCACGATCGCCTGTGCCAGCTCGGTGCAGACCTCGCGCACGGCGCCGGCGATGGCGGCGTAGTCCGCGTGCTGCGGCCCGATATCCTCGCTGCCCGCCTGTGCGGTGGCGAACAGCACGCAGGAGTCGTTGGTCGAGGTGTCGCCGTCGACGGTGACGCAGTTGAAGGAGCGGTTGACCGCCTCGTTGAGGCATTGCTGCAGCGCCGCCGACGTCAGTCGCGCATCGGTGCCGACGAAGGCCAGCAGCGTCGCCATGTCCGGGCAGATCATGCCGGCGCCCTTGGCAATGCCGGTGACCGTGACCGGGCCCTGCGCAGTCTGCACTTGCCGGCTGGCGCCCTTGGGCAGGGTGTCGGTGGTCATGATGGTGCGCGAGGCGTCCATCCAGCCGTCGCTGCGCAGCGCCGCCTGTGCGGCCGGCATCGCCGCCGTCATGCGGGTGGACGGCAGCTTCTGGCCGATGACGCCGGTGGAGAACGGCAGGATCGCTTCCGGCGCGCAGCCCAGCGCCTCGGCCGCGGCGGCCAGCGTGGCGCGGGCATCGCTGAAGCCCTGGCTGCCGGTACCGGCATTGGCGTTGCCCGAGTTGATCAGCAGGCCGCGGATCGGCGTGGCGCCAGCCAGGGCCTCGCGGCAGATCTGCACCGGTGCGGCACAGAAGGCATTGCGGGTGAACACGCCGGCGACGCGGCTGCCCGGCGCCAACTCAACCAGCAGCAGGTCCTTGCGACCGGGCTTCTTGATCGCTGCCTCGGCGCTGCCGAGACGGCAGCCGGGGATCGGCAGCAGGGAAACGGGGGCGAGCAGATTGACGGCCATGGGCGAAACCGGAAAGCGGAGACGGGCGCGGATTCTACCGCTTCCCCCGCCCCGCTTCCCGCTGCGCCCCGCGGCCCGTGCCTACATCAGCTGGCCGTGGCACTGCTTGTATTTCTTGCCGCTGCCACAGGGGCAGGGATCGTTGCGGCCGACCTTGGGGAACTCGCGCACCACGGTGGCGGGGCGCGCCGGCGGCGGCTCCACGGCCTCAAGACGGCGCGGCGCGCCGGCCGACAGTTCCTGAGGCACATCGGCAACGGTACCCGCGACGTCTGGGGCCGCCGCGTGCTGGAACTGCAGCTCGCGCTCGGCCTGCTGGCGGCGCTGTTCCTCGATCGCCTGCACTTCCGCCTCGGTCTGGATACGCACGCGCGCCAGCGTCGAGATGGTTTCGTGCTTGAAGCGCGACAGCATGTCGTTGAACATGCCGAAGGCCTCGCGCTTGTATTCCTGCTTGGGATCCTTCTGCGCGTAGGAGCGCAGGTTGATGCCCTGGCGCAGGTAGTCGACCGCGGCGAGATGCTCACGCCACAGGTTGTCCAGCACCTGCAGCATGATCGCCTTCTCGAAGTGCTCCAGCACGCCGGTGCCGACCTGCTCCTTCTTCTGCACGTAGGCTTCGCGCACCTTTTCGACCAGGCGCTCGCGCAGCTTCTTCTCGTTGAGGTCGCGCTCCTCGTCCAGCCACTTGCGGATCGGCAGGTCGAGCTGGAAGTCGCGGCGGAAGGCCTCCTGCAGGCCCTCGACGTTCCACATGTCCTCGATGGACTGCGGCGGGATGTTCGCATCGGTCACCGCGTTGACCACGTCCGGGCGGATCTCGTCGACCATCGGCGTGACGCGCTCGGCACCCATCAGCTCGTCGCGCAGCTCGTACACCGCCTTGCGCTGGTCGTTGGCGACGTTGTCGTACTCGAGCAGGTGCTTGCGGATGTCGAAGTTGTGGGCCTCGACCTTGCGCTGCGCGGTCTCGATCGCGCGCGACACCCAGCGATGCTCGATCGCCTCGCCTTCCTCCATGCCCAGGCCCTGCAGCATCGAGCGCATGCGCGGCGGCGTGAAGATGCGCATCAGCGTGTCGTCCAGCGACAGGTAGAAGCGCGAGGCGCCCGGATCGCCCTGGCGGCCGGAGCGGCCACGCAACTGGTTGTCGATGCGACGCGATTCGTGGCGCTCGGAGCCGATCACGTAGAGGCCGCCGGCCTGCAGCACCTGCTCGTGGCGCTGCTTCCACTCGGCGCGCACGCGGTCATGCGCCGCGGCGTCTTCCTCCGGCAGCTGCGACAGCTCGGCCTCGAGGTTGCCGCCGAGCACGATGTCGGTGCCGCGGCCAGCCATGTTGGTGGCGATGGTCACCGATCCCGGACGACCGGCCTGCGCGATGATCTCGGCTTCGCGCTCGTGCTGCTTGGCGTTGAGCACCTCGTGGGTGATGCCCTCCTTCGTCAGCAGGCCCGACAGAAGCTCGGAGGTCTCGATGCTGGCGGTGCCGACCAGCAGCGGCTGCTTGCGGCCGTGTGCTTCCTTGATCTCGCTGATGACCGCGTCGAACTTGTCCTTGGCGTTCATGAACACCAGGTCGCCCTGGTCCTTGCGCAGCATCTGCCGGTTGGTCGGGATCACCACGACCTCGAGGTTGTAGATGCTCTGGAACTCGAAGGCCTCGGTGTCAGCCGTGCCGGTCATGCCGGACAGCTTCTTGTACAGACGGAAATAGTTCTGGAAGGTGATCGACGCCAGCGTCTGGTTCTCCTGCTGGATCTTCACGCCCTCCTTGGCCTCGATCGCCTGGTGCAGTCCGTCGCTCCAGCGACGGCCCGCCATCATGCGGCCGGTGAACTCGTCGATGATGATCACCTGGCCACCGCGCACGATGTACTCGACATCGCGCTTGTACAGGTGCTGGGCGCGCAGCAGCGCGTTGAGGTGATGCATCAGGATGATGTTGGCGGCGTCGTAGAGGCTGTCTTCCTCACCGAGCAGCCCGCTCTTGCGCAGCAGTTCCTCGACCTTCTCGTGGCCGGCCTCGGTCAGGTGGACCTGCTTGCCCTTCTCGTCCACGGCGAAGTCGCCGGGGCCTTCCTCGTCGTCCCTGGCCTGCGCCACCAGCTTCGGGATCACCGCGTGGAGCTTGCGGTACAGCTCCGGATCGTCGTCGGTGGGGCCGCTGATGATCAGCGGCGTACGGGCCTCGTCGATCAGGATCGAGTCGACTTCGTCGACGATCGCGAAGTTCTGGCCGCGCTGCACCTTGTCGGCCAGCGAGAAGGCCATGTTGTCGCGCAGGTAGTCGAAGCCCAGCTCGTTGTTGGTGGCGTAGGTGATGTCGCAGGCATAGGCCTCGCGCTTTTCCTGCGAACTCTGGCCGGAGGCGATGACGCCGACGGTCAGGCCGAGGAAGCGGTAGATGCGCCCCATCCACTCGGAGTCGCGTCGCGCCAGGTAGTCGTTGACCGTCACCACGTGCACGCCCTTGCCCGGCAGTGCGTTGAGGTAGGCGGCCAGCGTCGCCACCAGCGTCTTGCCTTCACCGGTGCGCATTTCGGCGATCTTGCCGTCGTTGAGCACGGCGCCGCCGATCAGCTGCACGTCGAAGTGGCGCATGCCCATGACGCGCTTGCCGGCCTCGCGCACCACCGCGAAAGCGTCCGCCTGGATCGCCTCCAGGGTCTCGCCCTGGGTCAAGCGCTCACGCAGCACCTGCGTCTGCCGCGCCAGTTCGGCGTCGGACATGGCCCCGAACTTCGACTCCTGCGCACCGACCTGGCGCACCAGACCGTCGAGCTTCTTCAGAATGCGCTGGTTCCGGCTCCCGAAGATGCGAGCCAGCAGATTGTTAGCCATAAGATTTTCGTGTGGACGCCGCGTAACGACAGAGGATCGCGGCTGGGAATCGTTCAGGGGCCGTATTATGCATCAGTGCGGCTGGTACGGACCTTTTCAAGCCGGCCATAAAAAAAGCGCAGGCTTGGCCTGCGCTTTTCGGTGGAACCAGGCTTCAGCGGGCGGCCTGGATGTATTCCTGCGGGTTGACCGCAGCACCGTTGTACAGCACCTCGAAGTGGCAATGCGGAGCGGTCGAACGGCCGGTCGAACCGACCAGGGCGATGCGCTGGCCCTTCAGGACCTTGTCGCCCGGTCGTACCAGCATGCGGCTATTGTGGCCGTAGCGGGTGACATAGCCGTTACCGTGGTTGATCTCGACCAGGTTGCCATAGCCGCTGCTCGGACCGGCAACGCTGACGATACCTGCGGCCACCGCCATCACGTCGGCGCCCGAGCGTGCGGCGAAATCAATGCCGGAATGCATGGCGGTACGACCCGAGAACGGGTCCGAACGCCAGCCGAACAGCGAGGAAATCCAGCCATTCTCCACCGGCCAGCCCGAGGGGCGGGTCTGCTTCTGCATACGGCTGGCCAGCAGCAGGTCCTCGAGCACGCGCAGTTGGCGCTCGCGGTCGGACAGCTGCTTCTCGAAGTCGTCCAGGGACACCAGCACGCCGGTCAGGCCACTGCCCTCGATCTCGGTTTCCTCCGGACCACCGATCGGCGGCGGCTGGCTGAAATCGAACTCGCCCTGTTCAAGGCCGGCGACCTCGGTCAGGCGTTGACCCGCGGCATCCAGACGCAGCACGTGGGCCTGCAGCAGGGCGATGCGACGCGCCAGGGCATTGGCATCTTCCTGGGCGGTGGCACGGGCCTGACGCAGTTCGAGGCGCTGTGCCTCGACCTCGCCAGCCCAGGTGGTCACCAGGCTCTCGGGCAGCACGCTGCCCTCGCCACGCGACAAGTAGCCGGCGCCGAACACCAGCGCCGAGAACAGCGACACCAGTACCGCCAAGGGCAACCAGATCTGGAGACTGCGCGGATGGATCTTCAGGCGCGTGGTGCGCCCGCGATTGACAACTATAATGTCCATAGATCCGTTATGAACCCCTCAAATCTCGACGGCAAACCCATCGGTGACTGGTTGCGGCAGCAGCCTGCCGATGTGCGTGGTCTGTTCGACCGCGCGCGTCTGATTGCCGATATGAACCGTGCACTCCCCACTTGGTCCGCAGAGCCCTGGATCACCCAGATCCGGGTCGCTAACGTCCGCGACGAAACGCTGGTCATTCATGCTTATTCCGCCGCAGCCTTGATCCCGCTGCGCTACCGCAAGCAACAACTGCTTGCGTGGTTCAATGACCGCTTTCAGCTTCAGTGCCAGAAAATAGAAGCAAAAGTCAGGCCGGAACTTGCAATCTGATGCACCGAGTGTACGGGGCGTGTGACGCAGGCCGCAAGTCAGCCTGCCGACAGGCGGCGCTTTTCAGGGGGAAAAGCGTGCGGAATGGGCCAAAACTACTAGCTAGCTACGAAAAAGCCCCGGATTTTATGTTTATTTACGTTGTATAAAACGCAAATAATCCAAAGAAAATCACAACACCTTCAGGAAGCAGGGGCGAGCGTCCCGCGGGCGAAGGCGATCGGCGGCTGGCCCTGCTCGTTGTCGTAGGTCACGATGTCCCAGGCCGCCTGGTCGGCCAGCACGGCGCGCACCAGCTTGTTGTTGAGCGCGTGGCCGGACTTGTAGGCGGTATAGGCACCGAGCACCGGATAGCCCAGCAGGTAGAGATCGCCGACGGCGTCGAGAATCTTGTGGCGCACGAACTCGTCGTCGTAACGCAGCCCGTCGTGGTTGACCACGCGGTACTCGTCGAGCGCCACGACGTTGTCGAGGCTGGCGCCCAGGCCCAGGTTGTTAGAGCGCAGCTGGTCCAGCTCGCGCATGAAGCCGAAGGTACGCGCGCGGCTGACTTCCTTGATGTAGGTGGCCGTGGAGAAATCGATCACCGAGGTCTGGCTGCTGGTCTTGAACACCGGATGCTTGAACTCGATGCCGAAGCTCAGCCGGTAACCATCGAAGGGCTCGAAGCGGGCGAACTTGTCGCCGTCCTGCACCTGCACCGGCTGCTTGATGCGCAGGAACTTCTTCGGCGCATGCTGCTCATGGATGCCGGCGCTCTGGATCAGGAACACGAAGGGGCCGGCACTGCCGTCCATGATCGGCACTTCCGGCGAGGACAACTCGACGATGCAGTTGTCGATGCCGAGGCCGGCCAGCGCCGACATCAGGTGCTCGATGGTCATGATCTTGGCGCCGCTGTCGGTCACCAGCGTGCTGCACATCACCGCCTCGCGCAGCAACTCGGCCTTGGCCGGTACTTCGGCGGCCGGCTGCAGATCGGTACGGCGGAAGACGATGCCGGTGTCCGGCCCCGCCGGCAGCAAGGACATGTAGACCTTGCGACCGGAATGCAGCCCTATGCCGCTGGCGCGGATGGACTGGCGGAGCGTGCGTTGTCGGACCATGGCTGCCTGGATCGATGCCCCGCGTGGCGGGCGCTGTGATCTAGCAGTTTAACACGGGGCCATGACCCGGCCCTGAATGGGTCGGGCCATGGCCCCGGTGTCAGTCGGCCTGGTTACGCAGGAAGGCCGGGATGCTGAGGATGTCATCGTCCAGCAGCGGGAAGGACGAACCGCCACCCACCGCCACCTTCTGCTGGCGCGGGTAGCCCAGCTCCGGCTGCATACGCGTCTGCTGCGGCATCGGCGGCTCGACCGGGCGGATGAAGGAAGCCACCTTCGGATTCAGCACCGGCATCTGCGGCTGCGCGGCGACCGGCGCCGGCATCGACACCGCCTTGCCGCCGGCCAGGCCGGTGGCAACCACGGTGACACGCAGTTCGCCGTTGAGGTTCGGGTTGACCGACATGCCGCACTTGGCGTCAGCCTCGTCCGAGGCGATTTCGTAGACGCGGGCGTTGACGTACTCCCACTCCTCCATCGTCAGCGTGTCGTCGCAGGTCACGTTGACCAGCAGGCCGCGGGCACCATGCAGCTCGATATCGTCGAGCAGCGGGCTGGACAGCGCCATCTCCACTGCCTTCTGCGCGCGCCCCTCGCCGGAGGCGTAGCCGATGCCCATCATCGACATGCCGCGGTTCGACATAACGGTCTTGACGTCGGCGAAGTCGACGTTGATCGTGCCCGGACGGGTAATCAGCTCGGAAATGCCCTGCACCGCGTTCTGCAGCACGTCGTTGGCCGACTTGAAGCAGTTCAGCACGGTGATCTTGGTGCCCAGCACCAGGCTCAGCTTTTCGTTCGGGATCAGGATCAGCGAGTCGGTGAACTGGCGCAGCTCGTCGATGCCCTTGTGCGCGGTGGCCATGCGCTTCTTGCCTTCATGCACGAACGGCTTGGTCACCACGGCAACGGTCAGGATGCCCAGTTCCTTTGCTACCTGTGCGATCACCGGTGCAGCGCCGGTGCCGGTGCCACCGCCCATGCCGGCGGTGATGAACAGCAGGTCGGTGCCTTCGATCAGGTCCTTGATGCGGTCGCGGTCTTCCTCGGCCGCCTGGCGGCCGACCGCCGGATCCGAACCCGCGCCGAGGCCGCGGGTGACGCCCGCGCCGAGCTGCAGCTGGCCGGTCGGCACGCAGCGCTCGAGGTGATCCCGGTCGGTATTGGCGACGATGAACTCGACGCCGTCGATGTTGGCCTGGGCCATCTGGTTGACGGTGTTGCAACCACCGCCGCCGACGCCGATCACGCGGATGACTGCGCGCTTCTTCAGGCCATCCATCAACTCAAAAATTTCCCGCGTCTGTGCGCCCATGTCTCATGCTCCTGCGTCTTGCGACGCTGCTGACCGTTGCCTGTATGTCTCTGCAAAGAACGCCGCGCCGATCACGCTGCTGACACCGCAAGGACTGTTTGAAAATTATTCTTTTACCTATAAAGTAAAATAATTCGTAACAGTGCCAATGTCAACAACAATCCTGCGTGGTTTACTCCAAAATCACGTTGCCGCCGAGCGTCGCCGCGCTCAGAAATTACCCCTCAACCATTCGCCAATGCGCTGCAGCGCGAAGCCCGCGCCGGTGTTGCGCGCGGTATCGTTGCGCGGCTGCGCCTGGCGTCCGTACAACAGCAGTCCCGCCGCCGTCGCATAGGCAGGGCTGCTCACCACTTCGTCGATGCCAGTGACGTGCTGCGGCACGCCGATCCGCACCGGCAGGTCGAACACTTCCTCCGCCAGTTCGGCGACGCCCGGCATCTGCACCGCAGCACCACTGAGCACCAGGCCGGTCGGGATCGCGTCGAGCCATTCGCTGCGCTGCAGTTCGCGGCGCACGAAGCGGAACAGTTCCTCGTAACGCGGCTTGATCACCTCGGCCAGCGTCAGCCGCGACAGGCGCCGCGTGCCGTCGCCGGCACCGCGGATCTCGATCTCCTCGTGCGCCGCGGCAAACTGCGGCATCGCGCAGCCGAACTGAATCTTGATCTCCTCGGCCTGCTGTGCCGGGATGCGGAAGGCCATGCTGATGTCGTTGGTGACGTGGTTGCCGGCCACCGGCAGCACCGCGGTGTGGCGGATCGCGCCGCCCTTGAACACGGCGATGTCGCTGGTGCCGCCACCGATGTCAATCGCGCAGACACCGGCTTCGCGCTCATCCGGCATCAGCACCGCTTCGGCGGCGGCCAGCTGCTGCAGGATCAGTCGGTCAACACGCAGGCCGCAGGCCTCGACGCACTTCGAGAGGTTCTGGATCGAGCTGGAGCTGCCGTGGATCACGTGCACGTTGGCTTCGAGGCGCACGCCGTACTGGCCGACCGGATCCTGGATGCCGCGCTGGCCGTCGATCACGAATTCCTGCGGGATCACATGCAGGATGCGGCGGTCCGCCGGCATCGGGATCGCCTTGGCGGTCTCGATCGCGGCGTCGACGTCGCGCTCGGTGACCTCGCGCTGGCGGATCGCCGCCAGACCCAGCGAGTTGCCGGACTGGATGTGTCCCCCGGAAATGCCGACATAGACCGACTGCGCACGGCAGTTGGCCATGTGCTCGGCGTTCTCGACCGCGCGGCGGATCGCCTGCACGGTGGCGTCGATGTTGACCACCTCGCCGCGGTTGAGACCGCGCGAGGCGTGTTCGCCATGACCGACGATATCGACCGTCCCCTCCGGCATGATCTGGCCGATGACGGCGACGCATTTGGTGGTGCCGATATCGAGGCCTACCAGAAGATTGCGCACTTCGCGCTTAGCCATTGCTCTCGCTCCCGCTGTTGGCCGGCTGGGAACGCCAGCCCACTGCAAATCCGTTGGTGTAGCGCAGGTCGATGTGCCCGACCTGCGGCAGCTGTTCCGCCAGCTTGGCCAGCGCCGCGCCCAGCAGCATGTCGAGCTTCTCGTCCGGCACGCCGCGGCCGAAGCGCAGCTCGATGCCTGCGCGCGAGTGGCCGGTCCATTCGCCGCGCGCATCCTGGTGCAGCCCGTCCAGCGCAAACGGCGTGCCCGACAGGCGCTCGCCGAGACGCTGGTAGGTTTCCATCACCTCGCGTTCATGCCCGGTGACTCCACCGAGCTGCGGCAGGCCCGGCGGGATTTCCTCGGTGCGCGGCGTGAACACGCGCGATTCGGTATCGACCAGGCTTTCGCCGTTCCAGCGCGCAAAGGGCTGGCGCTCCCAGATGCGCACGCGCAGCGTGCCCGGCCAGACGCGCTCGACGCGGCTGCGCGCCACCCAGGGCAGCTTCGCCAGCTGCTCGCGCGCGGCATCCAGCGGCAACGCCAGGAAGCCCTGATCCAGCGAAGCCTCCAGCGCCGCCCGCACCTCGGGCGCGCCGACGCGCTGGAATGGCCCCTCGATCTGGATCTCGGCTACATCCGGACTGCTGGTGGCACGCAGCAACTGCCAGCCGCCGAGCAGCACCAGCGCCAAGCCGGCCAGGCCCAGGGCAAACGGGCGCAGGTTCAGCGCAGTGCTGCGGCTGTCGTCACTGTTCATGGCCAGCACCATCATGGGCGGCGCTCCAGCGTGCTTTCGAGCAGGCGCCAGCACAGTTCGTCGAAATCGATGCCCATCGCCCGCGCCGCCATCGGCACCAGGCTGTGCGAGGTCATGCCCGGCAGCGTGTTGATCTCCAGCAGCCAGGGGTTGCCCTGCGCGTCCATCATGAAATCGACGCGACCCCAGTCGCGACCGCCGATCAGCTGGAAGGCGCGCGCGCAGATTTCCTGGCAACGCTTCTCGTGCGCCGCTTCCAGACCCGCGGGGCAATGGTACTTGGTGTTATCCGAGATGTACTTGGCGTGGTAATCGTAGAACTCGCCATCCGGCTCGATGCGGATCACCGGCAGCGGCGTGCTGCCGAGCATCGCGCAGGTGTATTCGCCGCCGGCAATGAACTGCTCGGCGATGACGCTGCGGCCCGGGCCCAGCGCCTCGTGGAAAGCCTTCTCGACCTGGTCGGCCGACTTGACCTTGCTGACGCCGACGCTGGAGCCGTCCGCCGACGGCTTGATGATGAAGGGATAGCCGAAACGCTCGGAGGCGAAACGCGCGTCGCCCTCGGTCTGCAGCACGGCGAAGTCCGGCGTCGGCAGGCCCTCGGCCTTCCAGATGCGCTTGGTGCGCAGCTTGTCCATCGCCAGCGCGGAAGCCAGCACGCCACTGCCCGGATACGGCAGGCCCAGCAGGTCGAGCACCGCCTGCACCGTGCCATCCTCGCCACCGGTGCCATGCATGATGTTGAACGCACGGTCGTAACCTTCGCGGCCCAGGCCCAGCAACACTTCGCGGTCCTTGACGTCGACGCCGGTAACGTCGATGCCACGACGCTGCATCGCCTCGACCACGTTCTTGCCGCTCCACAGCGAGACCTCGCGCTCGGCGGACCAGCCGCCCAGCAGGACGGCAACGCGGCCGAAGGCCTTGGGATCAGTTACTTGTTTCGTCATTTGTCTTCACCTCTGCGGTCGCCATCCGTGGCGCGACTGCAGTTACTTGAATCACCCCCGGCCCGGCCATCCGTGGCCGGGCGTTCGCCGGGCCGAATGTCCACCGGACATTCGGCAACTCCCGGCTCACCCACGACTTTTACTTCCGGAATCAGCTCGACCCCGGTCTTCTCACGAACCGCTTCGCGCAGCTGCGCGATCAGCGCCTCGACGTCAGCCGCACGGGCGTCCTCGTCGGTGATGATGAAATTGGCGTGCAGCGTCGACACCTGTGCCGTGCCGAGGCGATGCCCCTTGAGGCCGCAACTCTCGATCAACCGCGCCGCGTGATCGCCCGGCGGATTGCGGAAGGTGCTGCCGGCGCTGGGCTTGCCGACCGGCTGCGTCGCCTTGCGCCGCGCCAGCCAGCCCTTCATGTCCTGCGCCGCGGTGCCGGTGAGGTCCGGCACGAATTCGAAGCGCGCCGCCAGGAAACCGACCATGCCCTGCGGCCATTCGACGTGGCGGTAGCCGTAGCGGAACTCGCTCTTCGGCAACCAGGCCGCGCGGCCATCGCGATACAGGACCTCGACTGCCTTGACGCAGTTCCAGGTCTCGCCGCCATGGGCGCCGGCGTTCATCGCCAGCGCGCCGCCGACGGTACCGGGAATGCCGGCGAAGAAACCTGCGCCGGCCAGCTTCTCGCCGGTGGCGAACTTGGCCATGCGCGCGCAATGCACGCCAGCCTCGGCCGTGATCTCGGCCTCGCCGGTTTTGTCCAGCTGTTCCAGCGCGCCATGCAGGGACAGCACCGTGCCGCGCACACCGCCATCACGCACCAGCAGGTTGCTGCCAAGGCCGATCCACAGGATCGGCTCGCTCTCCGGCAAACCGCGCACGAAGGCAATCAGGTCGGCGCGGTCGGACGGCTCGTAGTAGCGGTCGGCCGGGCCACCGACACGCCAGGAGGTGTGTCGCGACAGCGGTTCGTTATGGAGCAGTGTGCCGCTCACGCAGCACTCCGGTAGCGCTGCACCAGCGTCGCCGGTGCGCCGCCGATGTCGCCGGCACCCAGGGTCAGGATCAGGTCACCATCGCGCACCGTCGCTTCCAGCGCCGCCGGCAGCTCCTGCACGTTCCGGATCAGCACCGGCTCGACCTTGCCACGCGCACGGATGCCGCGCGCCAGCGCGCGACCGTCTGCGCCATCGACCGGCGCCTCGCCCGCGGCGTAGACCTCGGTCAGCAGCAGCGCGTCGGCGGTGCTGAGGATTTCGCAGAAATCGTCGAACAGGTCACGTGTGCGCGAGTAGCGGTGCGGCTGGAAGGCCACGACCAGGCGACGGTCCGGATGCGCCGCGCGCATCGCCTGGAAGGTCGCAGCAATCTCGCGCGGGTGATGGCCGTAGTCGTCGACCAGCACCGCCTTGCCCAGCGGGAAGGCCAGCTCGCCATGCGGCTCGCAGCGACGGCCGACACCCTGGAAGCCAGTGAACGCACGGCGCATCGCATCGGCGCTGACGCCCAGTTCGCGGCCTATGGCCACCGCTACCAGCGCGTTCTGCACGTTGTGGCGGCCCGGCAGGTTGAGGTGGAACTCTTCCTGCTTGCCATCACGGAAATGCACGGTGAAATGCGAACCTGAACCCTCGGGGCGCACATCGGAGGCGCGCACGTCGGCATCCGCGGCAAAGCCGTAGGTCAGCAGCGGCCGGCCGACCTCGTTGATCGTTTCGCGGATCACCGGATCGTCGATGCACATCACCGCCAGGCCATAGAACGGCAGACGATGCAGGAATTCGACGAAGGTGGCGCGCAGGCGGCGGAAGTCGCCACCGTAGGTCTCGAGGTGATCGGCGTCGATGTTGGTCACCGCCGCGATCATCGGCGACAGGTGCAGGAACGAGGCATCGCTCTCGTCGGCCTCGGCGACCAGGTAGGGGCCTTCGCCCAGCTTGGCGTTGGTGCCGGCCGACTTCAGCCTGCCGCCGATGACATAGGTCGGATCGAGCCCGCCCTCGGCCAGCACGCTGGAGACCAGGCTGGTGGTGGTGGTCTTGCCATGCGTTCCGGCGATGGCGATGCCATAGCGGAAGCGCATGATCTCGGCCAGCATCTCGGCGCGACGCACCACCGGGATGCGGTGTTCGTGCGCGTACTCCAGCTCCGGGTTGCCGCTCTTGACCGCGGTCGATACGACGATGGCGTCGGCACCATGCGCATTCTCGGTGCGGTGGCCGATGAAGATCTTCGCGCCCTGCGCGGCGAGACGCTGCGTCGAGGCGCTTTCCTTCAGGTCGGTGCCGCTGACCTCGTAGCCGAGATTGATCAGCACCTCGGCGATGCCGGCCATGCCGGAACCACCGATGCCGAGCATGTGGATGCGGCGCACGCGGCGCATCGGCGTGGCCATCAGGGACTGTACGCTGTGGGTCTTGTTCATTTCAGCTTCCCCCTGCCGCGGCAAGGCATTCGGCAACGATGCGCTGGGTTGCGTCGGTCCAGGCTGCGGCACGCGCGGCCTCGCCCATGCGCTGCAGGGCGGGACGATCAGCCAGCAGGCTGCGCAACAGCGCGGCCAGGCGATCCGGATCCAGATCGCGTTCCTGCACCAGCTTCGCGGCGCCCGCGGCAACGAGATACTCGCCGTTGCGTGTCTGGTGATCGTCGACTGCGGCGGGGAACGGCACGAACAGCGCCGCACAGCCCGCAGCCGCCACTTCGGCGACGGTCGAGGCGCCAGCACGGCAGACCACCAGGTCGGCCCAGCCATAGGCGGCCGGCATGTCTTCGATGAAAGCTTCGATGCTGGCGCTGACGCCGCACTCGGCATAGCAACGCTGCGCCGTCTCCAGCGTCCGACCGGCCTGGTGACGCAGTTGCGGGCGTTCGCCCGGCGCCAGCAGCGCCAGCGCCCGCGGCATCAGTTCATTGAGCGCACGTGCGCCCTGGCTGCCGCCGACCACCAGCACGCGTGCGGGGCCGTCATGCGCCAGCCGCTGCGCCGGCGCCGGCAGTTCGGCGAAACCACCGCGCACCGGGTTGCCGACGGTCAGCGCGCTGCGGAAAGTATTGGGGAAGGCTTCCATCACGCGCGTGGCGATGCAGGCCAGCAGGCGGTTGGTCATGCCGGCGGCAGCATTCTGCTCATGGATCAGCAGCGGCCGGCGCGTCAGCCAGGCGGCGACGCCCCCCGGGCCGGCAGCGAAGCCGCCCATGCCCAGCACCAGCTGCGGACGCTGGCGGCGCAGCGCGGCCAGCGCATCGCGCAGCGCGCGCAGCAGCAACAGCGGCGCCTGCAGCAGCTTGGCTGCACCATTGCCACGCAGGCCGCTGACGCGCACGAACTCCATCGCGATGCCGTTTTTCGGCACCACGCGCGACTCGAAGCTGTCCGGCGCACCCATCCACACCACTTCGTGGCCACGCGTGCGCAGTTCCTGCGCCACGGCCAGTGCCGGGTAGACGTGTCCGCCGGTACCACCGGCCATGATCATGACCTTCACAGGATCGACTCCGCCATGCGCGGCGCGGCGGCGCGGCCACGGCCGCCACCCGCCTTGCTTTCCTTCACCGGCTTGTCGACCGGCTTCTTCACCGGCGGCAGCCCCGTGATCTCGCCTTCGGCGGCAGCGGCGCGGTTCTCGTAGTCGACCCGCAGGATCAAGCCCAGCATCGCGCAGACCATGATCAGCGAGGAGCCGCCGTAGCTCATCAGCGGCAGGGTCAGGCCCTTGGTCGGCAGCATGCCCATGTTGACCGCCATGTTGATCAGCGCCTGCAGGCCCAGCCAGCTCGCCAGCCCGTAGCACAGGCAACCCTGGAACAGGTGACCACCGGCCTCGGCGTTGCGGCCGATGACGAAGCCACGCCAGACCAGCAGGCCGAACAGCGCCACCAGCAGCAGCACACCGAACAGGCCGAACTCCTCGGCGAGGATCGCGAAGATGAAGTCGGTATGCATTTCCGGCAGGTACAGCAGCTTCTGCACGCTGTTGCCCAGGCCGACGCCGGCCCATTCACCACGGCCAACCGCGATCAGCGACTGCGCCAGCTGCCAGCCACCGTTCTCGACGTCGGCCCAGGGGTTGGTGAAGTTGAGCAGGCGGCGCATGCGGTAGGGCTCGGCTACCGCCAGCAGCGCCACCGCGCCGACTGCCAGCACGCCGGCGATGACGAAGTAGACGATGCGCGCGCCGCCGAGGAACAGCATCAGGAAGGCCACTGCCATCAGGATCACGGTGGCGCCGAAGTCCGGCTCCGCCAGCAGCAGCAGGCAGGGCAGCATCAGCAGCAGGATCGGCTTCATCAGGCCGCGCAGGCCGTTCTGCAACTCAGCCTGGCGTCGCGTGATGTAACCGGCCAGGAACATGATCAGCGCCAGGCGCGCTGGCTCCGAGGCCTGCAGGCGGAACAGCTCCAGGTCGATCCAGCGGCGCGCGTTGTTGACCTTGACGCCAATGCCGGGGATCAGCACCAGCACCAGCAGGAACAGCGCGATGCCGACCAGCAGGAAGCCGTTGTTCTCCCAGGTCTTCATCGGTACGCAATACACCGCGAAGCCGGTGAGGAAGCCCAGGCCGACGAACAGCAGCTGGCGGTAGAAGAAGTAGAACGGCTGGCTGGTCAACTTCTCCGCCTGCGCCACCGAGGCCGAGGCGACCATCACCACGCCCCAGACCAGCAGCACCGCCGCGGCCAGGCTGAGCCAGACGTCGAGGCCGTAGCGTGCGCGCGGAATCGGCAGTTCGAGCGAGAGCGAAAATTTCATCGCATCGCCTCCACCGCCGCGCGGAACTGGTTGCCGCGGTCGACGTAGCTCTTGAACTGGTCGAAGCTGGCGCAGGCCGGCGACAGCAGCACGCGATCGCCGCTGCGGGCCAGCTGGCGGCCCCGGTGCAGCGCGGCGTGCATGTCGGGTTCGCGATAGATCGGCAGGGCGCCGTGGATGTCGGCCTCGATGCGCGCGGCATCCTCGCCGAACAGGATCGCCGCGCGGCCCTTGCGCGCCAGCGCCTCGCGCAATTCGACGAAGCTCTGGCCCTTGCCCTGCCCGCCGGCGAGCCAGACGATGCCCTCGGGCAGGCCGTTGAGTGCGGCCAGGGTCGAGCCGACGTTGGTGCCCTTGGAGTCGTTGAAGTACTGCACGCCGTCGATCTCGGCGACGAACTGGCAACGATGCGCCAGGCCGCCGAACTCGCGCAGCGCGCGCAGGCTGGCCTCGCGCGGAATGCCGGCGGCATCGGCCAGCGCCAGCGCGGCGAGCGCGTTGGCGGCGTTGTGCAGGCCGTAGATCTTCAGTTCGGACAGCTTCAGCAGGCGCTCGTCGCCGACCGACAGCCAAGTCTCGCCATCGCGCAGGATCAGCCCGTAGTGGCCGGCCAGCGGCGGATTGGCGCCGAAGCTCACCGCCGTCTCCGGCGACAGCGCCATCACCGCCGCGTCCTCGCGGTTGGCGACGGCCACGGTGCAGCCTTCGAAGATGCGTGCCTTGACCGCACCGTAGTGCGCCATCGTGCCGTGGCGGTCCAGATGGTCCTGCGACAGGTTCAGGATGGTCGCGGCGGCGCAGCGCAGGCTGGCCGTGGTTTCGAGCTGGAAGCTGGACAGCTCCAGCACGTAGAGCTGCGCATCGTCGCGCAGCAGGTCCAGCGCCGGCGTGCCGAGGTTGCCGCCGACGCCGACGCGCAGGCCGGCAGCCGCAGCCATTTCGCCGACCAGGGTGGTGACGGTGCTCTTGCCGTTGGAGCCGGTGATGGCCACCACCGGCGCCTGCGCGGCGCGCGCGAACAGCTCGATATCGCCGGCCAGCGGCACGCCGGCCGTCACCAGAACCTTCACGAAGGGTTCGTCCAGCGACACGCCCGGCGACAACACGGCCTCGCCGAACTGCGCCAGCGGCTGCGGCGCGGTAAAGCCGCCGCAGAGGAACTCGACCGCCGGGAATTCACGCTGCAGCTCGGCCAGACCGGTCGGCGCGGCGCGGCTGTCGGTGGCGACCACGCACGCACCCTCGCGCACGAGGTAGCGCAGCGCCGAGGCGCCGCTGGCCCCGAGGCCGACCACCAACATGTTGCGTCCGGCGTAGCGCATCTTCGTCCTAGCGGATCTTCAGCGTGGACAGGCCGACCAGAACCAGGATCAGCGTGATGATCCAGAAGCGCACGATGATCTTCGGTTCCGGCCAGCCCTTGAGTTCGTAGTGGTGATGCAGCGGCGCCATGCGGAAGATGCGCTTGCCACCGCTGTACTTGAAGTACAGGACCTGCAGCGCCACCGACACGGTCTCGGCGACGAACACGCCGCCCATGATTGCCAGCACCAGTTCCTGCCGCACCATCACCGCGACCACGCCGAGCGCAGCGCCCAGCGCCAGCGCGCCGACGTCGCCCATGAACACCTGGGCGGGATAGGCGTTGAACCAGAGGAAGCCAAGGCCCGCGCCGGCGATGGCGGTGCAGAAGATCGCGATCTCGCCGACGCCGGCGATGTAGGGGATGCCGAGATACTCGGCGAACTTGACGTTGCCGCTGGCGTAGGCGAACACCGCCAGCGCCGAGGCGACGAGAACAGTAGGCAGGATGGCGAGTCCGTCGAGGCCGTCGGTGAGGTTGACGGCATTGCTGCTGCCGACGATCACCAGGTAGGCCCAGGGAATGAAGAACACGCCCAGCGAGATGGTCACGTCCTTCATGAACGGGAAGATCAGCGTAGTTTCGACCGGCGTCTTGTGGGTGGCAAAGATCAGCGTGGCTACGCTGAAGCCCGCCAGCGACAGCCAGAAGTACTTCTTGCGCGCCGGCAGGCCCTTCGGATCCTTGTTCTTGATCTTGATGAAGTCATCGGCGAACCCGACGGCGCCGAAAGCCAGCGTCACCAGCAGCGCACACCAGACGAAGCGGTTGTTCAGGTTGGCCCAGAGCAGGGTCGAGACGCTGATCGCGCAGAGGATCAGCACGCCGCCCATGGTCGGGGTGCCGGTCTTCTTCAGGTGCGACTGCGGGCCGTCCTGCCGCACCGGCTGGCCGAACTTGAAGCGGTACAGCCACTCGATCATCCAGGGCCCGAAGGCGAAGGAGAACGCCAGCGCCGTCAGGATGCCCAACACCGCCCGGATGGTCAGGTAGTTGAACAGGTTGAAGCCGCTGATGGTTGGCTGCAGGTACTGCGCCAGGTGGTAAAGCATTAGTGATCTCCCGCGGTCGTGGTGCCGGTGAGTGCCGCGACCACACGCTCCATGCGCGAGGACCGCGAACCCTTCACCAGCACGACCGTTTCCCCATTGAGTAATTGGTTTGCCGCCATCGCCAGCGCGGTGACGTCCTCGAAGGCCTCGGCACCGCTGCCGAAAGCCTCGGCCGTGCCGCGGGCCAGCGGGCCCAGCGTGTACAGCCGGTCGATGCCGAGTTGGCGCGCGAGGCGACCGGCTTCGGCATGCAGCTGCGCCGCATCCGGACCCAGTTCGGCCATGCCACCCAGGATGGCGATGCGCTGCCCCTGCATGCCGGCGAGCAGTTCCAGGCCGGCGCGCAGCGAGCTCGGATTAGCGTTGTAGCTGTCGTCGAGCAGGCGCGCGCCCTGCGGCGTGGTCTTCCAGGACAGCCGGCCCGAGGGCGCATCGACGTTGGCGAGCCCTTCCGCGATCTGCGCCAGGTCCAGGCTCAGCGCGACGCCGCAGGCGGCGGCGGCCAGCGCATTGGCGACGTTGTGGCGGCCCGGCAACGGCAAGCACACGCTCTGGCGGCCGTTGGGCGCGCGCAGTTCGAAGCGGGTGGCGGTCGGCGCACCGGCGGGTTCCGGCTGCAGGTGCAGGGCACGCACGTCCGCGTCCTCGCCGAAGCCAAAGCTGAGCGTCGAGGAGTGGTGCGCGAGGTCGCGCCACAGCGGCGCGTAAGCATCGTCGCCGTTGATCACGGCAATGCCGTGGCCAAGGGCGGCGAACAGCTCGCCCTTGCCGCGGGCCACGCCCTCGCGCGAGCCGAAACCTTCGAGATGGGCGTCACCGGCCTGGGTGACGACACCGACATCCGGCTTCGCCAGCCGCGCCAGCAAGGCGATTTCGCCGAGGTGGTTGGCGCCCATCTCGATCACCGCGGTGCGATGCTCGGCGCGCAGGCTCAGCAAGGTCAGCGGCACACCGATGTGATTGTTGAGGTTGCCCTTCGTAGCCAGCACCGGGCCGCGTGCGGCAAACACCGAGGCCAGCAGCTGCTTGGTGGTGGTCTTGCCGTTGCTGCCGGTCACGGCCACCACCGGCAGGTCGAAGCGGCTGCGCCACTGCGCGGCGTATTCCTGCAGCGCAGCCAGCGTGACGCCGACCACGACCTGCGGCAACGCGCAGTCGACGCGCTGCGAGACGAGGGCGCCGGTGGCACCGGCGGCCTGCGCCGCGGCGACGAAGCCGTGACCATCGAAGTTGTCGCCCTTCAGCGCCACGAACAGGTCGCCCGGCTGCAGCGTGCGCGAGTCGGTGACCACGCGCGCGAAGGCCGCATCAGCGCCGACCAGTTCGGCGTTGAGGATGCGGCTGAGCGTTGACAGCTGGTCCATCATGCGGCGCTTCCGAGGATCTGCGCGACGTGGGCGCGATCGCTGTAGTGACGGCGCTCGGCGCCGTAGATCTGGTAGTCCTCGTGACCCTTGCCGGCGACCAGCACGGTGTCGCCGGCACCAGCCTCGCGTACGGCGGCGCCGATCGCCTCGGTGCGGCTGTGGATCACGCGGATGTTGTTTTCTGCCGGCATGCCGGCGCGGATCTCGGCAATGATCGCCGCCGGGTCCTCGCTGCGAGGATTGTCGTCAGTAACGATGACGCGGTCGGCATGGGCCGCTGCAGCGGCGCCCATCAGCGGACGCTTGCCGCGGTCGCGGTCGCCGCCGCAGCCGAACACGCACCACAGCGTGCCCGGGGTATGGGCCCGCGCCGCAGCCAGGGCCGCGGCCAGCGCGCCCGGAGTGTGCGCATAGTCCACCACCACCAGCGCCGGCGAGGCTGCGCCGCGGAAAGCCTCCATGCGGCCCGGCACCGTCACTGCTTCTGCAAGTGCAGCCACCGCCTGCTCCAGGGTGAAGCCGGCATGCAGCACTGCTGCCAGCGCCGCGAGCAGGTTGCAGGCATTGAAGCGGCCCAGCAGGCGGCTGTGCAGCGTCGCGCTGCCCCAGCTGCTGTCGACCTGCAGCTCGATGCCGCGCTCGTGCAGGCGCAGGCCGCGACCGATGACGTAGGCACCCTGTGTCGGCTGTTCACCGTCGAGGCCATAGCGGGTGACGGCGTGCTGGCCCTCAAGCTCGTCCGCCCAGGCCGCACCGCGCGCGTCGTCGCGGTTCAGCACCACGGCACGCAGGCCGCCACGCTCGAACAGGCGACGCTTGGCGGCAGCGTAGTGCTCGACGGTGCCGTGGTAGTCGAGATGATCGCGGCTGATGTTGGTCAGCACGGCGACGTCAAACTCGATGCCGGCGACGCGGGCCTGGTCCAGCGCATGCGAGGACACCTCCATCGCGCAGGCCTCGACGCCGAGTTCGCGCTGATGTGCCAGCACGCGCTGCAGGCTGATCGGATCCGGCGTGGTGTGGTCGCCGGTGGCGATGTGGCCGATGCGGCCGGTGCCGAGCGTGCCGACGTAGGTGCAGGGACGGCCGAGCCGCTCCAGCGCCTGCGCCACCAGGTGTGCCGTGGAGGTCTTGCCGTCGGTGCCGGTGATGCCGACGGTGAACAGGTGGCGCGTCGGATGGCCGTAGTAGCGCGCGGCGATCTCGCCGGCCTGCCGCGACAGTTGCTCCACCGCGATCACCGGTACCGCAGCCATCGGTGCAACCCAGCCCTGTGCCGGTTCCCAGGCGATGGCGGCAGCACCCTGCTCCAGCGCCTGCTCGGCGTAGACCAGGCCATGGCTGCCCTGCCCCTGGCAAGCCAGGAACAGGTCGCCATGGCTGACGCGGCGGCTGTCCATCTCGACGCCGCTGATCTCGGCATCGGGGGCATCGGCCAGGCCTGCCAGCAAGGCCTGCAGCGAGCGGGCATGGCGGCTCATTGACCCACCACCGGCAGCGCCGCGTGCTGCGCCAGTTGCACCGGGCCCATGGCAGGCTGCGCCATCGTGCGCGGCGGCGGACCCGGCATGTCGTCAGGTGGAATCTGCAGCAGGCGCGCAGCACCCTGCATCACGCGCGAGAACACCGGGCCGGCCACCAGGCCGCCGTAGTAGGCGCCGGCGCCCGGCTCGTCGATCATCACCAGCCCGACCAGGCGCGGATGCTCGGCCGGCACCATGCCGATGAACACCGACTGATGCTTGTCGCCGTGATAGCCGCCGGTATCGGAGGCCTTGCGCACCGTGCCAGTCTTGGCGGAAACGCGGTAGCCCGGGATGGCGGCACGGATGCCGGTGCCATCCGGCGACACCACGCCCTCCAGCATCTTGCGCACGTTGCGCGCGGTCTGCGCCGAAACCGCGCGCTGCGGCGGCGTCGACTCGTCGTTCTGCACCAGGCGCAGATGCGGCATCAAGCCATCGTTGGCCAGCGCGGAGTAGGCCCGCACCAGGTGCAGAGCGTTGACCGACAGGCCGTAACCGTAGGAAGCGGTGGCGGTGGCGATCTGACCCCAGTCGCTGAAGTGACGCAGCACCGGGTTCACCTCGCCCGGGAAACCGGAGTAGACCGGCTCGCCCATGCCGAAGCGCTGGTAGCCGTTCCACACCGCCTCGGCGCCGATGGTCAGTCCGACCTTGGCGGCGCCGACGTTGCTCGACTTGCTCAGCATCTTGGCGAGGTCGACCACGCCCTGCGGATGCACGTCGCGCACGGTCAACGCGCCGACCTTGTAGGTGCCCGGCGTGGTGTCGATCAGGCTGCTGGTCTGGAACACGCCCAGCTCCAGGGCCTGCGCCACCAGCAGCGGCTTGACCGTCGAACCCGGCTCGAAGCTGTCGACGATGGCGCGGTTGCGGGTGCCGCTGGAGCGGCGCTCCGGCGGATTGTTCGGATTGAAGCCCGGCTGCGAGGCCACGGCGAGAATCTCGCCGGTGGCGCTGTCGGCCACCACGATCAGGCCGCCCTTGGCCTTGTTCTCCGCCACCGCCGACTTCAGCTCGCGATAGGCCAGGTACTGGATGCGCAGGTCGATGGTCAGCTGCACGTCCTTGCCGGAAGCGGCCGCCACCGATTCGAGGCTGTCGTCGACCACGCGGCCCTGGCGGTCGCGGATCACGCGGCGCGCACCGGCCTTGCCGCTGAGCAGGGTTTCCTGCGCCTTCTCGATGCCTTCGAGGCCGTCGCCATCGCGGCCGCAGAAGCCGACGATCTGGCCCGCCACCTCGCCTGCCGGGTAGTAGCGCGCATAGGCCGGCTCGGAGAACACGCCCGGCGCCTTCAGCGAAAGTGCGCGCTGCGCCTCGGCCGGCGGCAGCGGATCGCTGATGTAGACGAACTTGCGATCCTTGCGCTGCGCCAGGAATTTCTCGAAGGCCTTCGGATTCTTGTTGAGCAGCTTGGCCAGCGCGGTGACGTGCTGCGGCGCCTCCAGCAGCGCCGAGGGCACCGCCCACAGCGACTCCACCGGCGCCGACAGCGCCAGCGGCTCGCCGCGGCGATCGGTGATGGCGCCGCGGTGCGCCGGAATGATCATCGTGCGGATGTGGCGCTTGTTGCCTTCCTGGCGCAGGAAGTCACGCTCCAGCACCTGCAGCTGGAAGGCGCGGCCGACCACCGTCAGCGTGCCGACGCCGAGCATGCCCAGCACCAGCCAGCGCCGCCAGGTCGCCACCGGCTGCGCCACCGGATTGGGGCGGGCGCCGCTGCTCACGGGCGCACCCCGGGCGGATCGGCGACGATGACGTAGTCGCGCGGCTCGGTCATGCCGAGCTGCTCGCGGGCGATACGGTCGACGCGCGCGTTGTGCGACAGCGTCGCCTCTTCCAGCTGCAGCTGCGCCCACTCCATCTCGAGGCGGGTCTGCTCGTTACGCAGCTTCTCCAGATCGTTGACCATCGCACGGTTCTCGTGCTTGGTGCGGATCACCGCCAGCGACGACGCCACCACGGCGGTCGACAGCATCAGCGGCAGGAGCATGGCACCGCGCTTCACGAAACTTTCTCCACCACGCGCAGCACCGCGCTGCGCGCGCGGGGGTTGTCGCGGCTCTCGGCGTCGGTCGGGAACTCGCGCCCGATCTTGCGCAGCTTCGTCTGCCCGGTGGCTGCGTCGGCCTGGGCATCGCGCATGTAGCGCTTGACGATGCGGTCTTCCAGCGAGTGGAAGCTGATCACCGCCAGACGCCCGCCCGGCGCCAGCACGGCTACCGCCTGCTCCAGCGCCATCGGCAGCACGTCGAGCTCGCGGTTGAGGTAAATGCGGATCGCCTGGAAGGAACGCGTCGCCGGATGGATGTGGCGGCTGCGCGGCCCCGGCACGGCGGCGACCAGGCTGGCCAGCTGCGCGGTGCTCACCAGCGGCTGCTCGACGCGCGTCTCGACGATGCGGCGCGCGATGCGGCGGCTGTTGCGCTCCTCACCGTACTGGTACAGCACGTCGGCGATGTCGGCTTCCTTGGCGCGCGCCAGCCACTCCGCGGCGGATTCGCCGGCCAGCGGGTTCATGCGCATGTCCAGCGGGCCGTCCCTGGAGAAGCTGAAGCCGCGCTGGGCGTCATCCAGCTGCGGCGAGGACACGCCGAGGTCCATCAGGATGCCGTCGATGCGGCCGGCAATGCCGGCGGAGTCGGCAACGGCCGCGAGCTGCGAGAAGTTGGCGTGGTGGATCTGGAAGTTGCTGCGGTCGCCGAAGACCTGGCGCGCATGCGCCACCGCCTCCGGATCCTGGTCCAGCGCATGCAGGGCACCGCTGCCGGCGAGCACCTCGAGGATCGCGCCGGAGTGGCCACCGCGGCCGAAGGTGCAATCCAGGTAGATGCCGCCCGCACGGACACCGAGGCCGGTGAGAGCCTCATCGAGCATCACCGGCCGATGCAGATTCATAAAGGAGTCAGGCCCCTTGGCGGTTCCGGCAGGGGCGGCGACGAACGACATGCGCGCACCTCACCGGTTGAGGACCTGGAAGGCATCGGACAGGGCGCCCAGCTTGCTGTCGGGCCCCTCGCTCCAGCGCGCGTTCCACAGGTCTTCGGCCCACAGCTCGAAATGGTCGATGTTGCCGACCAGCACGGCGGAGCCGTTGAGCTTCGCCTGCGTGCGCAGGAACTGCGACAGCTGCAGGCGGCCCTGCTTGTCGATCTCGCATTCGCTGGCCAGGCCGATGAAGCGCTGGCGCAACAGCGCGGCGGGGCCGCGCGGCGGCAGTTCCATGATCGACTTGACGATGTCCTGGAACTGCGGGGCCGGGTAGATCTCGAGGCACTGCTCGGGGCCCATGGTGACGACCAGCTGGGAGTTGCAGCTGTCGGCCAGCGACTGGCGATAACGGGCCGGGATCGCCAAACGACCCTTTTCGTCAATCGACAGTTGATGCGAGCCGGCAAACATGATTCAGACGGTGGGTTTCCCCACTTTTCCCCCACTTGGCGCCACCTATTGCCCACTATAAACCACCCACAGACATACCCACAAGCAAATTCGAGGCGAAATTCGAGACAAAACAAAAACTTAAGCCTTGCTGAACACGCCATCCAAGAATGTTATAAAACAGTCACTTACGGCACCTACTTAAAGTAAGCACCAAGTTGGGGCGAGCTAAAGGCAGGAGATAGCACTGGATTTATATTCCAGCACTAAAAGCGTTTAAGTTGTATATAAAGTCACAAGTTGAATCTTCAGCGAAACCGCGAGGGCGGCGGACCTGAGTGTCCGCCGCCGGTGTATCAAGGGGAGTCGGCCGATAAGCCGGGTTCTGTCGAAATCCTTGCGGACCCGAGGCAACCATTCCTCTACGCGACGTGTCACCACGGCGCTTTAGCAGCCTACCCGGATGGCGCGCGGGCCGCGCGTTGCAGTCTTGCGACTACACCCATCCCTATTTGGCCTTGCTTCCGGTGGGGTTTACCGTGCCGTTGCCGTTGCCGGCCCCGCGGTGCGCTCTTACCGCACCGTTTCACCCTTACCTGTGTCCTTGCGGACCATCGGCGGTCTATTCTCTGTGGCACTTTCCGTCGGCTCTCGCCGCCCAGGCGTTACCTGGCACCTTGCCCTGTGAAGCCCGGACTTTCCTCCCCTGCTTGCGCAGCGGCGATTGCCTGGCCGGCTCCCGTGCGTATTATCGCGCATTCCCGTCGAGAGTAGTCATGCCCAAGCACGAAGTTCGCCTGTCCGCGCGCGTCAACGCGCCGGTCGAGAAGGTTTTTGCCTTCTTCGCCGACCATGAGAAGTTCACCAGCCTGTTCGGCAGCCGCTGCAGCCGCATCCGCGACGGCCAGGGCGACCCCAACGGCCTCGGCTCGGTACGCCGCCTCGGCTCCGGCCTGCTCAGCTTCGACGAAACCATCGTCGCCTTCGTGCCGAACCAGCAGATCGACTACCAGGTCACCCGCGGCAGCCCGATCAAGAACCACCTCGGCCAGATCCGCTTCCATAGCGACGGCGACGGCACCGCGATCGACTACGTGATCCGCTTCGACGTGAAGATTCCCTGCACCGGCGGCCTGATCGAGCGGATGCTCGATTCCGGCTGGAACAGCAAGGCCCCCGCGGTGCTGAAACGCCTCGAAACCGCCTGAGGGCTGCCTGATGCGGGTGCTGTCGCATACCTGCTCCAACACGGAGATCGTCTGGGCACTGGGCTGCGCGGACCAGATCATCGCGATCGATACCGATTCGGACTGGCCGCCGGAAGTCGTCGCGACCATCCCCAAGCTGGGCCGCGACCTCGACCTGGACGTCGATGCCGCGATCGCGATGAAGCCGGACCTGGTGCTGACCTCGCTGACCGTGCCCGGCCACGAGCGCATCGTCGAGGCGCTGCAGGCCGCCGGCCTGCGCTGCATCGTGATCGATCCACAAAGCCTCGATGACGTCTTCACCAGCATCCATGTCATTGCCGACGCCCTCGGCGTACCGGAGCGCGGTGCCGCGCTGGTGGCGCAGATGCAGGCGGAGATGCCGCCGATTGCGCCGGCTGCCGACGCACCGCGCGTGCTGGTCGAGTGGTGGCCCAAGCCGGTGATCGGCGCTGCCAGGCGTTCCTGGGTGCACGACCTGATCGAACGGGCCGGCGGCCGCAACCTGCTGGCCGACGCCGATCTCAAGAGCGCGACGCTGGAAGTCGCCGAGGCGCAACGACTCGCGCCGGAGATCGTGGTGATGTCCTGGTGCGGAGTGAAGGAAGAGAAGTACCGCGCCGACGTGGTGCTGCGCCGCGAAGGCTGGGAAGACGTGCCCGCTGTACGTGGCGAACGTGTGTACCCGATCACCGAAGCCTTCCTGGGGCGACCGGGGCCGCGGCTGGTGGATGGCTATCGCGCGCTGCGCAAACTGATCGGCTGATTCCTGATGCGTGCATTCCTGCTCACTGCCCTGTCGGCACTGCTCTGCGCCTGCGGCAGTTCTTCTGCTCCCGGAGAACCCTCCGACCCCGGCAACGCACCGCCGGCCGAACGCAGCCCCTCGATCCTGGAAACGCGCTTCCCCGGCATCCGCACCGTACCGAACCTGCTCTGCGCCGAGGACTACCTCGGCACTACCGGCCTGCTGGTGCCGACCGTGCTGGACCCCGAGCGCTACAGCCCACTCGACGGCGGCCCGGAAGCGCTGCCGGCGATCGCCGCGCTGCTGCCGCGCGACGTGCATTTCCGCGGCCGCCAGCAGTCCTTCGACGGCGCGCATTACTACGCCGTGCACGAGGGCCGCATCTGGCTCAAGGCCAACCGCGAGACCACCGGCGTCGACGAGCCCTGGCGCCAGCTGCGCATACCGCGCTGCCTCGACGGCCAGGTCTCGGAGATTTCCGCCGACGGCACCGTGCTGCTGGCGCTGGACGGCGAGCGCAACATCTACACGCTGGACTACGCCAACGGCGCTGTCGGCAGCGGCGGCTGGACGCGGCGCTGGGGACCGTTCTTCTGGACCGACCTCGGTGGCCACATCTTCGATGACGTGCGCGACTGGGCGGCGACGCATTTCACCGGCACCGACGAGTACTTCGTCGACGGCGGCGGCTACCGCCAGGCACCGGCAGGCATCCTCAACGTCTTCCTGCTGCGTGGCGACGGCCTGCGCATCACCTACCTCGATCCCTGGTTGCCGATGGACGAGAGCCGCGAGGTCTGCGGCCCCGAGCGCGGCACCACGGTGATCGCCGGTCTCAGCGGCAGCGGCTCCACCGCGATGGTGGTCAGCGCCGCCGGCGAGGTCTACACGCGGCTCTACGAGTTCGATGTCTCCGGCGGCAACGCCGTGTTCCTCGACTACTCCTGGCAGGACCAGTCCGGCGTCGAGGCGCCCAAGGTGCAGTTGCCGGCACCCGACTGGATCCACCACCCCCGCATCCCCGGCCGCATCACCGATCGCCTCAGCCTGCGCAAGCTGCCGCCCGGTTCCGAACATCGCCTGATGCGCGTCGAGGGCATGGATGACGCCGGCCATACCGGCTACTGGGAAAAAGACCTGCCCGATCAAAGCTGGCGCTTCGTCACCACCGGCGAAGCGCTGCAGGGCCGCCCGCTGCCGCTGGCTGGCGCGCATCAGGGCGTGCCTGAGGACTTGCGCTATGCCGGACTGATCGACGGCCACGCCGCAGAGCTGCTCGACTTCAATCCCTACTGCTCGCCGGCGACGCTGCGCATCGACTTCGACGGCCGGCCGCTGGACCTGGAACTGCATTCCACCGACGGCCTGCGCCAGGAGCGCCGTGCACGCGGACTGGACCGATATCCACGCTACTACCGCAGCGCGGTGAAGGTGCCGCAGTCGCTATGGCAGCAGCGCGCCGGCCAGCCGGTCGCCGTGCAGGAGTTTCTGGCGCGACACTTCGGTGAGCGGCGCGTGCTGGAGACCGAGCTGCATGCGACCGAGGGGCGGCTGGATATCGCGCAGGCCTGCTGGAGTCTGCTGCGCGAGGGTGGAGGCTTGCTGGATGGGCTGACACAACCGCCGTTGCCGGATGGAGGGACGCTGCTGGCGATCTTGTTGGCGCAGCAGGAGGATGGAAGACAACCTCCCGTGTGTCTGCCCTAGAGGCCTAAAGTTGGAGATGGCGGCGATTACGCCGCTCTGGTTTTGAGGCTCTCTGGAGGTTTGGTTGCGCCCAAGGGCGCCTCACTTTTCTTTGCTTGCTCAAAGAAAAGTAAGCAAAAGAAAGAGCACCCCGGCATCCGCGGCCGCGCTGAAGCGCG
>DATILC010000236.1:0-3079 GCA_035476855.1 Solimonas sp. | reverse complement strand
GCCCTCGTTCTTCAGCCGCCGCAGCTGTTCGCGGTTGCCGCGGCTGCCTTCCGGCATCGAGCTCTTGCCCTGCGCGTTGATGATGCGGTGCCAGGGAATCTCCATGCCGGGCGGCACATGCGCCAGCGCCTGCGCGGTGAGGCGCGGGCGCTTGGGGTAGCCGGCCTCGGCGGCGATCTGGCCGTAGGTGGCGACGCGGCCCAGCGGCACGCGGCGGATCGTCGCCCAGATCTTCTCGAAGTCGTCCTGCAGCTTGCCCATCTCAGAGGTCCTCCGCCTCGACCACGGCCAGCGTCACCGTGGCCTTGGACTGCAGCTCGCGACGGCCGTCGTCGAACAGCCCCCAGACTGCGGACTCGACCACGCTGATGCGGCGGCCGCCCTTGAGTACCT
Organism: Solimonas sp.; assembly: GCA_035476855.1. GTDB lineage: Bacteria > Pseudomonadota > Gammaproteobacteria > Nevskiales > Nevskiaceae > Solimonas_A. Next base: position 2,686 of record DATILC010000236.1, on the reverse strand, counting down.
CGGCCTCGCAGCGGTAACGCGGCGCGCGGCCGGGGCGCAGGATGTTGAGCTTGAATTCGATCGTCAGTACTGCCTGTCCCGACGGCAGCAGCGTGGTCGCGGCGGCGCCGGCGGTGTGGTCGGCAAAGGTCGCGGCGGCGCCGGCATGCAGCAGGCCGTGATGCTGGGTCAGGTGCGCTGCCAGCGCGAACTCGGCGACGACGCGGCCGGGCGTGACCTCGACCACCTGTGCACCGAGATTCTGGATATAGGGCGCCGCGGCGTAGATGCGGCGGGCCTGTTCGATGCCGTGGCTGTGGTCGGCGGACATGCAGCGATCCTGCGGGACGCGGCGTTTGCGCCGCCCTCGGATCATAAACCGCGAAGGACCCGTGGGAGCGGCTTTAGCCGCGATGCCCCTTGTTCGCGGCTAAAGCCGCTCCCACGAGATCACAGAATCTCGCGCAGGGCCTCGACCAGCCGCGCGCACTGCGCGTCGGTGCCGATGGTGATGCGCAGGAACTGCTCGATGCGCGGCGACTTGAAGTGCCGCACGATGATGCGGCACTCGCGCAGCGCCGCGGCCAGCTGCGCGGCATCGCGCTGCGGGTGGCGCACGAACAGGAAGTTGGCAGCCGAGGGCAGCACCTCGAAGCCCAGCGCGGCGAGTTGCTGGCTAAGCTGTCCGCGGCTGGCGATCACCTGCTGGCGGGTCTGCTCGAAGTGCTCGCGGTCCTCGATCGCGGCGGTAGCGCCAGCCTGGGCCAGGCGATCCACCGGATAGGAGTTGAAGCTGTTCTTGATCCGCTCCAGCCCCTCGATCAGCTCGGGGTGGCCGATGGCGAAGCCGACGCGCAGGCCGGCCAGCGAGCGCGACTTGCTCAGGGTCTGTACCACCAGCAGGTTGGGGTAGCGGTCCACCAGCGCCACCGCGGACTCGCCGCCGAAATCGACATAGGCCTCGTCGATCACCACCACCGCCTCGCGGTTGGCCGCGACCAGCTGCTCGATCTCGGCCAGCGACAGCAGGCGGCCGGTGGGGGCGTTGGGATTGGGCAGGATCACGCCGCCGTTGGGCTGGGCGTAGTCGGCGACACGGATCGCGAAGTGCTCGTCCAGCGGCACCGTGCGGTAAGCGACGCCGTAGAGCCCGCAGTACACCGGATAGAAGCTGTAGGTGACGTCCGGGAACAGGATCGGCTGCGGCTGCGCCAGCAGGCCCTGGAACACGAAGGCCAGCACCTCATCCGAACCGTTGCCGACGAACACCTGCGCCGGCGTCACGCCGTGCAGCGTGGCGATGGCGGCGCGCAGGCGCTCGGCGTTCGGATCCGGATACAGGCGCAGGCTGTCATCGATCGCCGCTGCCACTGCCGCCAGCGCGCGCGGCGACGGCGGGTAGGGGTTCTCGTTGGTGTTGAGCTTGACCAGGTCCGCGACCTTCGGCTGCTCGCCCGGGACATAGGGCGTCAGGCCGCGGACCACTGCGCTCCAGTAGCGACTCATGCCGTGCGTGGCCTCAGAGCTCGATCTGCGATTCCTTGGGCTTGTCCAGCTTGCGGCGCAGACGCAGGTTGAGCATCTCGACACCGACCGAGAACGCCATCGCGACGTAGACGTAGGCCTTCGGCACGTGGAAGCCCATGCCCTCGCCGATCAGCACCATGCCGATCATGATCAGGAAGGCCAGCGCCAGCACCTTGATCGTCGGGTGACGCTCGACGAAAGCCCCGACAGGACCTGCGAAGAACATCATCACGCCGATCGCGATCACGATCGCGGTGACCATCACCGGGATGTTGTTGGTCATGCCGACCGCGGTGATCACCGAGTCCAGCGAGAACACGATGTCGAGGATCATGATCTGCACGATCACCGAGGTGAAGCTGATGCTGGCGACCTTGCCGATGATGTCCTCGGGATCGGGGCCATCGCCCTCGACGGTCTCGTGGATTTCCAGCGCGCTCTTGCCGAGCAGGAACAGGCCACCGCCGATCAGGATGATCGCGCGGCCGGAGACGCCGAAGTCGCCGATGTGGAACAGCGGCTCGGTGAGCCGCGCCATCCAGGCCAGCGACATCAGCAGGCCGATGCGCGTCAGGCAGGCACCGGCCAGGCCGATGGTGCGGGCCCGGGCGCGCTGATGCTCGGGCAGCTTGTTGGCCATGATCGACAGGAAAATGATGTTGTCGATGCCGAGCACGATTTCGAGCGCGGCAAGGGTGATCAGGGCGATCCAGAGTTCGGGTTGGAGAAGGAGGTCCATTGCGGTTGACGTAGGGGAAGGCGCGCGCATTCTAGCCGAGGCCCCTGCGGCTGCGCCGGCAAAAGCGCTCTGCACTGCCCGAATACAGCAGCACAAAACACAACGCAGACAGCCACTTGCGTCCTTCGCAGCCGCCGCTTTCAGGCCTTCGCGGTCAGCCTGCCGGAGCCGCGGCGAACGCGGATAGCCCGCCCGCAGCGGTGCTGATGGCCGCCGCGCCCTGCTGGCGGTAACGCCCCGGCGTGACCCCGGCCCAGCGACGGAAGGCGCGCGAGAAATTGGCCGAGCTGCTGTAGCCCAGCTCCGCGGCGATCGCCTCCAGCGGCCGACGCGACTGCCGCAGCAGCTCGGTGGCACGGCCCAGGCGCGCCTCGTCCAGCAGCCGCCGGTAGCTCAGGCCACGGGCCTGCAGGCGGCGCTTGAGGGTACGCGTGGATACGC
>DATILC010000235.1:0-39364 GCA_035476855.1 Solimonas sp. | reverse complement strand
CTTCAGCGACAACGGCTACCTGTTCGTGCGGGCCCCGACCTTCGCGTCCGGCACGATCCAGGTCGGATCGGCGCCGCTGTTCTTCAACGTCCGGCCGTTCGGCAACGCCCTCGACATCGACGTCGCCTCCATCATCGGTCTGCCGGGAGTGGCGGGCATCCAGACGACGTTCGCCCTGGGCGGCAGCGGCTTCAACGGCGACATCAATGTCCCGCTGCCCAGCAAGGCGCTGGACCTGAAGAACAACAACCTGCTGTTCCTGACCTCGGGCCGGATCAACAATTCCGACCAGATCCAGACCACCGGCCGGGTGGTGACGCTGGGCGGCACGCCGGTCAATCCCCCTCCGCCCCCTCCGCCTCCCCCACCTCCGCCGCCCCCGGGCGACGGAGAGATGCTGCAGGAAGGGGACAGCACCCAGAACACCCTCACGGACCTGGGCCAACAATTCCTGCTCGCCAGCGGCATCGGCGCCCTCAGCTTCGAGGACAGCGGAGAGGTCGACGAGACCTCCGATGCCCCGGAAGACGATCTGCAGTGCAAGTGACCTGGAGCTTTCCATGCGCATGTCCATGATCCGCACGCTCGCTGCCCTTGGCCTGCTGGCACTGGCGCCCTCCGCCTGGAGCGCCAGCAGCGCCGGCGAGATCGCCCTGGTCACCGGCCGGGGCACCGCCACCAATCCCGCCAGCGGCACCATCCGCGACCTCGACCGGGGCGACCAGGTCTTCACCGGCGAGGTGATCAGCTCGGCCGCCAACAGCTACATCAACATCAAGTTCGCCGATGGCAGTTTCATCCTGCTGCGACCGAACACGCGCTTCCAGATCGAGGAATACCGACTGGTCGGCGCCGAGTTGCAGCCCGCGGAGGCGCCGAAGCCCATCCTGAAGAAGCCTGCCCCGGCGCCCTCGAAGCCGGCCACCAAAGGCAAGCCGGCCAAGGGCAAGGCGCCAGTCGCCAAGGCCGAACCGCCGGCACCCGCTCCGACCCCGGAGCCTGCGCCGGTCGCAGTGGCGCCGGCGGCATCGCCTGTCGCCGCAGGGGCTCCTCCGGGCTCGCGCGCCTTCTTCAAACTGTTGAAGGGTGGTTTCCGCGCGGTGTCGGGCCTGATCGGCAAGGTCGATCGCAATGAGTACCGCGTCAGCACGCCGGTGGCCACCATCGGTATCCGCGGCACCGACTACCTGCTGGTGCTCTGCGACGCCGCCTGCATGAACGACCCGATCATCGACAACAATGTCCCCGAGGGCAGCCCGATCGATGGCGGCCTGATCGTGGGCGTGATCAGCGGTGGCGTGGCGGTGCTGAACATGGCCGGCAAGGAAGCGTCGCTGACCGAGAACCAGTACCTGATCAACCTGCCGGACGGCACCCAGATCTACCTGCCCTTCGAGCCGCGCTTCCTCAAGGTCGATCCGATCCCGAACCCGACCGGCCTCTGCCAGTAAGCCTGCCGGTCCACAGAAGCTGTTGTGCCGAAACCCCGCTGCGGCGGGGTTTTTTCTTGCACGGCCGAAACTGCGGTCGGTCCGACTACAGCCCGGCCGCCTGGCGCGCGAGGAAAGCCTTCAGCGGCTGCAGCCGCTGCACCGCCTGCATGCCGGTATCGCGCAGCAGTTCCCAGCCGGGCAGGTCAAGGTGGAAGGCCCGCGACAGGCCGTCGGTGACCGCCAGCATGTCGAGGTTGTCGGGCTTGCGGCGACGCTCATAGCGCTTCAGCGTGCGCAGGCTGCCAAAGTCGCGACCGGCTTCACGCGCCGCCTCCAGCACCTGCACCAGCGCGATGCCGTCGGCAAAGCCGAGGTTGACGCCCTGCCCCGCCAGCGGATGCACGCTGTGCGCGGCGTCGCCGGCCAGCGCGAAGCTGGCGCGCACGTAGTCCTGCGCATGGCTCAGGCGCAGCGGGAAGCTGACGCGGGCCGTGCTCGCGAGGATCGCACCGCGCTCGTACTGGATGGCAGCCGCCAGTTCGAGCAGGAAGGCCGTCTCGTCCAACGCCAGCAGGCGCTCGGCCTCGGTGCTGGACCAGACGATCGAGGAGCGGCCGTCGGCCAGCGGCAGGAAGGCCAGCGGCCCGCTGCGCAGGAAACGCTGCAGCGCGGTGTCCTGGTGCGGCCGCTCGGTCTGCACATGGGCGACGATCGCGCGCTGCGGGTAACCCCAGCCCAGCGTCTCGATGCCGGCCAGGTCGCGCAGGCGCGAGTCGGCACCGTCGGCGGCGATCAGCAGGCGGCACTGCAGCTGGCGGCCGTCAGCCAGGCCCAGCCGCGCGCCCTCGTCATCCAGTTCCAGCGCCTCGACCTCGGCGCCGGTGTAGAGGCGCTGCGAATCGAGCCGGCGCCACAGCGCATCCTGCAGCAGGCTGTTCTCGACGATATGGCCCAGTGCCGCGAGGCGCAGGTCGGCCGCGTCGAACACCAGTGCCGCGCCCGGATCCTCCGACCAGACCTGCATGCGCCGGTAGGGGCCGGCGCGCTGCGCCGCGACCTGTGGCCAGACACCGAGGGCGTCGAGCCAGCGCACCGAGGCCGGCGACAGCGCATACACGCGCAGGTCGTCCACGGCCGGATCGAAAGGCTTCGGACGACCGCCACGCTCGACCAGGGCGGCGTCGAATCCAGCCTGCTGCAGCGCGCAGAGAATGGCCGCGCCGACTAACCCGCCGCCGGCAACCAGGATTTCGTGGCGGATCATTTCAGCCCGTCCCGCGCCAGCTGCGGCGCGCTGCCGTAGCCGAGGTTCTGCCACAGCACCGCCTGCTTCAGCGGCGGCGTCAGGTCCATCGCCAGCAGGCCCAGGTGGCGCAGTGCGGCGAAGCCCGGCAGTCGGTTGGAGAAGGTGCGCACCAGCCGGTCGGTGAACTGGGCAACACGCTCGCGGTCGGCCTGTCGCGCCTGCTCATAGGCACGCAGCAGCTCCGGGGCGCCGGCATCGTCAGCGGACTGCAGCGCCTCCGCCACCGCGGCGACATCACGCAGACCGAGGTTGAAGCCCTGCGCGGCAACCGGGTGCAGCGACTGCGCCGCGTTGCCGGCAAACAGCACGCGCGGCACCGTCAGGCGCTCGCTCAGCACCCGCGACAGCGGATGCGCATTGCGCCGGCCCAGCACGGTGAAACGGCCGAGCCGCTCGCCAAAGGTGTCCTGCGCCTGCGCGAGGAATTCCTCGTCGCTGCAGTCGAGCATCGCCTGTACCTGCCCTGCCGGCACGGTCCAGACCAGCGAGCAGGCGTTGTCGGGCTTGGGCAGCACGGCGATCGGGCCATCCGGCGTGAAGCGCTCATAAGCGCAGCCGGCATGCGGGCGTGCCAGGCGCAGCGCGGTGACGATGGCGGACTGCTCGTAGTCGCGCTGCTCGTGGCCGATGCCGAGCATGCCGCGCACCGCCGACATCGCGCCGTCCGCAGCCACCACCAGCCGCGCCGACAGCTCTGCGCCCCCTTCCAGCTGCAGGCGAACGCGATCGCCCTGCAACTGCAACGAGGCCAGCCGCGCCGGGCAGAACAGCGTGGTGCCGCTGGCCTGCGCACGCTGCCACAGCACGCTGCCGAGATGACGCACCGGAATGTTGTGGCCCAGCGCCGGCAGGCCGGCCTCGGCGGCGGTGAAGCGCGCCACACCGAAGCGGCCGCGCTCGGATATATGGGTCGAGATGATCGGTTCGGCGGCGGGAGCGAGTTCGTCCCAGACGCCCAGCGCAGCGAAGATGCTGTGGCTGGCGTGGTTCAGTGCGATGCAGCGCTCGTCCCAGGACGGCGCAGCGGCCGGCGGCGCGGCGGCCTCGACCAGGGCGACGCGATGGCGACCGCCGGACAGGGCCAGTGCCAGGCTGGCGCCTACTAAACCACCACCGACGATAGCAACGTCAAATTGTTCCATGTCCCGTCACCTGTGCCATCCATGGCGCTGCAGTCCTGCCCGGCCATCCATGGCCGGGCGCTCGCCGGGGCGAATGTCCACTGGACATTCGCCTGGCCCGGCTCGCCCGCCGCCGACGATCACCACATCGAAGGACTGCGCGTCGCTCATCCCTGCTGCATCAAGGCTTCAATCTCGCGCACCGTCTTCGGCACGCCCACAGTCAGCACCTCGGGGCCTTTTTCGCTGACCAGCACGTCGTCCTCGATGCGGATGCCGATGCCCCAGTACTTCTCGTCAACGCCCTTGGTACCCGGCGCGATGTACAGGCCCGGCTCGGCGGTCATCACCATGCCCGGCTCGAACTCGCGCGGCAGGCCATCGAAGCGGTAGCGGCCGACGTCATGTACATCCATGCCCAGCCAGTGGCCGGTGCCGTGCATGAAGAACTGGCGGTGCTTGCCGTCGGCGATCAGCTGCTTCGGATTGCCCTTGAGCAGCCCCAGGGCGACCATGCCCTCGGCGAGGATGCGTGTTGCCACCTCATGCGGCTTGCCCGAGGACGCGCCCGGCTGCATCGCCTTGATCGAGGCGATGTTCGCCGCCAGCACCACCTCGTAGACCGCCTGCTGGGCCTTGCTGAACTTGCCGTTGACCGGGAAGGTGCGGGTGATGTCGGCGGTGTAGCCGGCCAGCTCGCCGCCGGCGTCGATCAGCAGCAGGTCGCCGTCCTTCAGCTGCGCGTTGTTCTCGACGTAGTGCAGGATGCAGCTGTTCTCGCCGCCGCCGACGATGGTGCCGTAGCCCGGCTCCATGTGGTGGTGCGCGAAGTGGGCGTGGATCTCGGCGGCGATCTGCCATTCGTACTTGCCGGGCCGGGTCGCGCGCATCGCCTGGCAATGCGCCTCGGCGCTGAGCTCGGCGGCGCGCCGCAGCACCGCGATCTCGGCCGGCGTCTTGGTCAGGCGCATCTCGTGCAGCGTGCCTTCCAGCGCGACGAACTCGGTCGGCGCAGCAGCGCCGCGGCGCGACACCTCGCGGATCTCGCGCACGCAGGCAGTGATCTGCGGATCCAGCGCCGGATGCTCGCCGAGGTTGTAGAACAACCGCGAGCGGCCACCGAGCAGCGCCGGCAACTGCGCTGCAAACTCCTCGATCGGGAAAGCCTGGTCGGCGCCGTAGTCCTTCACCACGCCCTCCGGACCGGCGCGGCGGCCGTCCCAGATCTCGCGCTCGGGATTGCGCGACCGCACGAACAGCACGAACTCGCCGCCCTTGCGGCCCGGCGCCAGCACCGCGATCGAATCGGGCTCAAGGAAGCCGGTCAGGTAGCGGAAGTCGCTGTCCTGGCGGAACGGGAAATGGGTATCGCGCGAACGCGTCACCTCGCGCGCACCGGGCAGGATGGCCACGGTACCGCGGCCCATCCGCTTCATAAGCCGCGCACGGCGGCCGGCGTATTCCTTCAGCGCCTTGGCGTTCGGTTTCATTTAGTCAGTGCAGATGCCTGGATTCGGAGGGATCGGGGACAGGTCTGGGGCGGAACTCCATGAACACCAGCTGCGCGCCGACGCGGATGTACTCCACCAGTTCGACGTAGGCGCCCTCTTCCAGTTCCATGTCCTCGTTGTCGCCCAGCGAGGCCTGGGTGAACTGGGTGAAGTCGCGGACCACCTCGCGCACCTCCTCCGAGCAGTTCTTCAGGTCCAGGCCGGGGCGGCTGGCGAGGCCGAACAGGAAGCCCTCGCACCAGGAGGCCAGGGCCAGCACCCGCGACCCCAGCGCCGAGTCGTCGTCCGGCAGCAGCGGCTCGAAACCCATGTCTTCGTGCTGCAGCATGTTGAGCGCTTCGGCGCAGACCCGGCGCAGGGCCATCTGCGCATCCGCATCCGGCCGCAGCGGCGGCAGGTCTTCGCTGCCGACGTCGAGCAACTGCAGCAGGTTGATTTCCTCCGGCCGTTTCACGCACAGCGCGCCGCAGAGCGTGCCGTGGTATTCCGCCGGTTCCTCGCTGTAGCCGATGCGCGTCAGCGCGGCGGACAGTTCTTCGTAACTTACAGAGCTTTGCATCCGCCGATTATAGCGGGGCGGACCGCGGCAGCCCCTACCAGGAGGCCTTCTGGCGCTGCGTGACGTAGCAATCGCCGTCGAGGCAGATCATCGGATCGCGGGTCTTCGGATGGTTGCGCAACTCCATCGGGTAGCTGGTGCTGCCGCCGTTGTCGGAGTTCGCGGTGATGCTGTTGGCGGTCGCGCTCCAGCGCCCGCTGTCCGAGGACGACGAGCTGGTGCCGCCCCAGGCCCCCGGCGCATAGGCGCTCATGCTGCCCTCGCTCTGGTAGCTGTAGCGGCCGTCCGGGCCGAGCTGGAAGCAGCGGCTGGTCTGGCTGCCGCCACCGGACACGGCACTGAAGCTGGAGACGTAGCACCAGTGGCCGGCCAACTCGGGCCGTACCCCGGCGGCGGAAGCGCTGGGGCTGGGCCGCTTCGCTGCTGTCGCCCTGCCCGCCTGGCCGCGCTGCAGTTGCACCGGCGCACCGAGGTCGCCGCCACCGACGGTCAGCTGCGAACCCTGCAGCTCGTAGGCATAGGGCATGACGTCGCCGTTCTGCTCCAGCAGCAGGGTGCCGCCGAGGGTCTGCCAGTTGAGGGCCTGGCCGTTGAAGCTGCCGGTGTTGTCGGCGCGCAGTTCCAGGCTCACCGGCTGGCCGTTCATGCTGCCCTGCCAGCTGCCGACCAGGCCATTGGCCCCGGCCCAGCCCGCGCCACAGACCAGCGCCAGCAGCATTCCCGACAGAATCCGCCCGTATTTCATCGGTTTTCCCCGCTTCCCTGGGCGGATTTATAGCATCGGCGGGCGGCCTGCGGCCGAGGGCCTGTTAACGCTACCGCGATCGCTGCGACGGCGACCGCGGTAGCGTTAACAGGCCCTAGGCCGGCCAAAATCCCCGAATGCACTATAATTTCCGCATGAATCCCGCTGATTTTGTTGCTGCTTTACGCGGTTGTGCGCCCTATGTGCATGCGCACCACGGCCGCGTATTCGTGATCGCCTTCGAGGGCGAGGCAGCCGAGCGGGCGGATTTCGACCAATTGCTTTACGACATCGGCCTGCTGCACAGCCTCGGCGTGAAGCTGGTGCTGGTGCATGGCGCGCGGCCGCAGATCAACCAGCAGCTGGCCCTGCGCGGCCTGACGCCGAGCTATTCCGGCGGCCTGCGCATCACCGATCGCGCCACCCTGGACGGGGTCAAGGCCGCCGTCGGCAGCCTGCGCATGGACATCGAGGCGCGGCTGTCGACCTCGCTGGCCAGCACGCCGATGGGCGGCGCCCGCATCAAGGTCGCCAGCGGCAACTGGATCACCGCGCGGCCGGTCGGCGTGCGCGATGGCGTCGACTTCCAGTTCACCGGCGAAGTGCGGCGCGTCGACGTCGACACCCTGCGCCAGGTGCTGGAGCAGGGCCGCATCGCCCTGCTGTCCGCAGTGGGCTACTCGCCGACCGGCGAGATCTTCAACCTGCGCGCCAAGGACGTGGCGACCGCCGCGGCTGCAGCACTGAAGGCCGACAAGCTGGTGTTCGTGCTGTCCTCCGATCCCAACCAGTGGCAGCTGGCCGATGACACCGGCGATGCCGGGCAGTTGTCGCTGGCCAGCGCCGAGGCGCTGCTGGCGCAGGCCAGCCACGTCAGCGAAGAAGACCGCGCCTACCTGCAGTCGGCGATCGACGCCGGCCGCGGCGGCGTCCAGCGCGTGCACCTGATCGGCGCCAGCGTCGACGGTGCGCTGCTGCGCGAGCTCTACACCCGCGACGGCGAGGGCCTGATGCTCTATGCCGATGCCGACTACGAGGCGATCCGCGACGCCAGCATCGAGGACGTCGGCGGCATCGTCCAGCTGATCCAGCCGCTGGAGCAGCGCGGCGTGCTGGTGGCGCGCTCGCGCGAGCAGCTGGAACTCGACATCCAGCACTTCAACGTCATCGTCCGCGACGGCCTGGCGATCGCCTGCTGCGCGCTGTTCCCCTATGCCACCGACGGCATGGGCGAGCTCGCCTGCGTCGCGGTGCACCCGGACTACCAGCGCAACGGCCACGCCGCGGCCCTGCTCAAGCGCGTCGAGAGCGAGGCACGGCGGCTGGGCCTGAAGAAGCTGTTCAGCCTGACCACGCATTCGCCGCACTGGTTCATCGAGCGCGGCTTCGTCGAGACCGGCATCGATGCCCTGCCGATGCAGCGCCAGCAGCTGTACAACTGGCAGCGCAATTCCAAGGTGCTGGTGAAGCAGCTGTGAGCAACGAAGAAATGATGCGCCGCTCGCTGGCGCATGTCTGGCATCCCTGCACGCAGATGAAGGACCACGAGTGGCTGCCGCTGGTGCCGATCAAGTCGGCCGAGGGCGCCTGGCTGGAGGACTTCGAGGGCAAGCGCTATCTCGACGCGGTCAGCTCCTGGTGGACCAACATCTTCGGCCACCGCCACCCGCACATCGTCGCGCAGCTCAAGCAGCAGCTCGATACGCTCGACCACGTCATGCTCGGCGGCTTCACCCACGAACCCGTCATCGAACTGTCGGAAAGCCTCGTGCGCCTCGCCCCGCCCGGCCTGACGCGCTGCTTCTACGGCGACAACGGCTCCTCGGCGGTCGAGATCGCGCTGAAGATGAGCTTCCACTACTGGCAGAACGCCGGGAAGCCGGACAAGAAGCGCTTCATCGCGCTGACCGGCGGCTACCACGGCGAAACCCTGGGCGCGCTCGCGGTTGGCGGGCCCAGCATGTACCGCGATACCTACGCACCGCTGCTGCTGCAGCCGATCCACGTGCGTTCGCCGGACTGCTACGAACGCGGCGCCGGCGCATCCTGGGAAGACCACACGCGGCAGATGTTCCGCCACATGGAACTGACGCTGGAGCAGCACGCCCACGAGGTCTGCGCGGTGATCGTCGAGCCGCTGGTGCAATGCGCCGCCGGCATGCGCATGTACCACCCGCTGTACCTGACCCTGCTGCGCGAGGCCTGCGACCGCTTTGGGGTGCACCTGATCGCCGACGAGATTGCGGTGGGCTTTGGCCGCACCGGCCGGCTGTTCGCCAGCGACTGGGCGCCGCCACCGCGCCGCGACCCGGACGCCCAGCCCGGCATCACGCCGGACTTCCTGTGCCTGTCCAAGGGACTCACTGGCGGCACGATGCCGCTGGCGGTGACGCTGACGCGCGAGAGCATCTACGAAGCTTTCTATGCCGAGTACAAGGAAGGCCGCGCCTTCCTGCACTCGCATTCCTACACCGGCAACCCGCTGGGCTGCCGCGCCGCGCTGGCGACGCTGGAACTGTTCGAGGAAACCCGCGTGCTGGCGACCAACCGCCTGCTGTCGGATTTCATGTGGGGACAGACCGCCGAGATCCGCAGCCATCGCCACGTCGCCGAGGTACGCCAGCAGGGCATGATCCTGGCGATCGAACTGGCCAAGGGCGGCAACAAGCACGCACCCTTCCCCGCCGAAGAACGACGCGGCCTGCGCGTCTACCAGCACGGTCTCGAAAAGGGCGTGCTGCTGCGGCCGCTGGGCAATGTCATCTACTTCATGCCGCCCTACGTGATCGAGCCGAAGGAAATCGAGCTGATGTGCAAGGTCGCGCTGGAAGGCATCGACAAGGCAACGCGCGACTGACCCGGCTAGAATGCGACCATGCATCCGTTGATCGACCGCCACCGTGCAGCCATTGCCGGCCTGTGCCGCAGCCACGGCGTGCGCCGGCTGGAAGTGTTCGGTTCGATCCTGCGCGACGACTTCGATCCCGCCAGCAGTGACATCGACGTCCTGGTCGAGTTTGAACCCGGCACCGCGGACAGCTTCTCCAACTTCCTCGATCTCAAGGAAGCACTGGAAGCGCTGTTCTGCCGGCCAGTCGACCTGATCGAACAAGGCACGATCCGCAACCGCAGGCTGCGGCACTACATCGAGCAGAGCAAGTCACCGATCTATGCCGCTGCGTGATCCCGGCGTTCATCTCGAGGATATCGAGCGCTATGCGGCCGCCGCAGTGCGCTTCACCGCCGGATACAGTCTCGAACAGTACCTCGGGGACGAGAAGACCCGTGCCGCCGTCGAGCGGGCGCTGGAGGTTTGCGGAGAGGCCATGCGCAAGCTGCGCGACCTCGCTCCCGGAATCGCCGATCGCATTCCCCATGCCCGCGACATCATCGGCTTTCGCAACATCCTCGCGCATGGTTATGCCGAACTGGATCACCGCAAGGTCTACGCCATTGCCGTTATCGACGCTCCCCAGCTGCTTTCCGCAGTGCGGGAAGCCCTGAAGGACTATCCCGATCCTTCGGCGGAGTAGCGACAGGATGGCCAGCACCTCACGCATTCACCTGCCCCCGCCCCTGCAGGCCGGCACCGAGCTGCCGCTGCCGGAAGAGGCTTTCCGTCACCTGGTGCAAGTGCTGCGCCTGCGCGAGGGCGAGACGTTTATTGCGTTCTGCGGCGACGGCGCCGAGTACGAGGCGACGCTGACCCAGGTCGCCAAGCGCAGTGCGATGCTGAAGCTCGGCGAACGACGCGAGCCCGATCGCGAATCGCCGCTGCGGCTGACGCTGGCGCAGTGCGTGTCCAAGGGCGAGCGCATGGAGTTCACCCTGCAGAAGGCGGTCGAACTGGGTGTGAATCGCATCCTGCCCCTGTTGTCCGCACGCAGCGTGGTCAAGCTCGACGGCGAGCGCTGGGAGAAGAAGCTGGAGCACTGGCGCGGCATCGTCGTCTCGGCCTGCGAGCAGTCCGGCCGCACGCACATCCCGGAACTGGCGGCTGTGCAGCCGCTTGAGCGCTGGCTGCCCGCCTGCGACGAATCCGGCCTGCGCCTGACGCTCGATCCGCTCGCCGCGCACGGCATCGGCGGACTGCCGGCGGTGACGGATTCGGCGACGCTGCTGATCGGCCCCGAGGGTGGCCTGTCCGAAGTCGAATTGCGCACGGCGACGGTCGCGGGATTTACCGGCGTCCGCATCGGCCCGCGCATCCTGCGCACCGAAACCGCCGGGCTGGCGATGCTGGCCGCGCTGCAGTCGCGCTACGGCGACTGGAACTGAGCCGGACCGGTGACCGAGGTGCTGCAAGGGGGTTGTCTCTGCGGCGCCATCCGCTACCACATCGATGCCGTACCGCTGGATGCCGGCTACTGCCACTGCCGGCTATGCCAGCGCGCCAGTGGCGCGCCCGTCGTGGCCTGGCTGACCGTGGTGGTCGGTGGTTTCCACTATGTCCGCGGCGAACCGGTGATCTTCCAGTCCAGCGCACACAGCCAGCGCGAGTTCTGCGGCAGCTGCGGCACAGCGCTGGTGTTTCGCCGCAGGGTTGGAGCAAGCACCGTCGACATCACCAGCGCCAGCCTCGATGAGCCTGCGCGCATTCCGCCGCAGTACCACATCTGGCGCATGAGCCGGCTGCCCTGGTTCGAGACGGCGGATACGCTGCCGCGCCACGACGACGCCGGCCCGGATCGCGAGGATCCGGCGGTCTAGCGCGTTACCAGGAAGCCGCCGACAGGCGCAGCGGCCCCGGGCGCAGCACCACTGCAGGCGCAGTCTTCGGCAGCGGATGCCCCGCCAGCGCCTGCTGCCGGCGCTGCCACAGCGCGCCGTAGCCCAGGATCGAGAACAGGGTCAGGAAGGCCAGTGCCGCGGCGGCCGGCAGATCGAGCCCCTGCATCGGGACCGGCTGCTGGGCACCGGCGGCGTAGGACACGCCCGCAAGCAGCACAACGCCAATCAGGAGCAGCAGCTTCATCGTCATTCTCCGTAAAGGGGCCGACAGGGCCCGTCTGATGCACAGACTAGACGGGCTCGACCTCGATGCAAAGGAATAACTGACGATATTTATATAACCACACTACGCAGCCGCGGTCGCCAGCACCGTCGACTCGCGCGACGGCCGGCTCGGCAGCGAGTGGCGCAGGATGCGCCAGATCACCTGGCCGAACTGCGAGGCCAGCGAGCCGCTGTTGTAGCGCTGGCCGTAGCGCGTGCAGATCTCGCGCACCACCGGCGCCATCTCGGCGTAGCGGCGCGCCGGCAGATCCGGGAACAGGTGGTGCTCGATCTGGTGGCTGAGGTTGCCGCTCATGATGTGGAACAGCTTGCCGCCGCGCAGGTTCGAGGAGCCGCGCAGCTGGCGCAGGTACCAGTGGCCGCGGGTCTCGTTCTGCACGATGCTCTTCGGGAAGGTTTCCGCATGCGCGGTGAAATGCCCGCAGAAGATGATCGTGTAGGTCCAGAGGTTGCGCATGATGTTGGCGACGACGTTGCCCAGCAGCACCGGCAGGAAGAACGGGCCGGCCAGCAGCGGGAAGATCACGTAGTCCTTGACGATCTGGCGGCGCATCTTGCGGCCCACCGGGGCGAACTCGGCCTTCAGCTGCGCCTTGGTCTTGCGACCGGCGAAGTACTTGCCCAGCTCCAGGTCCTGGATCGCCACGCCCCACTCGAACAGCAGCGCGAAGATCACCGCGATCAGCGGCTGGAACAGGAAGAACGGCTTCCACTTCTGCTCCGGGAAGATGCGCAGCAGGCCGTAACCGATGTCGTCGTCCATGCCGCGGACGTTGGTGTAGGTGTGGTGCTTGAAGTTGTGCGTCTTGCGCCAGTTGTCGCTGGTGCCGGCGATGTCCCACTCGTAGGTCTTGCCGTCGAGCGTCGGGTCGCGCATCCAGTCGTACTGGCCGTGCATGACGTTGTGGCCCAGTTCCATGTTCTCGAGGATCTTCGACAGGCCCAGCAGCAGCGTGCCGAGGATCCAGGCCGGCGGGAACATGCCGGCGAACAGCAGCGCGCGGCCGGCGGCCTCGGTGTAGCGCACGGCCTTGACGATGCGGCGGATGTAGCGCGCATCCTTCTCGCCGATATCGGCGACGTGGCGGGCGCGCAGCGCATCGAGTTCGGCACCGAAGTGCTGCAGTTCGTCAGCGGAAAGCGGGCGATTGAGAGCGGCGGTGGTCATGGCTCAGAGATCCAGGGTCAGGTCGGTGCAGGCGCGGCTGATGCAGAGGCGCAGCGCGCTGCTCGGCTCAGCGGAAACATCGCCGCTGTTGAGGTTCTGCGTGGTGCCGGCGAGCTTGCTGCAGGCGCAGGTGTTGCAGATGCCCATGCGGCAGCCGTAGGCGGGCTTGATGCCCTGCGCCTCCAGCGCCGGCAGCAGCGCCTGCCCCGCGGGAATCTCCAGCGTGCGGCCACTGGCGCGCAGTTCCACGCGAACAGTACCGGCGACTTCGGCGACGGCGGACGGCGTGAAGGCCTCGGCCTTGAAGGACGCGGCCTGCTGCGCCAGCAGCTGGCGGGCGTTGTCGACGAAGCCGGCGGGGCCGCAGGCATGAACCTGCTGCTGTGCCAACTCCGGCACCAGGCCCTGCAACAGCGCGGCATCGAGACGGCCACCGAGTTCGTCGGCCAGCAATGAGTCCTCGCGGGTCAGCAACAACTGCAGGCGGAAGCGCGGCTCGCGCGCGGCCAGCTCGCGCAGTTCGCGGGCGTAGCACAGCTCCTCGCGGGTCCGCGCCCAGTACAGCAGGGTCAGTTCCACCGGCATGCCGGCCGCGGCCAGCGAGCGCGTCAGGCTCATCAGCGGGGTGATGCCGCTGCCCGCGGCGAGGAACAGCCAGCGGCCTTGCGGCTGCGCCGGCAACGTCATTTCGCCGAAGGCCGGGGCCAGTTCCAGCACGTCGCCGACAGCGATGTTGTCGTGCAGGTGGTTGCTGAAGCGGCCGCCCTCGACACGCTTCACGGTCAGTTCGATGCGCCCGTCCGCGCGCGGCGCAGCGCTGGGGCTGTAGCTGCGGGTGACGCGCACGCCGCCGATCTCGGCGCTGACGTTGAGATGCTGGCCCGGCGCGAAAGCGCCGCAGTGGCGGTTGGGCTGCAACACCAGGGTAATGGCGTCGCGGGCCTCCTCCCGACGTTCCAGGACACGCGCCAGAGGGCGCTGCCAGGACCAGGTCGGATGGAGCTTTGAGGCCCAGAAATCAAAGACTTCCGGAGCAACCAGAGGGGTCAGCAGGCGGCTCAGGGAGCCTTTGGGTGCAGCAGGCGCGGCGGTCGGCACGTAAGCAATCCGGCAGTCGTGATGGGGGGGATTATACAGGTGAATGCACGTTTGTCTATACAACTGTATATTAATGCCTGCAGCTATGATGCCGACATCACCACCCGACTGCCGTACAAGCCCTTGATCAAGAGCCGTAAAAGCCCCGCTTCCGCGACCCGTGCCCCGGCCGGGCGCAAGGCCGCCATTTCGCGCGACGACATCATCGCCGCCGCGCTGAAGCTGGTCGGGCCGCACCGCAGCGTGTCGACCCTGAGCCTGCGCGAAGTGGCCCGCGAAGCCGACATCGCTCCGAACAGCTTCTACCGCCATTTCCACGACATCGACGAACTGGCGATCGCGCTGATCGAGCTGTCCGGCCGCTCGCTGCGCCAGATCATCGGCTCGGCCCGGCAGCGCGCCAGCACCGAGCGCAGCGTGGTGCGCAGCTCGGTGGAAGCCTTCATGGAGCAGCTGGGCGCCGAAGGCAGCCTGCTGCATATCCTGCTGCGCGAGGGCATGGTCGGCTCCGAGGCCTTCAAGCAGACGGTGGAACGCCAGCTGCAGTTCTTCGAGGACGAGTTGCGCATCGACCTGATCCGGCTGGCAGAGGCCAACGGCACCGGGCTGCACGAGCCGATCCTGACCGCCAAGGCGATTACCCGGCTGGTGTTCGCGATCGGCACCACGGCGATGGACCTACCGCGCGAACAGCACCCCGCGATCACCGATCAGCTGGAGCTGATGGTGCGCATGATCGTCGTCGGCACCCAGACCATGGCGCGCTACGCCGGGGGCGCCAGCGACCGCGCCTGAAGGCAGCGGCGCTGCAGCGGTCGATCCTTTTCAGGCCTTCTCAGAAGCCGTTGCTCAGGCCCAGCTGGCGCAACGCGTCCAGCTCCTGCAGGTGACTGACCAGCCGCAGCAGCGGCTCGTCCAGGCCCGGGATCGCCGGCAGCTGGATCTGCTCGGGCAGTGGCACCACCGGCAGCTCCGGCAGCGGCAGCGGCGCCTCGATGCCGGCCAGGTGCAGTAGCGTCGCCAGCGGCAGGCACAGGCCGCCGAAGGGCCCGGCAGGTACCTCGAAGGCCGGCGCGGCGGTGTTCAGCGGAGCCGAGAAATCCAGCGCGTGCGCCAGGTTGGCCGAGCCCGCACGCGCACCCAGCGGCTCGAAGCCGAAGCGCCAGGCAATCATGTTGAGGATCGAGTTCGGATCGAACTGCTGGTGCTCGACATGGCCGCGCTTCGCGCGCGGCCCGATGAGGACGCAGGGCACGCGCCCGCCGAGGCGGCCGTCGTTGCCCAGCGCCGCTTCCTCCGGCGTCACCGGCGC
The DNA here is from genome assembly GCA_035476855.1 of Solimonas sp. Lineage (GTDB taxonomy): Bacteria > Pseudomonadota > Gammaproteobacteria > Nevskiales > Nevskiaceae > Solimonas_A. Next base: position 24,095 of record DATILC010000235.1, on the reverse strand, counting down.
GAACGGCGGCGGCACGTGATCGTAGAAGCCGCCCCACTCGTCGTAGTTGATCACCAGCAGCGTGCGCTCCCAGTCCGGGCCCTGGCGCAGGATGTCGTAGACCTCGTTGAGGAAAGCCTGGCCGTTGCGGATGTCGGCGACCGGATGATCGTCGCGCGACAGGCTGCCACCCTCGTTGAACGTGGAGCCGACGTTGTCGATGTAGGTGAGGTTCGCCAGCCGGCCTTCCATCACGTCGGACTGCAACCGGCTCTTGGTATAGCGGTTCGAGAAGCCGGTGTACTTGCCGCCCCAGTAGGACAGGTAGGACACGTCCTGGTAGTAGTAGGCGACGCTGTGACCCTTCTCGATCATGCGGTCCCAGACCGTCGGCAGCGTGGAGATCTCCACCGAGTTCTCGATGCGGTCGGTCTGGCCGGCATGCATGTAGATGCGGTTCGCCGAGGTCAGGCCGAGCATGCTGCTGAAGTAGCGGTCGCAGATCGTCCAGTGCTGCGCGGCCCCCTTGTAGAACGGCAGGCTGTCGGCGGTGTAGTAGCCGATCGCGAAGTCGTCACCGACCGGCTGCGTCAGCAGGAAACCGTCCATCTTGCCGTCGTTGACGTGGACGCGACCACCGTCATAGCTGTGGTCCGGATCGGCCAGCTGGCAGTTCTGGAAGTTCGGCGCCAGGTCGCGTGACTGGCGCACATTGCCGGCGCTGTCCTTGAGGCTCACGCCGGCCTGCCGGCCATCGGCACCCGGCACCCAGCCGAGGAAGTGATCGAAGGAACGGTTCTCCATCATCAGCACGACGATGTGGTCGATACCGGAGTCCTTCGGGTCCGGCAGGGCTCCCGCAGGGCCTGACAGCGTAGTGCCGTCGCTACGGCAACCCGGCAGGATCATGCCGCCGGTGGCCGCCGCCACACCCTGGATGAAGTCCCTGCGCGTCAATCCGCGCGGTACAGCAGGCTTGTCTTTCTTCATGTCGTCCCCCCGTCCGAGTATCCGGCAAAAGCTGCAATGGCGCCTGCACCCGCTTCGCGCCGCCCGGCCTGTTGCGCCAGTGATCCATACGACCTGGCCTGCGAACTCAAGCCAGTGCTGGGCTCCGCGTCATGACGGCGGCCTCCAGTTCCTCCAGCGCCTCGCCGGTGTAGACCGCGAGCTTCTGCAGATGCGGCAGCGTGTCGCGACAACCGATGAAGCCGAAGTTCAGGGTGTCGGCATAGCTCTGGCAGGTGATGTTGAGCGCCATGCCGTGTCCGGGAATCGACACCGGGTAGCTCGCCTCCAGGCGCGCACCGCGGAAATACAGCGGCTCGGACGGCCCGGGCACATTGGAGACGCAGACGTTGAAGGTCAGCGGCAGGCGTGCGCGCAGGCCGGTCATCGCGTTGAACGACTGCAATCCTGCGGGCGCCATCAACAGGCCGCTGTAGGCGATGATCGCGCCGGCCGACATGTTCTCCATCTGCGCCTTGCCGCGGCGGGTGGATGCCACGATCGCGTCCAGGCGCTCGAGCGGATCGGCGATGTCGGTGCCCAGCGAAGCGAGCATTGCGCCGACCGCATTGCCGCCGCCGGGATCGCCCTTGGGCCGCACATTGACCGGCAGAAAAGCCACCAGCGGCTTGTCCGGCAGCTCGCCAAGTTCCTGCAGGAAGCGTCGCAGGCCGCCGGCGCACAGCGCCAGCACCACGTCATTGAGCGTGGCGCCCGTGGCCTTGCCCAGCGCCTTGAGCCGCTTCAGGGAATATTGCTGGGTGGCAAAGCGGCGGTTGCGGTTGATGCGGCCGTTGAGGATCGACCGCGGCGCCTGCAGCGAGGACACCAGTTGATCGACCTCGTCGCGCGCCGAGCGGCGCAGGTTGAGCATCGCCTTGCCGACGATCTTGGCCGAACCCCAGCGTGTCGCGACTGCCTGCAGCACGCTGCCGAATTCGGCGACCGGCGTCTCGGTCCGTGGCGCGCGGCGCAGCGGCGGCTGGGTGAAGAACAGCGGCTTGCCGCGTTCATCCGGATCGCGCGACAGCATGTTCGCGATCACGCGCGCACCGGTGTAGCCGTCGACCAGTGCATGATGGATCTTGATGTACAAGGCGAAGCGACCGCCCTCCAGGCCCTCGATCAGGTGCATTTCCCAGGGCGGACGGCTGAAGTCCATCTGGTTGCTGTGCAGGCGCGACACCAGGACGCCGAGTTCGCGCTCGCCACCGGGCGAGGGCAGCGCGGAACGACGCACGTGGTATTCGATGTCGAGGTTCTTGTCCTCCACCCAGGTGTGCAGCGGGTTGCGCAGGAACCCCGGCGTGCCGAGCTTGAGATTCCACGGCGGCTGCACACCGACGGTGTGCCTGATCTCCTCCATCAGGAGACGCAGGAAGTCCGGGCCCGCGTCCGCCGGCGGCGTGAACGGCATCAGGCCGGCGACATGCATCATCGTTTCGCGGGTCTCGCCATAGAGAAACATGGCGTCCATCGGGGCGACTCTTTTGCGGCTCATGTCTCGACTCCCATGCCGATGCAATCCCGCACTACGGCCCGCTCCTGAACGCCGCGCCGGTCCAGCCATTGGCGACACCCACCGGCGCCGGCGGCAGCGGACGGCCGCCGTAGATCACCCGGCCCTGCTCGTCCTGGTAGGTCTGCCAGGGGATCGTCGGCTGGATGTCGACCGGTGGCAGGCCAAAGTCGCAGACACCTTGCGGGAAGATCTCCTGCATCCGCGCCCATTGTGCGTCGCTGAAGCCCAGCGCGCCGTAGTTGTCGCTGCGGTCCAGCGGCTTGAGCTGGCACTTGTTGGTCAGCGTGGAAAGCGCGTCGCCGGCGACGACGCGCGCCGTGCTGAAGCGCGTGGTGACCAGATCGCCGACCAGGCCGGGACCGCAGACGGTCTCCAGCACCGGGTCCACCACCAGGCCGAAGGCAGGCGCCAGCACCGGATAGAGGATCGCGTTGAGCGGGTCGAGGATCGGTGCCAGCACCGGTCCGAGGATCGGGTCGAGCAGGCCGCTGAGGATGGGCAGCGTGAAACCGTCGGGCGTTGCCAGGCTGGAGGTGACGCAGCGGTCCTTCAGGTCGGCCGGGCGGTCGCTGACGATCTTCTGGGCCAGCGGCAGGTCACGGGTATCCGCTTCCACCGCCGCGAGCCAGCGATCCATCGCCACCAGGCCCTGCGCGGTGAAGCCGGGATCGCCGAGGATCACGACCGGCCCGTACCAGATCACGTGGTTGTCGTGATGCCCCTGCGCCAGCGTCAAGCGATCGCGCACGGCGAAGGCGCGGTAGGCGTCGTGGGCGATGCCGACATCCGGGCCGGTGAGGTTGATGATGGCAACCTCGGACAGGTTGTTGCCGACATTGAGCGCGCCGCTGCGGTAGATGTTGGTCAGCGCCGGCCGGTCGGCGACCATGCGCTGCGGCACCGGGTTCACGTCGATGTCGAAGCCGCCGATCTTGGCATTGAGGTCGAGGAACATGTCCGGTGTGATCAAGGCCTGCCGCAGAGTCTCGAGGCCGTACTGCACGCCGGTATTGTCGAGCCCGACGCCGGCGAAGCCGTGGCCCAGGGCCTGTTCGTTCGGCGTCCATACCTCGCGCTGGCGCGGGCCCAGCACGTTGATCATCGCGTCGGGCACGCCGCCGCGGACGCCGCCCGGGTTGGTCTCGTGGTGGTACTGCAGCGCCGGATCCAGTCCGGTCTTGGGAGTGTGCGGCAGGAAGGCGTCGAAGTAGCCGATGTCGCTGACGATCGCATTGACCGGCAGCAGGTTGCCCTCGACCGCGGCCCACTGCAGCGGCGTCCAGATCACGCCCAGCGCCCACTTTGCGGGCGATTCAAAGTAACCACGCAGCAGACGGTAGTCCAGCACCTGCGTCGCGGAGGACCAGCTGTCGGGGAAGGAGCACTGCGGCAGGATGCCCTGGTAGATGCCCGGGTAGGCATTGGCGACCTGCTGCTGTGTGATCGAGCCACCGGAGCAGCCGGTTCCGATCGTGTAGCGCAGCGGGCCGTAAGCCTCCACCAGGCGTTCCTTGGCCATCATCAGCGACTCGGCCTGCGTCACGATGTTGCAGTTCTTGCCGTTGTCGTTGAGCGCGGTGGACATCACCGCGAAGCCCAGGCCCAGGGCCACCGTCGGGCTGTCGCCCAGCAGCGGGCCGAGACCGGCCGGAAGGAAATCGAAGGTGCCGGAGTAGTCCGTGGTCGGCGCATTCCAGGTGTTGAAGCGGGTACCGCAGCCACCACCGTGGGAGATCAGCAGCTTGTGGTTCCACTGCTCCTGTGGCGCCCAGGGCTCCCAGGGCTGCTCCGGCTGGAACAGCGTGGCGATGCGGTACTGGTTGCGGTCCTGGTAGCCGATCTCGACGCGCACGACGAAGGGCACGGTGACGCCCTGGTCGGTAGTCGTGCTCGCCACATCTCCCGGCGGGTTCTCCGGATCATAGGGCAGCAGCTGCGGCATCAGCGGGTTGATCGACTTGTAGAGGTAGCTGTACTCGGGCGGCTGGTTGCAAGCCGCGTCGACCGCGGCTTCCTGGCAGGTCCAGGGCTGCAGCTGCGGGCCGGAGAACACCGGGCCACCGTTGGGGTGGTTGACGATCACGGTGCTGCCGCGCGCGCCGCCGGGGAAGCTGGCGGTGAGCACATTGCGGCCCAGCGCCATGCCGGTCACCAGGCCGGTGATGCGGCCGTCCTCGCGCTTGGCGAAGGCCGCGCTGACATCGCGCCCGCCGACCGAGACGCGCATCGCTCCGTCCGGCGCATCCGCCGGCGGCAGCAGTTCCACCAGCGCGTCGCCGCCGCTGATCAGGTCGGCGCGGTTGGACAGGACCTTGATCATGGCCGACCCAGAGCCCGTCGCCGCGTCTTCGCCGGAGACCGGATCGCTGCGGTGGCAGCCCGCCAGCAGGGCAACAGCCGAGATGACGACAAACCACATCGCTTGATGCTTCATGACCACTCCTCGTCGCACGCAAAGACTTCTAGTTATGGGACTCACCGGAATCCGTCTTCCGGGGTCGCGGAGCCTAGCGGTTGGCAGTATGGCCTACTTGAAGCAGACGGCTGTTTTTGTATCGAACGGCTACTTGACGCCGGCGTCACCGCCCCGTGGGGGCGGCGACGCCGGCGACGCTTGAACTACCAGTTGAAGCCGGCCTGGTAAGTGGTACTGGCGAACTTCGCCTGGCCAGGGATGCCCGGATGGAAGTAGTCCCAGCCCAGCTCGCTCAGGGCGAAGGGATAATTGAACAGGGCATTGCCGTCGAACTTGCAGTGCGCATGCAGCGCGCATTCCTGCGCCAGCTGCGTGTTGTAGTCGATCACCCGCTGACGCACGCGCTGCCGGCGCTTCTCGTCGGTGGCCTTGGTCGAGGTCGGATTCTTCAGCATGTTCTGGCAGACCTGCGTCTGGCTCCAGACCCACACCGCGGCGGGATCGTTGTGCGCGACCTGCCACAGCCGGTACACGTCAGGCACGCTGGCCACCAGGATGCGCGCGTTCGGCAGACCGGACGAGATCAGATCGAGGGCAGAACGCACCTCCGAGCGGAAGGTATCGACCGGCGTCATCTCCGCCTCGGAATCCGCGCAGGCATCGTTGGCACCGATCAGGATCGTGATGTAGTCCACGTCCTGGTACACCGCGAGCCCGGCCTGGTACACCAGCATGTCCGCCTCGGCGCCACTGACCGCAAAATTGTGGTTGCGGCCGTTGATCAGCGGATTCTTTGCCAGGATGCGCCGGTAGTGGCTGTTGACAGCCGGATCCTCGCCCGCCGACCAGGATTCATAGGGACAGGACACCAGGTAGCCGCAGTTCGTTGCCGCCTGGGTGATCGAATCGCCCAGCGCCGCCATCGAATTGGGAATGGGTTCTGCCGCTGCGGCGGCGCCGACCCACAGCGCCGCCAGCAGTGTCCCGATCCGGCGCAGGGCACAGCGACAGGACTTCAAATCCAGTGATCGCATCCTCTTCTCCTCTCTCTGGTTGCCGCGACGGGGACCGTCGCAGTTTCTGGTGGCGGGCGAGTGATCGCCCGCCCGGAATCCTTGTTCCGAGGAGATCGAAGGTATGGCGTCATGACCGCGCGCGCTCGAACCGGGCGGCTGCATTTGTACCGGGCGGCTAACGCTGCCATTCGAGCGCTTTGGCACCCCCGGCGTAGAGTGCTTTCAAGGTCGCGAGCTGGGGTTATTCGGGATTTATACTCAATTTTAAGCCGTATTATTGAGTATGTTTTGCCGCTCTGAGGGCGTTTTATGCCGTTTCAGGCCTCACGCCGGGTCCTGTCGTTGCGGCTTTGCAGCCTCGCCATCTGCTGCCGCTAAGCCGCTGTCTGTCGCTCTGCACTGACCTCGTAGTTATCGCAGACCTTGAAGCGCACCAACGCGGCGTTCGACAGGAAGGACGGCGTCAGCGAGAAGAATTCCTTGAACGTCCGGCTCAGATGCGAGGAATCGGCGAAGCCGATCGCATGGGCCACCGCGGTCAGCGACATCTCCTGTCCCAGGAGTTCGGTGGCCTTGCGCATCTTGACCCAGTGCAGGTAGTTGCGAATCGACAGCCCCAGTTGCTCGGTAAACAGATGGGTCAGCCGCCCTTCCGACAGTCCGCACAACGCGGCCAGCTGCGTGGCATCGGGGCGCCGCGGCGTATGCGTCATCAGCCAGAAGGCGACCATCTCGATGCGCGGGTCGATCGGCGGTATCCCGAGCAGCGGCGGAAACAGCGCGGCCAGCAGCAGTTCCGAGCTTCGATAGCTGTTGGCACAGTCCCCCGGTGACTGCAGCGTCGTCGCCAGCTGCCGCAGCGTGGCCGCGTCGAGCTGCGCGCTGAGGTCGACCACCTCGCGCCCGGCCAGCACCTGGTTGCGCAGATAGCGGCAGGAACGATGCACCGGATCGAGGTTGAGACTGTAAAGCCCGGCGTCTGCGGCTCGCAGCGTGCGCGGGACATTGGGCCCCACCAGCAGCGCCCGGCCGGAACAGGAAGCCCCGCTGTCGGTGGTGATGGTGATCGGGCCGCGGGTGCCGACCAGGATCGCGATCGCCGGCCGGCAGCTGGCCTCCGTTTCCATGCCGGGCGCGGTGAAGATGAAGCGGTCCCGCCAGATGTTCAGCGTCGCGGCCATGACAACTCGCGTCAACCGGCCGCTACAGCATCTGCAGCGGCAGTCAGGGTCATGCCCCGATCCGTCGCACCACGATCTCGACCAGGGCGGCGCCCGGATCGGCCTCGATCGTGACGATGCCTCCCGGCGCGGGCCTGGCGCCGGCGCGTCCGCCGGTCACGAGCAGTTCGTAGCCGTCCGGATAATGACGGCTGGAGATGTAGATCTCGGTCGGCACGCCCAGCGCGCGCGGCTCGTAGCTGTAGCGCATATCGCCGGTTTCGGGATCGAAGAACAGCGCCTTCGGGATGCCGGCGGTGGCCTGCGGATAGCTGCGCACGAAATGCTTGAGGACTTCATCGTCGTAGGGCACGGGCTCGGGCCGCAGCTCGGACTGGTCGGTGATGCCGTTCATCCACTGGTGCCAACCCACGAAGCGCGCGTCGGCGCGACTCAGCGTCCGCTCAAGCTCGACGCCCTCGGGACGGTTGCCGAACTCGGTGACCAGCCCGGGCCAGCCGGTGCGCGCGTGGATCGCGTCGAAATGGGACCAGGTAATGGCATGGAACGCGTCGCAGCTGAGGTCGTTGATGATGTCCGGCGTGCCGAGATAAGTCGCGATCTCCGCGGGACCGCAGTAGTCATGGAAGGCGAAGCCGATCTGCGGATCGGTCACTGCCGGGGTCAGCGGCGGATTGGAGAGATTGCTCGCCGCGGTCTCGTTCCAGATCACGTTCGGCTCCCACCAGATCAGCAGGTCCGGACCCGCGACAGCGCGCATGCGGTCGGTCAGGTACTGCCAGGCGCTCTGCACGTACTGGTCCACTGCCAGGCAGCCGACCGGCGTGGCGAGGGCCGCGCAACTCGCGAGCGCCGTCCCGGGGAAGGTCTCGTTGATGATCTCGACGCCCATCACCTTGGGGTGCTTGCCCAGGCGCGCCGCCAGCGCCGCCAGCGCGTCGCCCACATAGCCGATGACGCCCTGCGGATCATCGGCCGCAAGCTTGCTGTCGCCCCAGAAGAAATCCCAGGCGAGCAGCGAGCTGGGGCGCAGTCCATTCAACGGGAAGCCGAGATCGGGTTCCAGCGCGGCGAGCTGGCCGATGGTGAGTGTCGATGGCAGCGCCGCGAGCAGCGGCGGCAGGCGCAGCTGCGTGAACAGCGACCGCAGCAGCGCTGCGGTAACCGGCTGGTCCAGCGGCACCATCCAGTCCGGGAAGCCTGAACCCCAGGGCGCACCGTAGAGGTCCTGGTGGATATCGAGCAGCACATGCAGGCCGTGACGGCCGAACAGATCCACCGCGGCCTCGACCTTGTCCAGATACGCCGGATCGATCGCGCCCTTGGCGGGCATCAGGCCAGTCATGCGCACGCCCAGCCGCACGGTGTTCCAGCCATAGCTCGCCATCCGTGCAGCGTCGGCGTCGGTGATGCCGCCAGCGGTCACCGGCGGGATCTCCGGCGCGGCCTTCCACACCTGGTTCGGTCCGTGCAGCAGCATCACGCGGCCGTGCCCGTCGACGATCCAGGGGCCGTCGCGATGCAACTGTCGTTGGGATTGCGGTATCGCGTCCGTCGCGCTCGACGCCCCCCTGTCGCCGCCGCAAGCGGCCAGTGCCGCGCCCAGCAGCAGCGCGGCGACGATGGTGACAAGGCCCGTGATGTTTCGGTCGTTCAAGTACTTTTCCTTTGCAATGGCACTGGCTACATCACCTTCAGGCGACGCGCGAAGGCGGTATAGGCCGTCAGCGGCAGGAAGCGCTTGATGTACACCGCGATCGCTTCCTTGCCGGCGATCATCGCCTCGTAGCGGTCCTGCTCGACCGCGCGCCAGATGCGCTCGGCACAGGCCGCCGGCGCCATGCCATGGCCGATCTCCTTGTCGACTTTTCCCCAGGGCTTGCCGTCCGGCCCCAGCGCGTTGGCGGAGACATTGGTGTTGACGAAGCCCGGGCAGGCCAGCGTGAAGCGGATGCCCTGGTTGCCCAGCTCGATGCGCGCGCTGTCGTACCAGCCGTGCAGCGCATGCTTGGCCGCGGCATAGCCGGTGCGCCTTGCCATCGCGATGTGGCCGAACACACTGCTGACGACGACCACGTGCCCTGCCCCGCGCGCCAGCATGCCCGGCAGCAGTGCCTGGGTCAGTGCCACCGGCGCGAAGAAGTCCACTTCCATGATCTGGCGATAGGCCGCCATCGGCGTCTCCAGCGCGGTCGTGCGCTGCGAGATGCCTGCGTTGTTGGCGAGCACGTCGACCGGGCCGAAGAACGCAGCGGCGCGACGCACGGCGTCGGCCGCATCCAGCTGCGCCAGGTCCAGCGGCAGCACCGCGACCTCCTGCGGTCGTGGCAGCGCCTTGCGCACACGCTCCAGCTCGCTTTCGCGCCGCGAGCTCAGCACCAGCTTCGCGCCGCGCTGCGCGGCCTGCTGCGCCAGCCCCTCGCCGATGCCGCTGGAGGCGCCGGTGATCCACACCACCTTGCCGGAAAGCTGTGTCATGCCCTGGTCTCCTTATCGCGTGCAATGGCCCGCTGGCGGCGGCACCAGCGCTTCCAGCGGCACGGCCTGCGCCATCGCGGCGAAGCCGAGGGAATTCGGATGCAGCAGGTCGGGGAAGTACAGCGCGACATTCGGCAGCGACGGCATGCCTGGCAGTGCCAGTGCCGCCTCGAAGTCGGCGAGCGCGTCGAAACTCGTGTCGGCGCGGATCAGTTCGTTGAGGCGCTGTCGCTGCGGCTCCATCGTCGCCAGGTCCCAGCTGAACAACGGCGGGATCACGTCCAGGCGCGGCGGGATGAGTCCGACGACGACACAGAGTCCGGCGGCGTGTGCGCGATCGCTGAGATCGCGGATGCCCGCATGGATCTCCTCGGCTGCCCTGCCCGCGCCGAGATCATTGGTGCCCTCGAAGATCAGCACCGAGCGCACGCCCGCCCGGTCGAGCACGTCGCGATCGAAGCGATCGACCGCTGGCTGGCCCTGGTAGGCGCTGACCGTGTCCACGGCCTCGCGGGTGACGGTGTTGCTGTTGATGCCCTGGTTGAGCACGCCCATCTCGATACCGGCGCGCTGCAGGCGCTGCGCAAAGAAATCCGGCCAGCGCGTGTTGGTCTCGGGCACGGAATAGGCGCCGTCGGTGATCGAGTCGCCGATCGCGACGATCGCGCCCGGCGAATCCGGCGCGAGGACGTCGATGCCGCTGAGGAAGAACCAGCCCATCGTCGGCTGCGGGAACGTCAGGCCGCTAAGATCGCCGGTCGTGTCGCTGGCATTCGGCAGGCCGACGTAGCTCAACGCGAAGGACACCGCATGCCAGGTGATCGGGCCACTCTCGCCGATGACGTGGAAGGACACGGCAAGATCGCTACCTGCCGTGTAGGCCAGGTCGACCGCATCGCTGATCGCTTCGGCACCCGGCGCGATCGTCACTTCCGGCTGGCCGCCGAACAGCACGGCACGACTGCTGCCGGGCAGGATCGCCGGGCCCAGCAGACGCCGCGCGACCTGCACCGGGCCGATGTGCAGCGGCCGGTCACCGACCAGGTTCGACAGGCGCAGGCGCAGCGTCTCGCCGCCCAGGGTCGGGCGCACGATCATGCGGAAGCTCTGGTCCACCGCCTGGTTGCCCGGCAGATAGCTGGGGATCGGCGGCAGCGGAATTTCTGCGGGAATCGGGATCGGCAGCACACCGCTCAGTGGACCCAGCGGGTACGGGCCGTAGGGCGCAGCGGCCCAGGCGCCGACCCAGCCGTCCTTGGGCGTGGCGGCCGTGCCGCTGTCTGTCGACACGCCGCCGCTGCTGCCGCAAGCGGCGCACAGCGCGGCGAGCCACAGGGCCAGAAGATTTCTTGCTTTCATGAGTCCAGTTCCAAAAGGCTGCCGACGCTAGGGCAGCAACAACTTGCCGGTACGCACGCGCTGCGGATGATCGCCAACCTTCACGCTGGCGATTTCCTTGGCGGTCTCGAAGTCGATCACCACCACGCGGTCCTGCTCGCTGACCGAGACGTAGCAGTGCCTGCCGTCCGCGCTCTCGGTGGCCCAGTAGGGCTTGGAGCCCAGCGGTTCCCTGGACAGTGTGATGATGTCGTACTTGAACGTTGCGCGGTCCACGATCGCGACGTAGCCATCCATGGTGCCGGCGGCGCAGAGCTTGGTACCCGCATGGTTGATCGCCAGGCCGTGGTGCGCCGAGTTCAGCTGGTACTTGCGATAGGGTCGCTGTCGGATCTCCTCCGGCACCGGCAGGTCGACCTTGCGCGTGATCTTGTCGGTCTGCAGGTCGTACTCGAAGAAGCCGTGGAAGAACGAGATCTGCATGTAGACGTAGCGCTCGTCAGGCGCCACCGCCATCGGTCGCACCGCCGAATCGAGCCAGCGCTCGCCGAGAAACTCCTTGAGCTTCGGCGCCATGTCGATGCGCTTGAGGGTCTTGCCGGTGGCGGCATCCCAGATGATGAACCAGCGGTCGCCCTTGAGCCCGTCGAGCCAGGCGGAGGTGGTCCACACGAACGGCGCGCCGATGCTGGCGTGATAGATGCGCTTGCCGTCCTTCGAGTAGTTGTTCTCGTGCGGCTGGTCGCCGGATTCGTACTCGCGGATGATCCGGCCGGTCACGGTGTCGATCGCGTAGGCCTTGCGCGCCACCGAACCCGACACCAGGAAGACCTTGCCGTCCGGCGAGAGGCCGGCATGGTCTGAGCGACCGCCCGGGATCGGCGTGCGCCACACGATCTTGCCGCTGCTCACCTCCAGCGCGATCGCATCCGAGAAGCTCGGGCGTGAGGCGTAGATGTAGCGGCCATCCTTCGACGGGAACAGGTCATCGACCAGCTGGTCGTGGCCCTCGCCCGGCACCGTGCGCGTGAACCAGTAGATGAAGCGGCGCCTGAGGCTGCTGCCCTCGATCTCCTTGATCCGCTCCGCGCGGTCCGGCACGAGGTTGATCTTCTTCAGCGTCTCGAAGGTCTTCGGATCGAAGATCTCGGCAGTGCCGTCCCAGTTGCTGCCGACGACGACGACATCACGCAGCACGGGTTCGGCGGCCGCCGCCGCGGTAGCTTCGGCGCAGACAGACAGCGCGAGCAGCGCACCTGCAAAGGTGGACCGCATTTGTCTTCCCCTCATCCTCGTTCCTCGTCCTGCGGTCATGCCACCGCCCTGCCCCCTGGCAATGGGTGCCGACTGCCGTTGTTTACATGTGCTGCAGCTTGCTGCCTTCGGCAGGCGCCTGACTGTCGTCGCGGCGACAGTCAGGCAGGTAAATACGACCCATTGGGGCGGCGAATGCTGTCTCATTGCCTGTACCTACCCGGACCACAGCCCATCACCGACAGGTCGATCGCCTGCCCCATCGCCTCATAGCCCGCCAGGCTCGGATGCAGGCCGTCGCCGCTGCTGAACTCCGGCCGTAGCCGCTCCGGCTGATCCGGGTCGCGCACTGCCGCATCGAAGTCGATGACACCATCGTATTCGCCGCTATTGCGAATCCACTCGTTGACCGCAGCGCGCACCCCGGTCCGCAGCGGCTCGCCGTGAAGCAGGAAGATCGTTGGCGTCAGTGTTCCACCGAGAACCCGCAGACCACGCTCGTGGGCGCGCCGGATGATCTCGCGGTAGCCGGCGATCATCTCGTCGGCACTGGCGAAGGGCGCCAGCGGCGGCCGCCCCAGCAGCGGGATGCCGATGTCGTTGATGCCGATCAATACGATCACGGTGCAGGCACCGGGCACATCCAGGACATCGCGTTGCAGGCGGCGCAGCGCGCTGTCGCCGGCGCCGAACAGCGGGTCGTGAATCCCAAAGGGAGCATCGGTCAGCAGGCGGTTGCCGCCGATGCCGGCATTGAGCACCGAGTACTGCGCGTAAGCCGGAACTGCAGCCATCCGCCGCGCGAGCACATCCGGCCAGCGGCCGTTGCGCTCATGGTGGCCGTCACCGGGTTTGGTGATCTGGAAGAAGTTCCCGGAGCCATCGGTGATGGAATCGCCAAGGGCGATCACCGCAGCTGTCGCAGGCCCGGCCTGCACATCGATGCCGGTCAGGTAGTACCAATGCGACCTCGTTTCGGTATAGGCCGTGGCGGATTCGTCGGCAGCACGATCACCCGTGCCGCGCGCGGTGGTATAGGACGTCTGCAAGGCCTCGCTGTGCGAACTGGCGGCACCGGTCGCGCCGGACAGGTGGAAGCTCACGGCCAGGTCCTCGAACGGAGCGAGGTCGAAACGCAGCGGGTCGCTGCGCACTTCCTCTCCCGGCGCCAGCGACAGGGAGCTGGCGCCGCTGAAGCGGACGGCCACCTGAGTCCCCGTGACCACAGCAGCGCCCTCGCCGCGCCGGCCGATGTGGACGCTCTCCAGGGTCACCGGCGATTGGCCGTAGTGGTTGGCAAAGCGCAGGCGCAGGGTCGAACCGCCCTGGTGCGACTGCAGGATCATGCGCAGCGACTGGTCGGTGAATCCCTGCAGGTCGCTGACGCCCTGTGCCGCCATCCAGGCACCGACCCAGGCCTTGTCGCCCCGGGCCTCGGCAGGCGATTCGCTGCCGGCACCACAGCCGGCCAGGCACAAAATCATGGCCAGCCGCGACAGGGCTCGCAGGAACCTCATCCAACTCTCCTCGTCAGTGATGCACGGCGGCCGTGTCCCCCGGTTTCGGGGTGCCGGCCGCTTCGTCATGGATACCGCTGTGCCGCTACGGACAATCCGATACCGGTCCCGCGATCGTGAATGGACTGGACAGTCCGGTATACGAAGCCTTCGGCAGCACCAGCGTCTGCGCCGCGCCTTCCATGCGCAGGCGGTAGGTGCCGGCGGGCATGTTCTTCGGGATATGCCAGACCGCGTCGGCGGTCGACATCAAACCGCCGCCGACCACGGGCAGGTCGATCGGCAGCGGCTGCGGAATCGCCGGCTTCCACACGAACCACAGTTCCGGATCGCGGTCCTCTGCGACCACCTCCCATTCGCCATCGGCCTTCTGGCGCTCGGCGTAGACGTAGCTTTCCTGCGTGCGCAGGTCGTTGCGCGGATGGCCTGACTGGAACTCGGCGGTGATGGTGTCGCCGGGCACAGCAGTGGCCGGCACGTCCGTCACCAGCGTGCCGAAGGCGCGCGGTAGCGGCAGATCACCGGCGACGTAGGGCGTGCGCGGCAGGATCGGATTGCCATCGACATAGTCCGGGCCGTCCGGCGCGGGGCTGCCGTCACGCAGCGTGATCGCGAGCTTGCGGAGTTCCTGTTGCACGGCGGCCAGCGTCCAGGGGCCGAAGATGTCGGAGGCACCCTCGTACTGCTGCGAGGCGTACTCCTCGCGCGTCGGCAGGTAGTGAACGAAGTCGTTGGTCAGCGGCGCGATCACCACCGTGTCGACGCCGGCTGGCGCAAGCACGTCGAGCATCTGCTTGCGGATGCGGCGCGCCGACATCGTCGGCACTTCCCAGGGCAGGCCGATCAGCGCGAGGTTGCCGAGGCGCAGGATCTGCAACGGCAGCACGACCGGCTCGGCGGCCGTCAGCGGCAGCGCCACCGGCTTCTCGGCCTGGCAGCTGTAGTCGAGCAGCGGCGTCGGCGGCAGCAGCTTGAGCTGGCACATCGCCACGGCGGACACCAGGTTCAGCGGCAGGACGTTCGGCGGAAAACCGCTGAGGCCCTCCGGCGGCTGGATCGCCAGTAGCGTCTGGAAATCCGCGGCGGCGGCGGCGATGACATCGAGGCCGGAGCTGCAGCTGACGCCCTCGACCGCCGGGCCCGGACCGTCTTCGGCACCGGCAGCGAAGGACGGGCCCAGTGCCGGAGAGCAGGTGCGCTTGACCGCTGCGTCCATCTCCGCCGGATGCTTCAGGCTGGCCAGCACGACCGGGTCGGTGACCTCGACATCATCCATCTTCACATGGAACAGGCGGAAGTCGACCGGGCCGGACAGCGCCGCGCCGCGCGCGTACAGCTCCAGCGCCTTGGCGATGTGCTTGGTGCCCGAGATCGCGTTGGACTCGTAATCATCCGCACCGCCACCGCGCGTCGGATCGGGATAGGGGCGCTCGAGGATGAAGATGTTCGGCGAGGCATCGCCCTGGTCGGCCTGCGGGAAGGCGGCGACAAAGCTGTCGACGCCAGACGCGGCGCGGCAGTCGGTCTTCATGATCCGCTCGAAGCCCAACGAGGCGTAGCCCTTGTTGTCGGAGCTGACCAGCTTGAGGTTTTCGCCCACCACGGTGCCATGCACGCCGAACCAGTTGAGGATGCCGACTGCAGAGCCGTTCGCACGCACCAGGTTCAGCTGCACGGCGCGCTTGTTGTTGCGAACCTCCTCGCCACGCGCGTTGAGGAACTCGCGACGCTCGGCCTCGGGATTCATCTCGTAGGCCGGTGCCGAGCGCTGGATGCTGGTGTCGAGCAGTTCGCCGCTGGCGAGCCTGATGGCGGCGGTGTCCGGATGCGCGCGCAGGTTTGCATCGGCCAGCTTGAGGGCCTGGACGATGCCGTCGGCAGTGACGCGGAAGGTGTCGTTGTCGAGACCGAAGTGCAGCAGGTTGTGCGCGAGGAAGTGCGAGTAGCCGGCCGGCCCCTGGTGGGTGTGCGTGGCCGACAGCATCAGGTTGTCGGGGCCGTAGCGGCCAGCCAGCTCCGGATCGGCGGCAATGGCTTCCAGCGCATGCAGGCGCAGCGCGCCGGGCATGATGCCGAGGTCGGCGACGATGACCATCACGCGCTTGCCGTTGCAGGGCGACTCGATCGCGAAGGCGCGGGCGTACTGGCGCGTGTGGATGCCGCCGAAGACCTGCGCCGGATTTTCCCAGCCCATGCCGCTGGTATTCGCGACCACGCCGGTGATGTCGTAGATGCCCGAGCCGAAACGGAACTGCGTATTGCCCTTGCAGGTCGCCGGCAGGCCGACAGCCGGCACCGGCACTTCCAGGCGTCCCGGAGCGTCGAGGCCGGCGCCGACCTGAAGATACGGGCTCTTCATCACGCACTGCGCCCGCTGACGATCGGTGACCGCTGCCGAGCCCCCCGCCCCAGCCTCCGGTGCCGAGCTGCGGCCGCTGCAGGCCGTAAGCGCCGTCAGCAGCAAAACCAGCGCTGCCGTCGGCAGGTCTTTCTGGATCTTCATCTTCATGCTCTTCCTGCAGGTACTCTCACGATTCTGGCGACGGCGGACGACTGTTCTCAGGCAGCAAAAGCAGCGTGGACTATTCCCGCGACACGATACGCCCGGACAACCGGGCGACCAACTTCCTGGAGGGAGAGAGCCGTGCCGCCCAGGTCATGAACTTGTTGCCCAGGCCCGGAATGACCGCGGGCTTGCCGGCTTTCATGGCCTTGTAGCCGGCCAAGGCCACTTCGGGGGCGCTCATGTAGAGCGATTTGAGGCGCCGGTCATTCTCCAGACCGGCCGTACTGAAGAAATTCGTTCGGGTAGGACCGGGGGCGAGATGCGTGCAGGTGACGCCCGTTCCGGCGAGATCGTCGGCCAGCGCCTCCGACAGGCTGACCACGTAGGCCTTGGAAGCAGCATAGCCAGCCTCCAGGCCGTGCGGAACGACATAGCCGGCAATCGAACTGACGTTGAGGATGGCGCCTCTTTTCCGGCTGACCATGCCGGGCAGGAACAGCATGGTCAATTCCGACAGCGCCATCATGTTCACGCGCAGCATGGACAGAAACGTCTCGCGGTCGTAGTCCTGCATTTTCAGACCGACGATGCCGTAGCCCGCATTGTTCACCAGGTAGTCGATATCGATGTTCTGCTGCCTGACGTAGGCACGGATCTCATCGGCTGCGCCTTCCCGGGCAAGGTCGACCGACAGCGTGAACACCTCGATGCCGAAACTGCGCCGCAGCTCTCCCGCCAGTTCCGACAGCGCGGATTCGCTGCGGGGCGAGGAGGTCAGCACGAGGCTCACGCCGTCGCTGGCAAACAGGCGGGCGAACTCTGCCCCCAGGCCGCTGGATGCGCCGGTGATCAATGCCGCTTTCTTTTCCTGCTTCACAGTTGTCCGTATCCCGAATTGAATTTCTGAAGCAGCCATCGGCTGCAATGTCGTGAACCTGCCAATCACACTGCGATGCGACAACCCTCAGCCGCCGCCGCCCGCCTTCTCCATGTTCGACTGCTCGAAGTGGTTCTTGGGGAAGCTCATGTGCTTGAACTCGTCCGCCTCGTTGCTGAACGCCGCCAGGGCGTAGCGACCGGACTGCAGGTCGTAGGCCACTTCGCCGGCGGTGATGATGTGCGGGTCCGCCGGGTCGTAATACATCACCGTGTGCGCTTCCTGCGCGCGCCACAGCTGGCCGCGGGCATCGTAGAGGTCGGTCAGCACCAGGCTCCAGGAGTCCTCTTCCTGGTAGAAGGTGCGGCGCGCGTAGGCATGGCTGGTGCCCTGCTTCAGCGTGGCTTCCACCACCCAGACGCGGTGCAGCTCGTAGCGCGCGTGCTCGGGGTTGAGATGGCCGGGGCGCACCAGGTCCTTGTACTTCAGCTGGTCGCTGTGCAGCTGGTAGGAGTTGTAGGGAATGTACAGCTCCTTCTTGCCGACCAGCTTCCAGCTGTAGCGGTCCAGGGGGCCGTTGAACATGTCGATCTGGTCCACCGTCGTCAGGCCGTCGGTGCCGGGATCCGGCGCGTCATAGGCCACTGCCGGCGCGCGGCGCACGCGCTTCTGTCCCGGGTTGTACTGGAACACGATCTGCGGCGACTTCTTCTGGTCCATCGGCGACAGGGCCAGGTTGACCGTGCCGGCAATGCGCGGCGGCGACTTGACCACCTGAAGGAAGTAGACCGCCATCAGGTCGTTGAGTCGCGCCGGGGTCATGCCCTTTTCGATGTAAGGCGCCAGGTTGTCCTCGCGCAGCCGCGTCTCGGTGAACTTGCCTTCCGCGCTGACCGACAGCTGCGAATTCCAGCGGCGGAAGCTGTAGCCGGAGTGCTTCAGCTTCTGGTTCCAGATAACTTCAGCCCCGCTCTTGGGTAGCGGGAAGGGAACGCCCATCGCGCCGCCCTGGAAGGCATCGCTGCCCTCGGCCAGCACCGAGTTCAGCGCGTTCTGGTAGGTGGCGTCGTAGATGTACGGGGCGTTGTAGACGCTGCGCCGCGTCGGGTATACCGGCATCCTGTAGGTCTTGGGATAACGCGCGAACAGCGCGAGCTGACCGGGCGTCAGTTTCGCCTTGTACTGCGCCAGGTTTTCCGCGCTGATCGTGAACAGCGGCTTGTCGTCCGCGTAGGGATCGACCAGGCGCTTGCCGTTGCCGCCCCAGCCTGCCGGCGCCGCCTTGAGGCCACCGTCCCATGCCGGGATCGTGCCGTCGGCGTTGGCTTTCTTGTCCGCGCCCAGCGGCGTCAGCGTGCCGTTTTTCAGCGCCTGCGCCTCGGATTCCGGCACCTTGGCCGAGGCGATCGGTGCGGAAAGCACCAAGGCCAGTACAGTGAAGATGATGCGCTTCATGGCGTACTCCTCGCGGATGCTCCGCGAAATATCAGAAATTGAGCTGGACGAACAGCGAGGCGTTGTCGCGATCACGCAGCAGGTTGAACTCGCCGGCGCCGCGGTACCAGGTGTACTGCAGCTGGGCACTCCACAACTCGGTGGCGCGCACGTTGAGCGCGACGTCAGCCTGCTGGCGCCCTTCGATGAAGTTGCCGCCATTGCCGGGCGCGGTGCCGCTGACGTCGTGACCGAAATGCAGGATCGGCTTGAAGGTCAGGCCGAACAGCAGGTCGGGATACTCCAGCTCCGAGTACAGGTGGTAGCCCCAGCTGTACTCGGTGGCGAAGCCGTCGGTCTGCTGCGTGACGTTGGTGCGGTTCGGATCCGTCTGGCCAGTCGGGTCGCCAGTGCCATCGATCGCCGCGCTGTAGTGGTTGCTGGTGCCGGGCCCGTCGAACTGGATCTGGTCCAGCGAGGGGAAATCCAGCACATGCGTCAGCCCGGCCTCGACCAGCAGCGTGACCTGGCTGGCGCCGAAGGGATTGGTCGGCGTCAGCAGCAGCGCGTTGAGGTTGAGCTGGCCGACCTTCAGGCGCTCGTAGCCGCGCACGATGTCGCCCGGTCGGACCGTGTGCCCGCGATAGCGGGTCTCGACGTAGTCCGGCACGGCGTGGCGCACGCCGGGGATGGTCGCGACAATCGCCTGCACGTCCTGGCGCGGGAAGGCCGGCTGCAGAGCCGCATAGACCAGGTCGACGTCGTCGACCTGCACCGGCAGGTTGGGACGGTAGGCGTACTCGAACTGGAAGGCCCAGACGCCGGCCGTGGTCACCGCGCTGACGCCGAACATCTGCACGTCCTCGGGGTACTCCAGGAAGTACTGGATCGTGTCGACCGGGATCGGCTCGCCCAGCAGGCAGAACGGCAGCACGGCGGCACCGCCGGGCACGGCGTCCAGCGCCTCCGGCGCGGCGCGGCAGGACGATTCCTGCGCGGCCACGAAGCTCGCAACCGGCAGGCGGCTGTGGTAATTCGCGAAATACAGGCCGAAGGTGGTGCCCTCGCCCAGCGTCTCGGCGAAGTACTTGAAGCGGACGCCGTACTGGCCGCCTTCACCGGGCTCGCGGTCGCCCGTGCGGTAGAACGTACGGCCGGCCTGGGACAGCGGGCCGTTGGGCGCGGCCAGATTCATCGGGTCTTCGGAGACCTTGCCGTCCAGATGCGCGAAATTGCCGCCGGCGCCGATGTTGTCCGCGGTCGAGTAGTAGCTGCCGACCGGCTCCAGTTCGATCGGCTCCCAGCCGAACTGGTAGAACAGCTCGGCTTCCACATCGAACATCTGGGTCGAGGCCAGCAGCATCGGCACCGACGTGAAGATTTCGTCCTGGTTGCTGCCGACGAATTCCACGCGGTTGGCGCTGGGCGGGTTGACCGTGTTGAGGCTGTTGAGCACCAGGAAGTTGCTCTCGCCCCAGTAGACGATCTGGTTGCCGAGGCGCAGGTTCAGGGTCTCGTCGGCGAAGAACGGCAGACTGCCGTAGACATAGGCCTCCATCAACTCGTAGCGCTCGGCAATCTCGCCCACCACGGACTGCGGCCGCTGCGTGCTGGCCGGCTGGAAGGTGGTGTCGGGATGGGACTGGTCGAAGTCGGCGTTGACCGGGTCGTACCAGGCGATGCCGCGCACGAACAGGCCATAGTCCTCGTAGCTCAGGCCCAGCTTGGCACTGAAGCGCGAACTGGCCTGGACCAGGTCGTGCTTGTCGTAGTTGAGGTTGCCGTTGTCGTAGTCCTGCAGCACGTTGCCGGGCGCGTTCTTGAAACGCTCGTTGCCATCAACGCCGAGGCAATCCGCACCCTCGACGCCGCAGAGCTGCTGCTGGCCGTCGACGTTGAGCTTGCCGAGCAGCCGCGAATCGCGATCCTGCATGCGCCAGCGCGCACCGACCGACAGCTCGGTCCGCAGGTTGGCGGTGACACCGGTCTCTCCCAGCTCGAACTCGACCGCCATGGCAGTGCCCGGGGCCAAGAGGGCAGCCAGCGAGAGTGCCAGCCCCAGGGCCGGTAGCCGCCGTGCCTGCATCGCCCTGCTGACTGTCATCCTCACGCGCCTCGCTCCTTGGTTGCGGCGCAGGGAGTCCCAGTCGCCATCTTATGCGGCAATGCTAAGGATTCAGCCAGGGTCGGCGGCAGATCATTAGCGGACGGTGTGGAGGTCGCCGGCGGACAGGGGCGCCCGAGGTGGCTGTGGCGGCGTGCGTGCAGGAAGTACAGGGCCAGCCCCAGCAGCATCCACAGGCCGAAGCGCAGCCAGGTCGCCGCCGGCAGGCTCAGCATCAGCGCCAGGCAGGCGACCATGCCCAGCACCGGCACCAGTGGGTAGAACGGCACGCGGAACGGCCGCGGCAGGTCCGGGCGGGTGCGGCGCGAGACGATGACGCCGAGGCAGACCATCGCGAAGGCCGCCAGCGTGCCGATGTTGGTCAGCTCGGCGACCTGGCCGATCGGCGTGAAGCCGGCGATCGCCGCGATCAGCACGGCGCTGGCGAGGATCACCCGCACCGGCGTCTGCGTCTTCGGGTGCAGGCGCGAAAATCCCGGCGGCAGCAGGCCGTCGCGCGACATCGCCAGGAAGATGCGGGTCAGGCCGAAGAACAGCACCAGCATCACCGTCGTCAGACCCGCGATGGCGCCGGCGGCAATCAGCGCCGAGGCCCACTTGTAGCCCAGGCCCAGCAGCACCTGCGCCACCGGCGAGGGGTTGTTGAGCGTGTCGTAGTGCGCCACCCCGGTCAGCAGGCCGGCGACGACGATGTAGATCACCGTGCAGATCGCCAGCGAGGCGAGGATGCCAATCGGCACGTCGCGCTGCGGGTTGACCGCCTCGTCGGCCGCGGTGGAGACCGCGTCGAAGCCGATGTAGGCGAAGAAGATCGTTGCCGCACCGGTCATGACACCGCCCCAGCCAAAGGGCACGAACGGCGTCCAGTGCGCTGGCTCGACATGAAACGCGGCGATGCCGATGAACAGCGCGATCGCCAGCAGCTTCACCAGCACCATCACCGCATTGAAGCGCGCCGATTCGCGCACGCCGATCACCAGCAGGATGGCCAGCAGGCCGACGATCGCTGCCGCCGGCAGGTTGATCAGCCCGCCCTCGTGCGGCGCGTGCAGCAGCGCTGCCGGCAGATGCAGCCCCACGGCCTGCAGCGCGTTGTTGAAGTAGCCGGCCCAGCCGATCGCCACGGTCGCGGTGGCCACGCCGTATTCCAGGATCAGCGCCCAGCCGATGATCCAGGCCGGCAGCTCGCCGACGCTGGCATAGGCATAGCCGTAGGCACTGCCGCAACCACCGATGCTGGACGACAGCTCGGCGTAGGACAGTGCCGCGAAGGCACAGGCCAGTCCGGCGACGACATAGGACAGCACGATCGCCGGGCCCGCATGCGTCGCGGCAGCAATGCCGGTGAGCACGAAGATCCCGGCACCGATGATGCAGCCGATGCCGAGCAGGGTCAGGTCGGTGGCGCTGAGGCAGCGCCTCAGTCCGGTATCGCTGTGGGGCACGATGTGCTTGGTACGCAGCAGACTCATGAGGCTTCCTTTCAAGGGCTGGGTTGTACGAGGCCGTCGACCGCGGCAGGCAGGCCGGTGTAGGCATAGTCGAGTTCCGGCCGGCGCCCGCAGACGATGTCGGCGATGGCGCTGCCGGAACCGCAGGCATGGGTCCAGCCCAGCGTGCCGTGGCCGGTGTTGAGGTACAGGTTCGGCACCCGGCTGAGGCCGATGTAGGGCAGGTTCGACGGCGTCGCCGGACGCAGGCCAGTCCAGAACTGCGCCTTCGAACTGTCGCCGGCGCCGGGGAACAGCTGCTCGACGCGGCGCACGATCGCCTCGCAGCGCACCGGATCGAGATTGCGGTCGTAGCCGTTGAGTTCGGCGGTGCCGGCGACGCGCAGGCGATCGCCCAGGCGCGAGAACACCAGCTTGTACTCGTCGTCGGTCAGCGAGACCTGGTGCGCCATGCTCTCGTCGCGCACCGGCATCGTCACCGAGTAACCCTTGGCCGGATAGATGTTGAGCCGCAGCCCGAGCTGCTGCGCTAACAGGGGGCTGAAACTGCCCAGCGCCATGACGTAGGCATGGGCCTGCAGCTGCAGGTAACGCCCTTCGGCGTCGGTTGCCTCGACATGGTGCAGCTGCCCGCCGCTGGTGCGCAGTGCGGTGACCTGGTGGTTCATCAGGAACTTCACGCCGCGTGAGGCGCAGAGCTTTGCCAGCTCGCGGGTGAACAGCTGCGCGTCACCGGATTCGTCGGCCGCGGTATAGGTCGCCCCCGCCAGCTGCGGCCGGATATGGCGCAGCGCGGGTTCCAGCGCCACCGCCTCGTCGGCGGAAATCAGTCGGCGGTCGCAGCCCAGCTCCTGCATCTGCTTGGTCGGCGCCAGCGCCGCGTCGAACTCGCGTGCGCTGGTGTAGAAATGCAGGATGCCCTGCGTGCGCTGATCGTACTGCAGGCCGGTGTCACGGCGCAGCTGCTGCAACTGATCGCGGCTGTAGGTGCCGAGCCGCACGATCTGGCGGATGTTGT
The DNA here is from genome assembly GCA_035476855.1 of Solimonas sp. Taxonomy (GTDB): domain Bacteria; phylum Pseudomonadota; class Gammaproteobacteria; order Nevskiales; family Nevskiaceae; genus Solimonas_A. The sequence continues at coordinate 975 of DATILC010000235.1, read as the reverse complement.
GGCGCGTGCGCCAGGGCAGGCATTCGTGCAGGAAGCTCAGCCCCCACCACCACTGGCGAGGATCGAAGCGCGGCCGGAACAGCAGCGGCGCATCGTCGCGCAGCAGCCACTTCAGCGTCTTCCACGGCGCACCCGGATTGGCCCAGGGCTCGGCATGGCTGACCGACACCTGGCCGCCGTTGGCGAAGCTGGTTTCCGCGGCAGGCAGAGCCTGGCGATCGAGGACGGTGACCTCGCAGCCGCGGCGATTGAGGTAGTACGCCGTGGTCACGCCAACCACGCCCGCACCCAGAACGATGACTCTCATGGCAATGCTCCCGCAAGGGCAACGGAGGAACGGCACCGACAGCCCCGATGGGCTGGTCCAGTGCCGCTCCCCCTGTCCTTGGGCCTGAGAGTTTCCGCAGGGCGAACCTGCGTTGCTTCTTCGGCGGATCCATCCCGTTGCGGACATGGATCGCTCTCCAGACGGCTATGTGCCTGGTCGCAGTACAGGTACCTGAGCGTTCATGGGAGATTGCGCCTTCGGTGGACGGGCTGCCGTGGCAGACCGCCGCTCTCCTGCGACCAGTCCAGGCATCCATCGCAAGGCTGTAGCCCGCGCACTGAAGCCTGGTTGCGCCTAGATTCCTGCAGGTATCAGGCCAGTGGCAGGGTCCGGGCCGGACAGCGGCGTGTCATTGCCGGACAGCCATCGCAGCGACCTCAGCCGCGCTTGCGCTTGGCCGCGCCGTAGACCGCCGCCTCCACCTCCTCCAGCGCCTCGCCGGTGTAGACCGCGATGCGCTGCATGTGCGGCAGCGTGTCGCGGCAGGCGACGAAGCCGAAGCTCAGGGTGTCGGCATAGCCCTGGCAGGTGATGTTGATGCCCTGGCCGTGGGTGACCAGTGACACCGGGTAGTTGGCGACCATCCGTGCACCACGCAGGTACAGCGGCTGCTGCGGACCCGGCACGTTGGAGATGGTGACGTTGAA